>NZ_AMZS01000035.1:0-508686 GCF_000314615.1 Acinetobacter sp. WC-323
AGCAACAATCAAAAGTATGGCTGCCGAATTGGCTAAAGGTCTAAAAACACCAGAAGACTTAAACCAAATGACAGCAGTCTTTAAAAAATTCATGATTGAAACTGCACTCAATACTGAACTTTCAGACCATCTCGGTTATGAAAAGCATCAGCCCAAGAAAGGCTCAAATAGCCGTAATGGGTTTAGTTCTAAAACCATTACAACTCAAGATGGACAACTGGCTTTAGATATTCCCCGTGATCGAGAAGGTTCATTTGAGCCACAAATTATCAAAAAGCACCAAACACGCATCACCAGTATGGATGACCAAATCCTCTCACTGTATGCAAAAGGAATGACTAATAGGGAAATTGTAGCCTTCTTCAAAGAAATGTACGATGCCGATGTGTCAGCATCTCTCATCAGCAAAGTTACCGATGCTGTGATTGAGCAAGTGACTGAGTGGCAAAATAGAGCCTTAGATAGCCTTTATCCTGTTGTCTATCTTGACTGTATTGTTGTCAAAGTCCGTCAGCACTCCAATGTGATTAACAAGTCCGTATACCTTGCTTTAGGCATCAATATGGATGGGCAAAAAGAATTACTGGGTATGTGGATTGCTCAGACAGAAGGTGCCAAATTCTGGCTGTCAGTCATGACAGAGCTAAAAAATCGAGGAGTACAGGACATTCTTGTTGCCTGTGTAGATGGATTAAAAGGCTTTCCTGACGCGATAGCCTCTGTTTACCCTCATACTGATATTCAACTGTGTATTGTGCATGTTGTACGCAATAGCCTGAGATTTGTAAGCTGGAAAGACTACAAGGCTGTTACGTCGGGTCTGAAAGCGATTTATCAGGCAAGTACAGAGGAAAATGCTTTAAAGTCCCTAGACATCTTCTGTGATCAATGGAATCACCAGTATCCCAAAATTGGAGAATCCTGGCGGGCCAATTGGGAAAATATCCGAACGATCTTTAGCTATCCAGCCGAAATACGTCATGCTATTTATACAACAAATGCGATTGAGTCGTTGAATAGCGTAATACGCCATTCAACGAAGAAAAGGAAAATCTTTTCATCTGATGACTCAGTAAAGAAGGTCATTTACTTAGCAACATCAAATGCTGCGAAGAAATGGACGATGCCAATTCAAAATTGGCGTTTAGCAATGAATTGGTTTACGATTCAGTTCGATGATCGATTAAAAGATCATTTATAAAAAATGGAACTTACACAAAATAATTTACAGGCTCTTTTTATCAGTTTTCTGGTGTTATTAGTAGTGATCCAGTGGAAAACATACGGTCTTCTGTTCGCAAAAACCTTATTTATCGTTCTGTTTTCACTGGTTATAAGTGACCTCATCGAATTCTTTTATCATCATCCTCGACCGTTCCAGTTGCATTTGGGCGACAAATTGATTGGTCATGGCGCTTCATCCTCTTTTCCAAGTCAGCATACCTTAACCATCGTGATTATTGCCTTTTCTTATTTATTGGCTGGATTTAAAAAGATTGGAATATTGGGCTTGGTACTGAGTCTGGTGGTGGGTGTATCCAGAGTTTTTGTGGGTGTACATTTTCCTTTCGATATTGTTGGCTCATTCATCATTGGATTTATATTGGTTGTTGCAACCAACTATGTCTTAAAAGAAATGACGTTAAGAATCAGACGAATCCGTCCCATCCGTGTGATCGATTAGTTTTAAGATATACCTAAAAAAACGGAGCAGAGGCTCCGTTTTTTATGACTTATTTAGCTGGTTGGATATCCAGTTCAAAGGTCCATGTGGTGGCACTTGAGGCGTTACTAGGGTCTGCATATTTGACATCTGTGAGATGTAGACGAGCGTAGCTGTTGCCTTTATTTCCTCGAATGATTGTTGCACCCGCAGGATTTGCTTTTAGCATATGGGCTGCTTGTAGACCATCTGCCTGTGCTGCACTTAAGGTTGGATAATAGTTATACCAGCCATAAGTGAGTTTTTGAGGGTATGTTCCCTTAAAGGTTGGATTCAAAATGGAGGTAATACTGTTAGAACCCCATTTGATATTGGTTGTAGAAGCAGCTGCTTTTAAATCAGCTTCTGTAGAGACATACGCATTACTATCTTTAAACTTATCAATGATTGGTTTACCGTCGGCAGAATAGAATCCTGCTGGTTGTGAGGCAACCATACTGCCTATACCTTGATTAAGTTGAACATTGTAGCGATTAAATGCGAGTTGCCATTGTCCTGTTGCATTTTTACTGGTAGTACCTGTAATCAGATCAACATAGTTCCAGCCTTGAGTCGCATCAATCGTTAGGATTTTTACGTCATGAGGAAGTTGTGTATTGATATAACGAATTGAAATATAACCTGAGGTTGAGCCTTGATAATAATTATAAATCTGTACCGCAAACACCGGTTTTTCGTAGCTTCCAATTGCTGTTGCAGCGCTTGAATCGGTCGTGACCAAGAAAGTTTTAAAGTTTGGTGACATACGGTGATCACCAAACAGATCATATTCAAAGAAGCTGTTGCTGCCCGATGAGGTGTCCATGAATGCATTGCTATACGCATCTACACTCCATGCCTGAGCTGGTAAACTGCCGCCTTGTGTTGCATCCAGTTCTTTGGATAGGTTTGTCCATGTTGCATCAAATGGTGAATAAAGAGCACCGCCATTGCCTGAACCGCTTACACCACTGTTGGTAAATAATAGTGGGGTACGTGTGCCCATTGCAAATTTAAGATCCCAGTCGGTTGTGGTACATGAAATTTCCGCTTGCGTGTCGATATCATAACAATAAGCGTTATTTGCAGTGGGTGTAATGCTCCATTGTTTGCCTTTTACTGTAAATAGATCGGTATTGGTCACAGGCGGATTGCTGGTTCCACTGTTATCTGATGATCCACCTCCACCGCCACAAGCGATCAGAAGGGTACTTAAAGTACTTAAAGCAAATAACTTGGCTAAATTAAGATGAGACATTGATATTGATCCTATAAAGATTATTTCAGATTGCTGTTCCAGTTAAAGCGAAGCCCCATGTAGGTATATCGACCGGCAATCGGGCGATAATCTACTGCGCTAGAAAAATTACGTTGTTCATTGAAGAGATTGTCGATACCGGCAAAAGCACTGATGTAGCGGTTGATGCGATAATCCACTTGCGAGTCGAATGTCACCCAGCTTGGCGACTGTTGCTGATTGGCACTATCGCCGTATTCATTGCTTTGGTAACGGCCGCGTAGGGTCAAATCAAGCTGATCATTCAAGGCATAATCTGCGCCTAAACGTGCAATATGTTTGGGGCGTCGTGTTAAGAGGGTATTGCTGGTTTTATCTTTTGCTTCGGTATAGGTATACGCACCATTCACCGAGAAATAAGGTGTCAGCTTCCATTTGGCAGATGTTTCAATCCCTTTGGTCTCCGCCTTGGCAACGTTGCTGTAGCTGTATTGAGTGATGCCATTGACTGTCGTGGCATGATCAAAATCGGTTTGGATCAGATCCTGAATATCATTCCAGAACAGGTTGATATCCGCATTCCAGCGATCATTTTGAACCAGACTTAGTCCAAGTTGATAACTGTCCGATGACTCTGGTTTTAAGTTGGGATTGCCAATGACGATATAGCCTAAATGACTATGATCAAAAGAATAAAAACGTTCTTTTAAGTTAGGTACGCGATAGCCTTGACCATAGCTCAGGCGTAGATCGGCAAGCAGATCATTCTGGTCGTAAAAACGATATTTGCTACTGAGTTTAAAAGCATTGTGATCGCCAAAATCATCATCATTCTGGAAACGCCAGCCGATGACTGCATCAAGGTTTTGTACGAGATTAAAGTCATTTTGAACATAAAATTCATGACGATCCCGCTTTACCGAACCGCCTTGCATCTCAAATTTACCGTTATTGCTTTGCTCTAACTTTTCTTCATGCCAGTCATAGCCCAATTGCCAGTTTTGCTTATTCCATTTGGGGAGTGTCAGTTGCGAGCTGAAATGATTATTTTCCTGATTCGAGTGTCTTAAAGCAGAAAGGTATCCATCTAAAGTTTGGGTCGAGGTTGAGTCATAGGTTTCATGGACAGCTTTTAAATCGACTTTGCTATTTTTGATGAAATTAAACTGTGAACCCGCACTGAAACGTTGGCGTTCAATATCTTCAAGTTTGTATTGTTTTAAATAAAATGGTGGAACGAAATTTAGACTTCGCTGGCGGTCTTTTTCTTTATATTCATTGAAATCTGCCCATAGCATAAATTGGTCTGAAGGCTGCCACGCACCATAAAATGCATACTGCTGACGCTTTTGCTCATCACCTTGTTGAGGATAATCGTTCGGATTAACGGCAAAGCCATCGCTACTAAACTGGTCTGCGATGATGCGACCTTTTAAAGTGGCATTTGCCGCTTCAATACTGACTTTCTGATGGTGATTATTGATCGATGTATTTTTACCATCTGCATTTTGTTTACCATAAGAGCCAATATCGACTTGCCCTGAAATGGCAACACCGTCTTGCACTTTTTTAGTGATGATATTGATTACCCCACCCATTGCAGATGAGCCATATTGTGCCGAAGCTGCACCTTTAATAACTTCAATATGCTCAATACCACCAATTAAGTATTGATCTAAATCAACAGTAGAACTGGTACTGGCAGCAAGTGGCAGACCATCAATCAGAATCAGCACCTGATCGCTACTCAGACCTTGTAATGAAATTTCATAACCTGATTTGCCATGAATTTCTCTTAACAAGATGCCTGGAATATTTTCCAAAGCATCTTTTAAGGTAATGGCATTGGTTCTTTTTAATTCTTCTTCATCAATAATTTCAGTTCGAATCGGACTATCAATTAATTTTTTTTCTGAACGTGTGCCTGTCACCACAATGGTATCGAGAACATGCAGAGGTGTTTTAGTAACTGCATAAGTTGATTGCTCGGTTGCATACACAGAAGGAGAAATCAAACCTGCTGCTAAAAGAGAAGCAAATAAAATATTAGGTTTAGAACAAAATTGAGGAGAGAGTATATTCACAATATTTAATCGCAATGAAAATTATTCCATAAATTAAATGGTAATCATTCTCACAATAATTTACAATGCTTTACAGGTTTATTTCAAAAAGATACAAGCGACTGAACTAGGGGAAGTTGCTTTATTTAATTGATTCAGTAATTTAGCGTCGAGTTGAGATTTTTTATATGAAGCTTAAGTTGTCTTATGTTTTTGTAACTGCACTGATGATGGGGATCAGTAGTGTGAATGCTGCACAACAGCCAGTAAAATTGGCAGATGCTTTACAACAGCAATCTTTGCATGAAAATCTGACACAAGAACAAGCGCGTCAGGCCATCCTGAAAATGGCAGGAGAATACAAAGTTGATTTCCGCTTTGAAGAGCTTTATTCACTCAAACCAGACTATAAAGTTAAAAAAGATGACCTATCCAGTGGTTATGAAACTGTTGTGGTTTTAGAAAATACGCCAAATAAAGTGTCGTTACAGCATATTTTGGTTGCAGATGGTCACGTGGTGAAGCACTGGCGTCAGGACTGGGAATATGAACCGACCAAGATGTGGAGTTATATTGGGGATTATCGCTGGAAAAGTATGGATTTAAAGCCAGAACAGAGCAAAGGCAAATGGCTGCAAACGGTATGGCAAGTTGATGATTCTCCTCGTTATGCAGGCTTGGGTACATGGACCAAAGATAATGGTGCAGTGGAGTGGGTATCGAATGAAACCTACCGCCCGTTACCACGCCGTGAGCATACCACGCGTAATGATTATGACGTGATTATTGGGATTAACCGCCATGCACTTACTGCAACGGGGTGGGTGCATGAGCAAGACAATATTAAATTTGATACCAAGACCAATACGGCACTTGCCCGTGAGCTGGGAGTTAACCAATACAATAAAGTTGAAGGCTATGATTTCAAGGCTGCTTATGATTACTGGAAGAAGAATGCGGCTTACTGGAGCGCAGTCAGAGATACATGGGCGAATGCATTTAACCAGAATCAAATCGTGGCATTAAAATTTGCAGGAAAAAATGAGAAATCTCATTTTAGTTATTTTAATGATCAGGCAAAGTCAGTCGCAGGAAAAACGGTCAAAGCAGAACAATTGCAAACCCAAGCGAAAACCTTACTTAACCAGCAGCTTGTGGAAGGCAAGCTTCATTAAAAGGGCTATGCGCTCAGCGGGACTCGAACCCACGTCGGTCGCTTAGGAGGCAACTGCTCTATCCAGTTAAGCTATAAGCGCATAATTTTATGATTATAAACAAAAAAGTGATTGCAGATGCAATCACTTTTTGAGAAAACCGATCAACTGTTAGTTTTCAGTATTACGATTTAAAAATTTATAAAAAATAAACATCAATACAATCCAGATTGGAATCATCAGCACTGATTCTTTAAAGCCTTGCTGCCACATGATATACAGCACAACACCAATAAATGCCAACACCAGATAGTTACTGAATGGAGACCACAGCGCCGGATATGAGGTTTTGATTTGTGCAGTTTTAATATGACGACGATATTTCAAATGGGTCAAGCTGATCATGGCCCAGTTTAAAACCAGCGCACCAACAACAACATACATCAAATGACCTAAGGCATCTTCAGGTACAAAGTAGTTAAGTAAAACACAGCCAAAGATCAGGAACGCAGAGAGCAGTACTGCTGGAACAGGGACACCTTGCTTATTGGTTTTGGTAAAGATTTTCGGTGCATTACCTTGCTGAGCTAAACCAAAGACCATACGACTATTGGCATACATACCACTGTTATATACAGATAATGCCGCTGTCAGGATAATAAAGTTCAGTAAATGCGCGGCCCAACCGATTCCCATCTGACTGAAAATCATGACGAAGGGACTCTTATCCAAACCGCCAAGATCGAGTTGATTCCAAGGGACAAGCGACAACAGGATCGCCAGTGAACCGACATAGAACACCAAAATACGAATCACCACCTGGTTAATCGCTTTAGGAATTGTGGTCTTTGGATCTTTGGCTTCTGCTGCGGCCATACCGATCAGTTCAATTCCGCCAAAGGCAAACATCAAGAAAGCCAGCATATAGAACAAGCCTTCAAAGCCATGCGGGAAAAAGCCGCCTTGTGACCACAGGTTGCTAAATGAGGCCGTCGAGTTTGCATCAGCAGTGAACAGTAAGAAAAGACCAAACAGGATCATGGCCACGACCGCTGTTACCTTGATGATCGCTAACCAGAACTCTGATTCACCATAGAATTTAACATTGGTCAGGTTGACTGCGGTAATCACCACAAAGAAAAACAAGACTGACTGCCAGGCGGGGATTTGCGGCCACCAGTAATTAATATATTTACCTACGGCGGTGAGCTCAGTCATTGCCACAAGGATGTAGAGCACCCAATAGTTCCAGCCCGTAATAAAACCTGGAAATTTACCCCAATACTTATAAGCAAAATGACTAAATGAACCTGCAACAGGTTCTTCAACAATCATTTCACCTAAATGACGCATGATTAGAAAAACAATCAAGCCGCCAATTGCATACCCCAAAATAATAGATGGTCCAGCAGACTGGATAATTTGCGCAGAACCTAAAAATAAGCCCGTACCAATTGCTCCACCCATCGCGATGAGTTGGATATGGCGGTTTTTTAGTCCACGCTGAAGTTGAGAAGAATCGTTGTTCAAAGGACTGAGCTCGACGAGGAATTAACTGGATTATTCTAATAGATTGATTGATTTTCGCCTAGTAAAAGTACAGCATTGCCATGACTGCAAAGTTGTTTTTAAAAGTTATTTAAAATTATATATTTAGATTAATATTAATGTGAAATTTGCTTTATATTTATACAGTAAAATCCGATTCTTGTTTTTCCCGACGGATGGTTCCACATTTTTGCCATTGTACAAGTCATGAAAAATACTCAATATAATGCACAGATTTTATCCATGAAAATATAATCAGGCACCATTGGTCGTATGGTATTTATAACGGCTGTGCAGTAATTTGAGATGCAAAATACCGCTGCACCAAGAATATGATAAAAGGAAGAATGGACATGAGCTCAGTACCGCAAATCAAAGTCGCTGCAACCTATATGCGCGGTGGCACAAGTAAAGGGATATTTTTCAAACTGGATGATTTACCCGAAGCGGCACAGGTAGCAGGCAAGGCACGTGATCAACTTCTTTTACGCGTGATTGGCAGTCCGGACCCTTATGGCAAGCAGATTGACGGGATGGGCGGCGCAACCTCCAGTACCAGTAAAACCGTGATTCTGGCAAAAAGTTCAGAGCCAGACCATGATGTGGATTATCTATTTGGACAAGTCTCCATTGATCAGCCATTTGTAGACTGGAGTGGCAACTGTGGCAACCTCACCGCTGCTGTGGGCTCGTTTGCGATTTCTAATGGTCTGGTCGATGCCGACCGTATTCCTGAAAATGGCATCTGTACGGTACGCATCTGGCAGAAGAATATCCAGAAAACCATTATCGCACATGTACCTGTGACTAATGGTGAAGTACAGGAAACCGGTGATTTTGAACTGGACGGGGTAACGTTTCCAGCAGCAGAAGTTCAGATTGAATTTCTGGATCCTGCAGATGATGGTGAAGAAGGCGGCGATATGTTCCCGACAGGAAATGTTGTGGATCAATTGACTGTTCCTGAGGTAGGTACCTTTGACGCAACATTTATTAATGCAGGCATTCCAACCATTTTTCTGAATGCCGAAGATATCGGTTATCAAGGTACAGAATTACAAGATCATATTAACGGCGATGCGGCTGCTTTAGCGCGTTTTGAAAAAATCCGTGCCTATGGCGCGGTGCACATGGGGCTGATTAAAGACATTTCAGAAGCAGCTGCACGCCAGCACACTCCTAAAATTGCATTTGTATCAAAACCAAAGTCGTACACGTCTTCAAGTGGTAAAGCAGTTGAAGCGACTGATGTCGATTTACTGGTTCGTGCCTTGTCGATGGGCAAGTTACATCATGCCATGATGGGAACTGCCGCGGTGGCAATTGGTACAGCTGCTGCCATTCCGGGTACGCTGGTGAATTTGGCAGCTGGGGGCGGTGAACGTGAAGCCGTTCGTTTTGGTCATCCTTCCGGCACCTTACGTGTGGGCGCTCAAGCCGAACTGATTGATGGCAAATGGGCTGTGAAAAAAGCCATTATGAGCCGTAGTGCGCGTGTATTGATGGAAGGCTGGGTGCGTGTACCGGGGGATGCGTTCTAGGCATTACTGAGAACGATGCGATAAAGCCTTCATTTGAAGGCTTTATTATTTGGAATCGATTAAAACTACAAATGCAATTTCTTCAGATAAATAGTGTTATGATGTCGCCATTCTGGCAAGTCTTGTCATTTTCCTTCCATTAAGATTTCCCGAGGCAATTGTGTCATCTATTTCTCAAGTTAATGCGGATGTTTTAAAACAAGCTCAACAACGTATTCAACAGGATTTATTGACAGCATTGGCTGCATTTTCGATTCCAGAACCTTTAAAAGCAGCTGTTCATCATGCCGTCATGCTTGGTGGAAAGCGGGTTCGTCCAGCACTCTGTTATGCCGCTGCATCTTTGCAACCGAATCACAATTTTGCAGCAGCCCGCCGTGCAGCAGTGGCGGTTGAACTGATCCATTGTTATTCATTGGCACATGATGATTTGCCATGTATGGACAATGATTTATTGCGTCGTGGACAGCCGACTTGTCATGTCGCCTTTGGTGAAGATACGGCACTGTTGGCGGGTGATATTTTGCAGTCGATGGCCTTTGAAATCCTGGGCAGTCGTCTGTTTGATGAACAGGGCCAGGGAACTGAAGCCGCGATTGTGTTGAAGCAGGTACAGATCTTGGCGACCGCGAGCTCAAAAATGGTCTGTGGTCAAGTCCTAGATTTGCAGGCAGAAGGGGCTGGTAAGCAAGTTAATCAGGCCGAATTGGAAAATATTCACCGCAATAAAACCGGTGCCTTGATTCAGGCAGCGATCATGATGGGTGCTGTAACCATCTTTGCGGGTACGGATCAGGCGATTCCTAAATTACGTCAATTTGGTCAAACTATTGGTCTGGCGTTTCAGGTACAAGATGACATTCTGGATATTACCGCCAGCACAGAAACCTTGGGCAAAACTGCAGGTAAAGATGAGCAAACGCAGAAGTCGACCTATCCTGCTTTAATGGGGCTGGAACAGGCACAAGCCTATGCGCAAAGTTTGCATGATCAGGCCTTTGACGCTTTAGCGTATTTTGGGGATGATGCCAAAGAACTGGTCGACATTTCGAAGTTTTTGCTAGCGCGTAAAAGTTAAAAAGCAGTCAGTTTTTCGCTATTGATTGATGTTATAAAAGACCAACTTTATGGTCTTTTATGTTTTGGAAATAACAAAAATGCAAATAAATACAGCCGATTCGCCATCAATTCAAGATGTGAACACGCTCGCTGAAATATTTAATGCCTATCGGGTTTTTTATCAACAGGCCAGTGATTTAGCGGGTGCAAGACAATTTATTGAAAACAGATTAAATCATCAGGATTCAGTATTCTTTATCCGGAAAAATGACAACAACAAGATCATTGGTTTTGTACAGCTCTATCCGACTTTTTCTTCAGTATCGCTGGGTAAGGCTTGGATTTTAAATGATCTTTATGTGGATCAGAACTATCGTCGACAAGGTATTGCATTATCCTTAATGCAGCAAGCCATCCAATTTGCGCAAGACACACAGGCCAGATTTATTGCATTAGAGACCGATGCCGAGAATATACAAGCACAAAACTTATATCAAAAACTCGGTTTTCAGGAGCAATCAGCAACCCGATTCTTCGCTTTATCCTTCAATCATATTTGACCTGATCTCATTGGCTTTGAGCTGAGAAGGCTGCTGTTGAAAATTTGATTTAAGCTATCATGTATGAAGATACATAGTCCTAAAATAAAACCAAATAATGATCAAGATAGAGTAGGGGGAAATGTCATGAATCAGAACCAACTCGAACAATGCGCTTTGCACTATGCGCAAAACCTGCCTTTTGCTATCCAGTCGCAACCTTTTGGTCCCGAGTTTGAGGTATTCAAAGTCTTTGACAAAATGTTTATGTATATCGGTTTTAATGCCGGAGCATTGCTTGTCACGGTGAAATGTAAGCCAGAGAAAAGTCTGGAATATCAGGAACTCTATTCTGCGATTTCAGCGGGTTATCACATGAATAAGAAACACTGGATTTCGATTGCCTGTAGCCCCGAGATCACGCCTGATCTGGTACAGGATCTCATTCAGGATTCCTATGATCTCATCATAGCGAAGCTGCCACTTAAAACCCGAAAACTGATCGGGAGAGTTTAAATAAAAAAAGCAGCGTTTACGCTGCTTGTTTTATTGGATAGATGGCTTAATGTTTGCCCATGATGCCACGAATGGCATTGAGTACATCGGCAGGCAGAACCACGGTTTTGGCATTGCCAGATTTAGATAAATCCTGCATTGCTTTCACGTATTGTTCACCGAGTAGATACGCCACAGGGATTTCTTTATCACCTACCGCACTGGTCACCATTTCAATGGCACGTTGTGAAGACTCGGCAAGCACAACCTGTGCTTCTGCATCACGACGAGATGCTTCCAGACGACCATCCGCTTCCAGAATTGCAGCCTGTTTTTCACCATCCGCTTTGGTCACAGTTGCACGACGCTGACGTTCAGCGGCTGCTTGCGCTTCCATCGCCGCCTGCATGGTATGTGAAGGTTGAATATCCTGAATTTCAACCGTTTTCAGAGTAATACCCCAATCTGAAATATCATCAGAAATGGCAGCTTTTAATTTCGCCTTGATATGATCACGTGAAGAAAGTGCATCATCCAGATCCATTTCACCCACGATCGAACGCAGTGACGTCTGCACCAGGTTTTGAATAGCCCAGGTATAATTTTCAATACCGTACACTGCCTTTTCTGGCGTAGTGAGGTTGATATACGCTACGGCATTCATCAATAATACGGCATTGTCGCGGGTAATCACTTCTTGTGAAGGAATATCCAGAACAATATCTTTGGTGGTAATTTTATATGCGACTTCATCCACATAAGGAATCACGAAGTTTAGACCTGGACTCAACGTGGTATGGTATTTACCTAAACGTTGCACAATCCATTTATAACCTTGGGGAACAATACGCACCCCTTTAAAAATAGTTACACCGATAAAAGCTAAAAAAGCTAAAACAATAATCGTACCGACAGACATTAGAAACCCTCTTTGTGTTTATGACGTATGAGGTTGAACGACCAAATCATTACCCAAAATATCAACCACGCGAACGCGATCACCGACATGTACAGGAGTTGTACAACGGCAATGCCATTCATCAGAACCTAAAACAGGGATCGGAAAGCGTACAATAATTTGTCCATGCTCAAGTCCGGTCTGGATCACCATACCGACTTGACCAATGGTTGCTTCGCGAGGGAGACCCGCTTTGGTTTTATCAATCGACAGCGGTTTGATAAATTTGAACCAGAGAATCGTACATAAAATAGATAAAATACCCCAAGTAATCACTTGGGTGGTAAAACCCATCATCGGGAAAAGCCACAGTAAAATACATACCATGACTGCTGCTATGCCAAACCACAATGCAGCAAAAGCAGGCAAAATCAGTTCTGAAAGAATCAGTAAAATCCCTAATACAAACCAGTGCCAAGGTTCAACTACAAATTCCATAGATTTGCTCGCATAACTAAACGGAGTAGAGGTGAAAAAACATTCACCTTAGCACTGTAGCAGATGATTATCTTTATGAATATGAAAAGATTGTTTTTTTAGGCATTGTGGCTGTTGAGGACTAAAAAACTGGGGCTAATGCAAGTTTTAGTGGTCTCAACAGCCTTTGAGGAGGAGTTTTAGAATTTTGGTCGTGGTGCTGGTTTTAAGGCAGCGGGAGATTTCTTAAATGCGGTAATTGCACTTTGAATCGCCGTGATCTTGGCCTGAGCTGCTTTTTCACCTTCTAAAATGGCTTGATTACTCGATTTAAGATCCAGCACGCCTAGATGGCCCACTTTAGGTTGAATCACGATGGTAGCCTGATTCAGTTCTTCATTAATGCTTTGTTGACCCATGATATTAATGGTCTGGTCTAACAAGCCCCACATGCTGAGCGGCTTACCACCGACAGGTCGTGCAGAAATGTCCACCGCAATCACGATATCGGCACCCATATCCTTCGCGGTTTTCACCGGAATTGGACTGACCAAGCCACCATCCACATATTTGGTCTTGCCGATGACCGCAGGGACAAACACATTGGGAATACTGCAAGAGGCACGTACCGCCTGACCGGCATTGCCTTTAATAAACTCGGCTTTTTTGCCACTGTCTAAACGGGTGGCGACTGCGGCAAAACGAATCGGGAATTGCTCAATTGGCTTATTGCCGACTTGGCTATTTACATAATTCTGGAGTTTCTGACCAAGAATAATGCCTTGGCTATTAATGGTCAGATCACGTAAATCCGACTCTTGCAGTTTCAGGGCAAGGTTCTGCATTTGATAGGGTGTTTGACCGCTGGCATAAATACTGCCGACAAAGCTACCGGCACTGGTGCCTGTCACGATTTTCGGTTTGATGCCATGCGATTCTAAGACTTTAATCACACCAATATGGGCAAAGCCTTTGGCACCGCCACCGCCTAATGCCAGTGCAACCACAGGCTCACGTGCCTGAATTGCGGTGGTGGGTGGAGTTTTCTTTGTGATCTGATCACAGCCAAATAAAGCAAGACCAAAAACAGCCAAGCAGGACAGACGAGCAATGTTCATAACAAATGCAGATAAAATGTACAAAAAGATGGGCACATCAGAGCAGATTTACCCTTCATTTTCTAGTTTTTTTTCACAAGTTTTTGTAAGGGTTCAGCCAGCCAATCCGGATTTTTCGGCGAGAAGTGCCCGACATAGCGCTGCATGATCTGATCAAGATCTTGCTGGTAATGCCCGGTCGGGGTAAATGCGCCCAAACAGTAAATGGTTTTATGGTCATAATCAAAGGCAAACATCACAATCGGAATGCCGGCTGCATGGGCAATGTGATAGAAGCCACTTTTCATTTTTTCGGCTTTTTTGCGTGTGCCTTCGGGCGCCATACCGACCCAGATTTTATCGTGCTGTTGAATGGTGGCGACCACTTGTTCAGTCAGACCATGGGCGCTATCGCGACGAACCGGAATCAGTCCGGCCCAATTTAATAGCGGCTGGAAAGGCGGCTTGAATAAGGTGTCTTTACCCAGTACGGTCACTTTTAAGCCCAATCCGCCAATTGCCAGAAAGCCATACCAGCCATCGATATTGGAGGTATGGGGAGAAATGATCGCGACAGCTTTAGGCAGGTTGGGAATTTCTCCTACAACCGTCCAGCCTTGAGCAAGGAACAGCTTTTTACACAATGCACGGCTATAAGATGTGCCACGTTGTGGAACCAGGGGCGGTAAATCTGGAAAATGTTGTGGCATACATGAATATAAATAATGACAACTTTATTCATGTTAAACGCTGATGACAGCGACTGCATTGGCAAAAAATAAGATTTTATTGCTAGAAGAATGAAAGGATTGGATACTGATGCTCCCTTATTACACCAGCGCTGGAAACTGAAAATGCCGAATCTTCGTCAGGTTTACATTTTATTGTTTTCTTTGTATTGGGCGCAGGGTTTGCCTGTAGGCTTTATGACCCATGCCTTGCCCGTGATTCTGAGGGCGCAAGGTGTATCGCTTGCCCATATTGGTGGCTTTGGCTTATTGATGCTGCCGTGGTCGATCAAGGTGTTTTGGGCGGCTTATGTTGATCGTGTGGCTTTATCCCGATTAGGGCATTACCGTAGCTGGATTATTCCCACACAATTATCCAGTGTGCTGATCCTGATTATCTTGTCCTTTTTCCCGATTCAGGCACTGGATCAACCCGGCTATCTGCTGGTTTTCTTTGTCTTGCTGTTTTTGTTGAATTTAACCGGTGCCACGCAGGACATTGCAACCGATGGACTGGCAGTCAACTTACTCAAAACAGATCAACAGCACTGGGGCAATACCTTTCAGGTGATTGGATCACGCCTTGGGTTTATCGTGGGGGGCGGGGCAGTGCTCTGGTGTCTGGACTGGTTACACTGGCAAGCCACCTTTCTGGCGTTGGCTTTATTGGTATTTCTCAATACCTTACCCGTATTGTTATACCGTGAACCTACGCATGCAAACTCAACGACAAGAACGCAGACATCTTCTGTGTCCTTGTTGCAGGCGATCAAAGCCTATTTAAACTATTTTCAATCGTCACCAGAATTAAAAGCCTGGTTACTGGTCCTGATCAGTTTTAAAGTATCTGACGGGCTTTCAGGGCCTTTATTAAAGCCACTGATGGTGGATATGGGATTGAACTTCACCCAGATCGGGGTTTATATCACCATGTTCGGTGCGGTCGCTGCGCTGCTTGGGGCGGGGATGGCCGGACTGCTGCTCAAGCATTATTCCAGAATAGCCTGTTTGATGCTTTTCTCTATTCTAAAAATAAGCAGTTTGATCGCTTATGCAATGATTGCTCACGGCTATGAAAGCCATGTACAGATTGCACCTGTCTGGTTATATACCGTCAATGCCTTTGAAGATGCTTGTTCTGCGATGCTGTTGGTGGTGATGCTGACACTGGTCATGCAATATAGCCGCAAGCAATGTGCCGGAACGGACTTTACTTTTCAGGTCTCAATCATGGCGACTGTCAGTGGCTTGCTGTATTTAATCAGTGGATTTGCTGGAGATGTATGGGGCTACTCTGGTTATTTGAGTTTTATCTGTGTGGTTGCGATGGTTTGCTTAGGGCCGATTTTTTATTGGAAAAATAAAGTAAGCTCAGTTTAAATTTTTATTACAAATATATTGCTAAACATAATAGAAATGAAACAAAACATGAGCCTGTTTAAGTTTTATTTATCTTGATATTTCCCGTTTTTAGTCTGAAATGAAGGATTTTCTGAATTGAGATTGTTTTCACAATGTTCTGCCAATTTGCATTATTAATTATTTGATACAGCAATTAATTTGTTAATATATAAAGAGATAAAATGAAATTAACTACATTGGCCCATGATGTATAAAAATTAAACTTTAGTCGAAATTAGAATAATTAAATAAGATTTTAATCGTTTTGTCATATAAAGTTCATGTGTAGGATTTGTTACAAATTAAACCAGGATGTAAACAATGAAAATCAAAATTGTAACAGCAGCAGTGCTTAGTTTACTGGCAACCACAACATTTGCAGCGCCCACCTTTTATGGGGAGATTGATGCCAGTGTTGATTATTTACCAGAAAAAAATGCAAAAAAATCAAATAAAGATGTCTGGGAGATTAGCTCAAACAGTTCATTTGTCGGACTTAAAGGCGATGAAAAACTTACTGAGCGTTTAAGTGCTGTATATGCGATTGAGTGGGCATTTAATGCTGATGGTGATGGCGACGACTGGAGCAAGCGTAACCGCTTTGTGGGTTTAAAAGATATTCAATTGGGTACTTTGAAAATTGGTGCCCATGATACGCCATTAAAGCAATTATCAAGTGTAGTCGACACCTTTAATAATTATGTAGCGAACAAAGCTGATATCACAGGCATTTTCTCTGGTGAGAACCGTGTGGCTAATGTGGTTATCTATGAATCTCCAGCAGTCAAGTTACTGGACGGTGCGTTTAAATTTAATGCATTATTAGCCACTGGTGAATCAAGTGGTATTAAATCAGACAAAGGCGTTGTTAAAACAGCTGGACGCGGTTTAGGTGATGCATGGTCAGCATCGGTGACTTATGAAAATCCATTGCTGGTGGGGGGTATTGGTTATGATAAAGCGATTCCAAGTAATTTCTTAGGACGTGGTATTTTAAATGCAGCTGAGCCGAAAATTGCTTCAACACTAGCGGCAGATACTTTTGCGGCAGCCAATACAGTACGTGCCATTGGTAAAGTGACGCCACTTGAAGGCCTGGCATTAAAAGCCCTCTATCAAACTTCTGAAGTTGAAAAATCGGCTGGTAATGGCAATGGCGTACTTACTGATAATATTGATGATGCACAAGGCTGGTTAGTGGGCGCTGAATATAATCTTCCACAAGCCAAAAACTGGACGGTAAAAGGCCAGTACAGTCAGAATGACACCAGTTTTAAAAATGACACCGCCGACTTTAAAGCAAAGCAGGTGATTGCTGGAGCAGACTATGCCTTTAACAAACAGGTCAAAACCTACGGTTATGCAGGTTATTTAACCCTTGAGCAGGCCAGCAAAAAAGACAAGCAACCGGTTGCAGGTCTAGGACTGGAATTTAAATTCTAAACTTTGCTTTTTGCAAGTACGCCCTTTAAGTTCGCTTAAAGGGCGTTTTTTATTAATTCATAAAACCATCGTAAATTCGGTTAAATAGCATTAAACTGTTTTTAGAAAACACGATGTTATTTAAACTTTTATTAAAATTATGATTGCACCGAATACTTTTAATTTGCTTCTGATGCGGTTTAAGTCATTTTTAAGTTTTTATTCTTATCTTTAAAACACTAAGAAATTTATTTTTAGATCATGATGCCTATGTTGCTGCAAAGACTCAGAACCAAGCCAATTTCATTACTGACCTTTAATATATTACTGGCCATCTGGTTAGGTGTGTTCCTGAATGTCGCTTTTTATAAAAAGATGTTGGCTTTAACGCCCTATACAGGCATCAAGGCTGGACTTTTTGTCGCTGCTTCTGTGGGCGTGGTCACGGCTTTATATGCTTTTGTTTTTCAGCTACTGAGCTGGAAATGGACCGCAAAACTGCTGGCGATTGCACTGGTCTTTATTGGCGGTTTTGCTGCCTATGCAGTCAATACCCTAGGGGTCTGGATTACCTCCGATCAGATTCAAAACCTGATGCAAACCAACTTTTCTGAAGCACGAGACACCTGGTCCTGGCGCTTGTTGATCTGGATGGCCGGGATGGTACTGCTGCCGATTCTGGTGATTTTGATGACCAAAATCAAATCTGAATCCATTCCCCGGCAACTGTTTAAAAAGTTGATTGCCTCGGTGGTTTCCTTGGCTTTGGTTGGTGGACTGTTATTTGTTTTCTATGTCGATTTTGCAGCTATTTTCCGTGAGAACCGCGATATCAAAGGCATGATCTCGCCTCAAAATATGATCGCCTCTTCGGTATCGTATTATAAAAAGAAAGCGCCTAAACAGAATTTACCGTTGGTACATTATGGTGAAGATGCACAGCGAACTCAGGCTGCAAAGGGTCCGCCTAAACTGATGGTATTGGTGGTGGGTGAAACTGCCCGTGCAGAAAATTTCTCGTTAAATGGTTATGCCAAAGAAACCAATCCGAAATTAGCCAAGCAAAATATTATCAATTTCTCGCAAGTCAGTTCATGCGGTACGGCAACTGCTGTGTCGGTACCGTGTATGTTTTCAGGTATGCCGAGAGAAGATTATGATGAGCAGTTAGCAAGCCATCGTGAAGGACTATTGGATATTGCCAAACGTGCAGGATATCAGGTGACCTGGATTGATAATAATTCAGGCTGTAAGGGCACATGTGACCGGGTAGAACAGTTTAAAATTCCTGAGCCGATCCAGCAAAAATGGTGTAAGGATGGCGAATGTCTGGATGATATCCTGATTGATAGCTTAAAAGCCTATTTAGCGACGATCCCGAAAGACGATACCCAACCACGTTTAATCGTATTACATCAAATGGGTAGTCATGGACCTGCCTATTATGAACGTATTCCGCCAGCATTCCGGGTATTCAAGCCAACATGTGATACCAATGCGATTCAGGGATGTACTCAGGAAGCATTGATTAATAGTTATGATAATACTTTGCTTTATACCGATTATGTGCTGGATTCATTGATCGAAACCTTGAAAAATACAACCCAATACCAAACAGGTTTGTGGTATCTATCTGATCATGGTGAGTCGACAGGTGAGAGCGGCATGTATCTGCATGGTGCGCCTTATGCCATTGCTCCGACTCAGCAGACCCATGTACCGATGTTGATGTGGTTCTCAAGCGCATGGCAACAACAGGCCAACAAACAGATGACATGTCTGGCTCAACAAAGTAAGAACAAACTGAGCCAAGATAATCTGTTCCCGACCTTGTTAAGTTTGCTTGATGTAAAAACCAAAGTAATAAATGCTAAAGATGACATGTTAGAAACATGTGCTAATCCATAAGGTGAAATGAAATCATGACCAAGATCTTGATGATAGAAGATGATTTTATGATTGCAGAGTCAACATTGACCTTACTGCGATATCATCAGTTTGACGTGGAATGGGTCAATAACGGAGTCGATGGACTGGCTTTGCTCACCAAGCAATCTTTTGATCTGGTGCTTCTGGATTTGGGGTTGCCACTCATGGACGGGATGCAGATCCTGAAACAGATTCGCCAACGCAGTGCCTTGCCGGTCCTGATCATTTCCGCCAGAGACCAGTTGCAAAACCGTGTGGATGGTTTGAATCAGGGCGCAGATGACTATCTGATTAAACCGTATGAGTTTGATGAGCTGTTGGCACGGATCAATGCCTTGTTACGCCGTGGCAATGTTGAAACGGCACAACTGAAAAGCCAGTCACAGTTGCTCAAAAGTGGCGAACTGACGCTGGATGTCGATCAGCATCTAGCTACATTTAAAGGCCAGCAGATCGAATTGTCTAACCGGGAATGGGCGATTCTGATTCCGATGGTGACGCATCCGAATAAAATTTTCTCTAAAGCCAACCTCGAAGATAAGTTGTATGATTTCGACAGTGAAGTCACCAGTAATACCATTGAAGTGTATGTACATCATTTGCGGGCCAAACTGGGCAAAGACTTTATTCGAACCATTCGTGGTTTAGGTTATCGTTTGGGACAGTCATAATCCAATGCAAAAAAGCCGCCATTATTCGCTGAAGAAAAGACTGATCTGGGGAACCTCCATTTTTAGCGTGGTGTTAGGTTGTTTTCTGATTTTGGCCGCTTATAAAATTTCATTACATGAAGTGGATGAAATTTTAGATACGCAAATGCAGTATATGGCCGAGCGCTCGACCTCCCAGCCTTTGACCACAGTTTCAAGTCGTGTTGAATTGCACCGGACCTATCATGAAGAAGATTTACTGATCGATATCTGGGCTTATAAAGACCAGTCCCATTTATGGCACCAGACCCATCTCTTGGTTCCGCCAGTCAAACAGGCGGGCTTTTATACTCAGAACACGCCACAAGGGAAGTGGCGTGTCTATGTCATTCCACTTAAAGATTATCAGATTCAGGTGAGTCAGCAGGAGCAGGTGCGAAAAGTTTTTGCATGGGAGCTGGCGGGCAGCATGTTTATTCCTTATATCCTGTTGCTGCCTGTAGCGATTATTGTACTAGCCTTTATCATCAGTCTTAGTCTTAAACCGCTGGATGAATTTAAGGAAGAACTGACCCAGCGCGATTCCGATGGCTTATCACCGATTGATGTGAAAGATTATCCGCAGGAATTATTACCGACCATTGAAGAAATGAACCGGTTGTTTGAACGGATTCAGCATGCACAAACCGAACAGAAGCAGTTTATTGCCGATGCTGCACATGAGCTGAGGACGCCGGTGACGGCCTTGAATCTGCAGACCCGTATCTTGATTAGCCAGTTTCCTGAACATGAATCTTTGCAGAATCTGAGTAAGGGACTCGCCCGTATCCAGCATCTGGTGACTCAGCTTCTGGCCTTGGCTAAACAGGATGTCGCACTCAGCCTGATTGAACCGAATACCAATTTCCGTCTTAATGATGTAGCGTTAAATTGTGTGGAGCAACTGGTCAATCTGGCCATGCAGAAAGAAATTGATCTCGGCTTTGAGCGTAATGATTTAATTGAAATGCAAAGTCTTGAGTCGACGGTGCATTCGATTATTTTTAACCTGATTGACAATGCGATTAAGTACACACCAGTGCAGGGGATCATCAATATTTCGGTCTATAGCGATACCGATGATTTTGCCTATATCCAGATCGAAGACAGTGGTGCAGGGATTGATCCTGAACAATATGACAAGGTGTTGAAGCGTTTCTACCGGGTACATCACCATTTAGAGGTCGGCAGTGGACTGGGCTTATCAATTGTGGATAAAGCGACCCAGCGTTTGGGTGGTGTGTTGAGTTTATCGAGAAGTATTGAACTGGGTGGATTATCGGTATTGGTTAAATTACCGAAAAAACTTGCCCATCATGAAGACAAGGCAAGTCACTAAATCGTTGAGGAAATGACTCAACTGATCTGGGGTGCTGTTTCGGCTTGTTCGCGTAAATAACGTAGAAACAGCACACATTTCTGAATACGCTTACCGTCATTGCCGACTTTACTGACATTAAAGCGTAGTACCCAGTTTAAACGTTTGCCGACTTTGCAAATATCTTTATAGACTTGTGGTTCGGCCAGTAGGGCTTGGTAAAGTTGCTGGCTGGCCTGTTCAAGCTGTTCAAACTCAAAATGATAAGCGGTGGAAAAAATAAATAATAACCAGTCACGTACAAAGCAGTCATGCAGGCTGAGTACATCTTTCGGATCGGTTTCAAAGTCAATAAAGGTAAACTGGTTCTGTTGATCAACCAAAATGTTACGCGCGAAAGCTTCGCTTAAATAACCTTGCTGCTGATGAATATGACTGATGGCTTGAATGGCCTGATCAAATAAGGCATATCTCGCTTCAGGATGATCTTTGAGGCTGCCCAGCTTCTGGTCGAGCTGACTGACAGGACTTTGACGTTGCGAGCCAACGTCTTCCAATAAAATGCCTTTTTTTGAAACTGCCAACACATTCGGCGTCGAGATCCCTAGCGCTTTGAGTTGTTGAATGCGTTTGAACTCGCATTGAATGGCCTTCGCTCCGCCCTGATTGGGGACCGGTGTAATTGCACCTAGATTAAAGATCTTGGCCAGCCATTTCAGCGGCGTATAAAGCCATAGTCCATGGCGTTCAGAAGCCTTTTTTAACCATACTTTGCGTAAGCCTAATTCATAAGATTGAATAGAGTCTTGTTGGGAAGCAAGCGTAGATTCTAAAAATATTTGAAAATCGGACATACGACAGCAAAAAAATCCTAATGTGAGCAAAATTCAGTGCCCGCTCAATGGACACTGTTTGTCACTTTACCACATCAGATGCCAATAAAGGTACTGCATCGCGTTTTGCTGCGCGTTGATGATACTTATAAATAAATGTATAACATACTAAATTAATTACAACACAGACCCACGCTGTCCACAGGTTATGACTGAGGAAGTGGGCACCACGCATCATCTGTGCCCAGCCCATGGCGAATCCAATCAGCATTCCAGCAAACAGATAGAACCAGGCTCTGCGTTTGTGATTGAGGCGATAGACAAAATAACCGGTGATCAAGGCAAAGCCTGTACTGGCATGACCGCCGGGAAAGCAATGTCCGGCAGTTGCAGAAAAATCCCAGACAAAACCTGTTACGGTTTCATGGGTCATATACCACGGGCAGGCCTGGGCAGAGTGCGCTTTGAGCAAGCCTACGATGCAGGTACACAACATACTGACCCAAAACATATAGCCATATTGCCAGCTTTGAACTTTCAGTTTTTCAACTTTAAATGAAGCACACCACAGCAAAAAGAAGATCACGTAAATGGCAGTTAAAAGCTGTTTAACGTAACTATGGTTAAGTTGTTCCAGAAACCAGTCATGCTTATAAGGAAAATCACCATGTAAGCTGACCCAAGGCGCAATCAGATGTAAGTCAATTGCTCCGCCTACAGGAAAAACCAACAGTAAAATAAAAAAACTGATAAAAACTAAAAAGCTCGTCCATAAGAAAAAAGGCGTTCTTAAAATCATGGAACATACTGTTAAGGTGAGATAGACATCTCACTATTTAATTCCTAAAAGCTTAATCAGCTCTTAAATGTATATAAAAAAATGTTGGGTGAACGCTTGCTTGGAAAAGCTTAAAGATTTTATAAATCTGGAGGGCAAGTTTGAGCATTTTATAAAATAACGCTCGAGCTTTATTCGATAAAAAGCAGCCATTTAGGCTGCTTTATTTGTCGGATATTGTTTAGGTTAATGCAAAATTTTATCGAGAAACTGCTGCGCGCGTTCGCCACGTGGCGTACCAAAGAATTCATCTTTGGAGCAGTCTTCAACAATTTTACCCTGATCCATAAAGATAATCCGGTTGGCCACCTGACGGGCAAAGCCCATTTCATGGGTCACACACATCATGGTCATGCCTTCTTTGGCCAGTCCGACCATGACATCCAGTACTTCGTTGATCATTTCCGGATCAAGTGCCGAAGTCGGTTCATCAAACAGCATGGCAATCGGGTCCATGCTCAGCGCACGTGCAATCGCCACCCGTTGCTGTTGCCCGCCTGAAAGCTGGGCCGGATATTTATTGGCATGGGCACTGAGTCCAACACGGTCCAGATAAGCCAGTCCTTTTTTATTGGCTTCTGCTTCCGAACGTCCCAAGACCTTGATCTGGGCTATGGTCAGGTTTTCAGTAATGCTCAGATGTGGAAACAGTTCAAAATGCTGAAATACCATACCAACCCGGCTACGCAGTTTGGTCATATCGGTTTTGGGTTCGTGCACGGGTACGCCATCGACAAAGATTTTACCCTGTTGAAAGGGTTCCAGCCCATTGACGGTTTTAATCAAGGTGGACTTGCCTGAACCTGAAGGACCGCAGACCACCACCACTTCACCTTGACGGATCTGGGTGCTGCAATCGGTCAGGACCTGAAACTGGTCGTACCATTTACTGACATTTTGGAGGTCTATCATTACTTTATTGTCGCTCATACCCGTAACCTCCTTTGTAAACGTTTAACTGCGAATGTGGCAATGGCGCTGATGCTAAAGTACACAAGTCCTGCAAATAGAATATATTGGGTAAGCAAGGACATTAAATCTCCACGAACATAGGTTGTTCTGAAAAAGTCGAGCAGACCAATGGCATACACCATGGTGGAATCCTGAAACAGGATAATGGTTTGCTGAAGTAATAACGGCATCATTTTTCTAAAGGCCTGTGGCAGGATAATCAGTCGCATCGACTGCCCATAACTCATGCCCAACGCGGATGCCGCCGCAGCCTGTCCTTTCGGAATCGACTGGATACCAGCGCGGACAATTTCAGAAAAATAAGCGGCTTCAAACAGCATAAATGCCACGATACTGGAAACCAGTGCGGTATCAATGGTCAGATACTGACCTGTTGCTGCGGTATAGATAAAAGGAACGGCAAAATAAAACCACATCAGCACCAACAGCAGGGGGATGGAACGGAACAGGTTGACATAAGCCTGTGCAACCACATTCAGAATCCTGATGGATGACAGACGCATTAATGCCAGCAGTGTACCAATGGCAATACCGCCAATGGTAGCAATAACTACGACTTTTAAGGTAATGCTGAAACCATGCCAGAGAGCCGGTCCGGACTGCTGTAAATCACTGAGAAAAGAAGTGAACCATTCCATGCTACTTACCTCCTGATATTAAACCAGGAATGCGTAAACGCTTTTCCAGCAGGTTCATGGCAAAGATAAGACAGATATTGATGACAATAAAAATCACGGTGACATAGGTGTAGATTTCGATGGTGTTCTGGGTATATTCACTGATAGTTTTCATCTGCGAAATAATTTCTGCCACACCCACCAAAGACGCAACCGAGGTGTTTTTCACGCAGTTGGTCAGCTCGGAACTCAACGGCGGTAAAATGGTACGAAAAGATTGCGGCAGAATGACATAGCGGTACAGTTGCAGGGTAGAAAATCCCATGGCATAACCGGCATTAATTTGCCCTTTGGGCAGCGCTTCAATACCTGTGCGCACCTGCTCACAGACACGTGCTGCGGTAAACAGTCCAAGTCCGATACTGGCCGAAATCAGGGCCGTGGTATTGGCACCCAGATCATTCATCCACCAGTTTTTAATCGGTGCAGGTAGAAAGTTGGGAACCACATAAAACCAGATAAATAACTGAACCAGTAAAGGGATATTCCTGAACACGGTGACATAGGCCGTACCGATGGCTCTGGCGGTTTTATTTGGAAGTGTGCGCATAATTCCGAGGATACTGCCTAGCAGCATGGCGATACTCCATGCCACAACAGCAATCACGATCAGCCATCCCAGGCCGGTGATAATCCAGTTCAGGTAGGTGGTGTCTCCAATACCTGTCGATTGCCACAATACTCCCCAGTTCCAGCTATAATTCATAATAACTCCTGAGAAGAAACGGGAGAACATCCTCTGTTTCCCGGTTCTGCAATAATAGTCTTGTTATCGCGGGGAATTACTTATCCCGGTCATGTGGATTGGCAATCAAGGCTTTGAGCTGATCAGACATCGCAAAGTCCAGGTTAATATTTTTTGGTGGAATTGGTTGCTGGAACCATTTTTTATACATGTTATTGATTTCACCAGAAGCATAAGTGGCTTTAATGGCATCATCAACCACCTGTTTAAAGCCTGTATCACCTTTACGCAGCATACAGCCATAGATTTCATGAATTGGAGCAGTGCCGACGATTTCCCATTGATTCGGATCTTTGGCTTTGGATTTTTCTCCCGCCAGTAAAATATCATCCATCATGAATGCCACAGCACGACCATTTTGTAGCATCAAGAATGATTCGGCATGGTCTTTGGCAGAAATGATTTCGCCAATGCCCAGTTCTTGCTGGTGCTGGCGGATATAACGTTCAGAGGTTGTTCCTGCTGTGGTGACCAGTTTCTTGCCTTTTAAATCTGAAAAGTCCTTGATACCGGAGTTCTTGGCCGTGAGCAGTCTTGAACCCACTTCAAAGAAACCGACCGAGAAATCAACCTGTTGCTGACGCTCTTTATTGTTGGTGGTTGAGCCACACTCCAGATCAACCGTCCCATTAGAGACCAGTGGAATACGGTTCTGGCTGGTCACCAGGTTATAGCGGATTTTCAGGTCTGGCATATTCAGCTTTTGCTTGACCGCTTCAACTACCTTGAGTTGCAGGTCATGGGCATAACCGACTGGCTGATTCGGATTGGAAGCAATGTAGGAAAAGGGAATCGATGAGTCACGATAACCGAGTACAATCGTACCAGAGCTTTTAATTTTATTGAGTGTGCCCGAAGAAGAAGCACTACCATCTGCCGTTTTGTCACCGGCAGCAGGGGCCTTATTGTCGCTACAGGCACTGAGTCCCAACATCAGGGCGCTTGCACAAAGCAGCGAGGTCATGGTGCGTTTAGATGTCATCTACAAAACTCCTTTTGTATCATTCTGATGCATTCGTAATTGTTGCGGTTTAACCGTTGATTGTTATGAAAAATAATGTTTTCTTTCTAAACATAAAAAATACATTATTTTTCATCTTAATCAACTTGCATACGATTGCTCAAGCGATATTGTTTACCGTTTTGTTAATGGTAACTGTTGATGAATTAAGCAGTTTTTAAATGAATGAATTCTGATAAAAATGCAGGATATATAAAGCATAATTCATGCCGTATGGATAGATCGCTTTATTCAGGCAATACCGTTCTGGAAGTCTAGGCACAATGATGTAAAGAGACTGTATTTTTAAGAAGAGATAAAAAAAGCGGCCTGATCAGCCGCGTTTAAATAAGATAAAAGTTAGAACATCGATTCTTCGGAATTCGCTGAAATTTTATGAATGGACAGGTCGGCACCACGATACTCGTCTTCTTGGGAAAGACGCAGTCCAAGCGTGGCTTTTAACAGGCCATAAACCAGAAAGCCGCCAGCCAGTGCAACGATAATGCCCAGACCGGTACCAATGATTTGTGAAATAAGGGAAATGCCGCCAAGCCCGCCCAGTGCTTGTTGTCCAAAAATTCCTGCGGCAATCCCACCAAAGGCACCACATACGCCGTGTAATGGCCAGACCCCCAGTACATCATCGACTTTCAGTTTGTTTTGGGTATAGGTAAACAGGTAAACAAACAGTGCACCGGCGATGCCACCAATCAGTAATGCACCAATAGGGTGCACAATATCTGAGCCTGCACAAATCGCGACCAGACCCGCCAGCGGACCATTGTGTAAGAACCCCGGGTCATTTTTACCCATAAAATTTGCTGCCAGGGTGCCACCGACCATCGCCATCAATGAATTAATCGCCACCAGACCTGAAATGGCTTCAACCCGTTGAGCGCTCATCACGTTAAAGCCAAACCAGCCGACGATCAGGATCCATGAACCTAAGGCGAGGAATGGAATTGAAGACGGCGGATGTGCGCTGACACGTCCATCATTTTTATAGCGACCATGACGAGCACCCAGTAAAATTACGGCAGCCAAAGCGATCCAGCCACCCATAGCATGCACCACAACTGAACCGGCAAAGTCATGGAAACTTGCACCAAATGTGTTTTCTAGCCACTTTTGCAAACCATAGTTGCCATTCCAGATCATGCCTTCAAAGAAGGGATAGATCAGCGCCACCAGAAGCAGGGTCGCAATCGCTTGCGAGCGCATCTTGGCACGTTCGGCAATACCGCCTGAAATAATCGCGGGAATGGCTGCGGCAAAGGTTAGCAGGAAGAAACAGCGCATCAGGTTATAACCATGGTCTGAGGCTAAGGTGCTCCCTGCATGGAAAAAGTTCTGGCCATAGGCAATCCAGTAGCCGATAAAGAAGTAGGCAATCGCTGAAATGGCGAAGTCGGTCAGGATTTTACTTAAGGCATTCACCTGATTTTTATGCCGTACTGTGCCGAGTTCCAGAAATGCAAAGCCAGCATGCATTGCCAATACCAGTACTGCACCGAGCAGTAAGAAAAATAGATCTACGTTTTGCATAGTGGTGCTCAAAAAAAGTGCTAAATTCGATTCTGGCGCATAGCTTTGATTCATTTTTTGCACCAAAAAGGATTTAGTAAATCTAAAAACTCAGGCTGTAGGGGAACAGCCCAATTTAATGAAATAAATAATGCAAAAAGTGCACCAATTTAGAAATTAATTTGTAATTTTGGTGAATAGTGGTGCAATTTGCTTAAAAATAGCACAGTTTATGCGGTGGTTTGAATGCAATATCACCCTGCAAATTTCATTTATTGTTTTAGTTGATGAACAAACGCAAGCGAGCATACCATCGTCACGCTTTATCTTGATCCGATAGAAGAACATTCCTGACGATGGCGAGCCTGCGTATTTACAGCACAGGTGGGGTATAGCTTAAGGTTCTGCCTAAAATCCAGAGTAAAAACAGCACCAAAGGTAGATGAACAACCAGTTGGGTGACGGTAAAACCAATCACGTCTTTGGCTTTGAGTTTTAAAATCCCGAGCATGGGCAGCATAAAGAAGGGGTTGATCAGGTTGGGCAATGCTTCTGCTGCATTATAAATCTGTACCGACCAGCCGAGATGCACTTGCAGATCATTGGCGGCCTGCATCACATAGGGCGCTTCAATAATCCATTTCCCGCCGCCAGAGGGTACAAAGAAACCCAGTACCGCAGAGTAGATGCCCATCACAATGGCAAAGGTTTCTTTGGAGGCAATCGAGACAAAGAATTCGGCAATATAGTGGGATAAGGAAAGGTCTTCGCTGTTTAAGGCTTGCGTCATAATAAAGGCAATACTGCCGTAGAGCGGGAACTGGATCAGAATTCCTGAGACCGCAGGCACCGCCTGACTGACGGCATTGAGAAAATTACGCGGGGTACGGTGTAAGGCCAGACCTAACATTAAAAACACAAAGTTATAGGTATTGAGACTGGAAATGGCAATGATGGGATTGGTTTTGGAAAACTCGATAAACATCCAGATCAGACCTAATGCCACTACAACAATGGTCAACAGGGGGGAGTTTTCCAGCCAGTCGCCAGGTCGGGTCGATTTAACTTCAGTCTTTTCCTCTTCATTAAAATCTAGCTCAAAATCCTGCATGGTTTTGACATTATCCCCTTTGGGTGCCGACCAGTAGGCAATCGCAATCGAAACAATCACCAGAATCAAAGTCATCAGCATCGATTGCCACAGGAAGATGGTTTCAGTAAATGGAATCACACCGGTTAGGTTATAGATCGACTCAGGCAGACTGGCTTTATTGGCTTGTAATTGTGCCGCAGATGAACTGATGCCCAGTGCCCAGGTCGCACCCATGCCAATAATGGCGGCAGCTGCAGCAGCGCGATAGTCCATATGTAGTTCTTTACGCTTGGCCAGTGCAATCACCAGTAAGGCGGTTAAAATGGTACTGACCGCCCAATTGACCAGTGAAATGAGCAAACTTGTGGTGGCAACCAAGACAATGGCACTACGTCCCGAATGCGGAATACGCGCCATCATCTGAATCAGTTTTTTCACAGGCGCAGACACGGAAACCACGTAACCGACGATAATCAGCATGGTCATTTGCAGGGTAAAGGGAATTAAGCTCCAGAAACCGTTACCGAACGAACTGGCAACATCCTGTACCGGGGCACCGATACAGATTGCAGCGAATGAAACAATGATGACACCGAGTAAGGCAAAAATATAAGAGTCTGGAAACCATTTTTCCGACCAGTTACTGATCCGTAATGCGAAACGCTCCAACAGCGCAGGTTGTTTATTCATCTTAAGCATCCATCTTTGATTGTTATAAAGTTCATTTGTCCTAAATGAATTTTCTGTTGCCTAAAAACGGCTAAAAGTGATGCTCGGAAAGCATCACTTCAATATAGGGAAATAAAAGGAGGTGGTTGGTTAAGCTTGGGCTTCAATCAACAGCTCAACACCCGTGGCCTCCCGGATTTGCTGTTCAGTCACATCAGGGGCTAACTCGACCAGTTTGATGCCTTCAGCAACCACATCCAGTACGCCCAGATCGGTAATGATGCGATGCACCACTTTTTGACCTGTGAGCGGTAAGCTGCACTGTTTGACGATTTTGGCTGTTCCATCTTTGGCATTGTGTTCCATCAACACCACCACGCGTTGTACGCCGGCAACCAGATCCATGGCACCGCCCATCCCTTTGACTTTTTTGCCCGGAATCATCCAGTTGGCGAGGTCGCCTTGTTCAGAGACTTCCATGGCACCCAGAATGGCGATATTGACATGACCTCCACGGATCATGGCGAAGGATTCACTGCTTGAGAAAAAGGCCGCACCTGCACGCGCAGTGACGGTCTGTTTACCTGCATTGATTAAATCAGGGTCGAGTTGTTGTTCAGTTGGAAATTCGCCAATGCCGAGTAGACCATTTTCCGATTGCAGCCACACATCCATATCCTCTGGAATGTAGTTGGCAACCAGTGTTGGCAGGCCAATACCGAGATTGACGTAGAAACCATCCTGTAATTCTTTTGCGGCACGTTGTGCCATTTGTTCACGTGTCCATGCCATGATTATGCGTCCTGTGCTTTTAGAGTTTTTTGTTCGATCCGTTTTTCAGGTGTAGCGTTCAGTACCACACGATTGACGTAAATGCCCGCTAAATGGATTTCATCTGGATCAAGCTCGCCAATCTCAACGATCTGTTCAACTTCGGCAATGGTAATTTTTCCAGCCATGGCACATTCAGGGTTGAAGTTTTGCGCGGTTTTACGGAATACCAGATTGCCGGCTTTATCCGCTTTATAGGCTTTAACCAGTGCCACGTCTGCGGTCAATGATGGTTCAAGGATATAGGTGCGACCATTAAATTCACGTTGTTCCTTACCTTCAGCCACCAAGGTACCTGCACCTGTTGCGGTATAAAAGGCAGGAATACCTGCGCCACCAGCACGTAGTTTTTCGGCGAGTGTGCCTTGAGGTGTGAGTTCAACCTCAAGTTCGCCATTTAGATACTGGCGTTCGAATTCTTTATTTTCGCCCACATAAGACGAAATCATTTTTTTAATTTGTCGGGTCTTGAGCAACACACCCAAGCCAAAATCATCAATGCCTGCATTATTGGAAATACAGGTCAGGCCGGTTACACCTGTATCTTTTAGCGCTTCGATCAATGTCTCAGGGATACCGCATAGGCCAAAACCGCCCACTGCAAAGGTCTGCTGATCTTGCACCACATCTTGTAGTGCCAGTGCTGCGGTTGAATAGACTTTATTCATTTTTTTCACCTGTAAATTCCTTGGTTTCTATTAGTTTTAGCACTCAGGGATTATTTACAGAAGTTTAAATTTCTAAAGGATTAATGAGGGAAACTCATTAATACCAGAAAATTCATCGATTTCACTCAAAAGGGCGCTATGACGGGCGAGTTGGTCTTGGTCTGGTAACTGAAGGGGCTTAGCCAAAATCATGTTGTAGCAGGATCTCGATAAACTCGGCTGAAATATTGGAAAGCTCAAAGTCTTTTTTATAGACAATGCCAATCGCCTGCGGCAGTTTACCGTCCTCAATCTCAATCAGAACGTTATGTTCCTTGTCGATAAAATTCTGAAAATGGCGGGGAATGGCACTGACCCCCATATCCAGTGCCACAAAGCTGGAGAGGGAACTGATCTGATGACATTCAACTTTTAGATCTAAAGTCAGATGATTTTTAAGACAGTTTTCTTCAATCAGGTGTCGAACAATCGAGGGATGTTGTAAGGTGACAAAGGGATTGGCGCACAGCTGTTTCCAACTGATTGATTCTGCACTTGCCAGTGGATGCGTCTTGGGCAACAGCGCCAGAAAATCTTCCTCAAATAAGGGCCTAAATTCCAGTTGATCATGGCGTGGTGGTTCAAAGCAAATCCCAATTTCAAAAATACCATCCTGAACATTTTCCAGTACTTTCTCATTGGGAATATCATGAATGGAAAAGCTGATATTGGGATGCTTGGCTAAGAAGCTATGAATCACTTGCGGCAAAATCGCATGGGTGACAAAGGGCATCGAGGCAATATTGAGGGTGCCGCGATTCAGTTTAAAACGTTGTTTAACATCCTTTTCCATATCCTCCCAGTTGGCCAGTAATTTCTTGGCATAGGGGATCAATGATTTTCCTTCCTGTGTCAGCTCGACGCGCCGGGTATTGCGCTTAAACAGCTTGCCCCCGAGTTCTTCTTCCAGTGATTTGATACTCAAACTTAAAGCAGACTGACTGAGATGCAGTTCAGCAGAGGCATTTGCATAATTCAGGGTACGCGTCAGCGCAAGAAATGCCTTGAGTTGCTTAAGTGTCATGTTCAGTCGCCTGTTCGGAAAGTTTTGATTTATATGGTGTAATTTATAAAAAAAACAGCGCATTGTGACTGGCATTTTTGTTAATTCGCTGGCGCAAGGCAAGCCGTTTATTTTTAACTCAAGGACAAATGATTATTCGCTCACTTTATCTCAATATCGAAAAATAGATTTTAAAAATAATCCGCTAAATATACTTTAAATGGATTGATGAGTATTATTCAATAGTTAATTTGTTTTACTAATCAATTAAATTATTTGCTGTTAATTCATGTAACATATTGATTTATAATAAAAGTTAAAATGATATATTTTGTTTTAATCGTCTTGTTTTTTATGATTTTAATGCTATTTTAAAATACGTTTGAGCATGTATCTTTGTTTTTAAATGCTGTATTGCCATCGGCAGTTTCTTGATTTTATTTATGGTTAGGATAACCACCATACAGAATAAAAAAAATAATTTGGTTGACCCTGACATATATTCTTTGGAATGGAGTAAAAGAATATGTGGGATTTATTTGTCATTCTGCTGTCTTTAGGCTTGCTGATGTACACCGCCTATCGCGGTTTTTCCGTGATTTTGATGGCACCGTTGTGTGCATTATTGGCGGTTTTTCTGATTAACCCCGCCAATGTGCTGCCGTTTTATTCGGGCGTTTTCATGCCGAAAATGGTCAATTTCATTAAAGACTATTTTCTGGTGTTCTTGCTGGGTGCAATCTTTGGCAAAGTGGTAGAAATGTCGGGCATTGCCGAGTCGATTGCCCGCACCATTGTCAACTGGATTGGTGCAAAGAAAGCCATTTTAACCGTGGTCTTACTTGGTGCCATTCTGACCTATAGCGGTGTCAGCCTGTTTGTGGCGGTATTTGCGATTTATCCATTTGCCAATCAGTTGTTCCAGCAAGCCAATATTCCAAAACGACTGATTCCCGGCACCATTGCCTTAGGCGCATTTACATTTACTATGGATGCCTTACCGGGGACACCGCAAATTCAGAACGTGATTCCAACCACCTTCTTTGGCACCAATATTTATGCAGCGCCGTTTTTGGGTGTCATTGGGGCGATCTTCGTCTTGAGCATGGGCTTATTATATTTGGAGTCACGTCGTAAAGCTGCAGCACGAGCAGGTGAAGGCTATGCAGGTTTTGCTGCTGAAGGTACCGTCACGCAAACGACTGCTGATATCGAGCTATCTAATCAAAGCAACGGTTCAGTGCTGCGTCAATGTCTGGCCTTTGTGCCGTTGATTCTGGTTGCAGTGATGAACCGTTATCTATCCACAGCCATCAAAGAATGGTACCCGAATGGCTTTGATTTTAATGCCATTGGTCTCGCTAACTACACGGTTGATGTGGCAAAAACAGGGGCGATTTGGGCAGTCGGTTTGGCCTTGATTGTCGGGATCATTGCGGCAATTTTATTTGATTATCAACGTGTAGTGACCAACTTTAAAGAAGGGGTGAATGCCAGTATCAGTGGTTCATTGCTGGCGGTGATGAATACTGCTTCAGAATATGGTTTCGGTGCGATTATTGCGGCATTGCCGGGCTTTGCTTTAATCAGCCATGCACTCGGTACCACATTCACCAATCCTTTGGTCAATGGCGCTGTGACCACGACCGTATTGGCAGGGATTACCGGTTCAGCCTCGGGCGGGATGAGTATTGCCCTGAGTGCGATGGCAGAAACCTATAACGCTGCCATTGTCGCAGCAGGCATTCCACCGGAAGTAATGCATCGTGTGGTGGCGATGGCCTCGGGCGGTATGGACACACTACCCCATAATGGTGCGGTAATTACCCTGCTTGCGGTTACGGGCTTAACCCATAAGCAATCCTATAAGGATATTTTCGCGGTCACCATTATTAAAACCTTGGCGGTATTTGTGGTGATTGCTGCATTTACATGGTTTGGGATCGTCTAAGGCATATTTTAATTTGAGCTTGCCCATAATAAGGGCGAGCAATCCAGATAAACAAAAACAGGAGTAGCACCGTGACTCAACAACTTGAAGCCAAAGTGGCCTTTATTACCGGTTCAGCCAGTGGTATTGGTTTAGAAATTGCGAAAAAATTTGCTCAGGAAGGCGCGAAAGTGGTGATTTCTGATGTGAATGCCGAGAAATGTCAGCAAGCGGTTGAGCAGTTAAAACAGCAGGGTTTTGAAGCCTTGTCTGCGCCTTGTGATGTAACTGATGAACAGGCTTATAAAGCCGCGATTGATTTGACCACACAAACCTTTGGGCGTCTGGATATCCTGATCAATAATGCCGGTTTTCAGCATGTCGCCGCAATTGAAGACTTCTCAACCGAGATTTACCAGAAACTGGTCCAAGTGATGCTGACAGGTTCATTTATCGGGATTAAACATGTGTTTCCGATTATGAAAGCACAACAATATGGCCGGATTATCAATATGTCTTCGATCAATGGTTTGATTGGTTTTGCAGGTAAGGCGGGATACAACAGTGCCAAGCATGGGGTGATTGGCTTGACCAAAGTGGCGGCTCTGGAATGTGCGCGTGATGGCATTACTGTGAATGCATTATGTCCGGGTTATGTAGATACGCCGTTGGTGCGTGGGCAAATTGCGGACTTGGCCAAAACCCGTAATGTGAGTCTGGAAAGTGCTTTGGAAGATGTGATTTTAGCCATGGTGCCGCAGAAGCGTTTACTCAGCGTGGAGGAAATTGCCGACTATACGATTTTCCTAGCCAGCAACAAAGGGGCAGGGATTACAGGGCAGGCGGTAGTGATGGATGGGGGATATACCGCACAATAAGCTGTGTATGTGATTGAAAAAGCCGCTCAATTGGGCGGTTTTTTATGAAATGACAGTGATGAGTTAGCACAGCGCAATGCGTTTAATTTTTTCATCTGTTAAGAAAAACACAGATGTTGCACAGGTTTCTTCTAAAACATTGACAGAAATACCATCACCTTTGAACTTTAGATAATGTTTTGGGTCAATTTGCTCATCAGCTAAGATATTTCCATCTTCATCAAAGCGATAATCTTCATCCACGTAAATATCTGTTTTAGGTGCAACTTCAAAAGTTCCGAAAATATCGAGGTCATAATCTTTATCTGTATTTTCGTAATAATAAACTTTGTCGCTATTTGAGATACGGAATTCAAAGAGATATTTCATTCCTTTTTTATTTGGGTTTTTCAGTACTCGAAAATTATCCAGATCTCCATCGCCATCAAAATCAATAAATAAAGGTTTTTTGAGATGGGTTGTATCGACTGAATAGCCTTTTGGTAGTGGGGTTGAATTATTGGCGAGATAATCGGATTCGGGTGTAGCAGGAATAAGCACAGGTTCTGATACGGCTTGAGTCTGTTGAGCTGCCTTTTGAATGGGTTGATCGCTTTCTGCTGATGTTTTTGGTTTTTCATTACATCCAGCGAGCAAAATAAATGAGGTGAGTAATAGGACTTTATTCTTCATACAATTTGAGTATTTAAATGATGATGTATATAACAGATTTTAGCTTAAAAGTTGGGTCTGTCATTTTTTATGTTTAATTCAAATTGAGGAGTATGAGAACTTTCTTTAGTCGATATTTTTTGAGTTAGAATGAACCAGCCTTTAATTCTAATACGACTTCATATGAACAATAAACTCGTCAGCTTTTGCCTTTTATCAGTCTGTTTAACTCAGTTGAGCCACGCCCAAGCAACGCCATTCAAGACCTATCAATCTGAGCCGTTGCATTGTGGTGAAGCGACTTTTCAAGTGATTTCATCCTGTTTTGATCCAGATGAAGGCGCGCTGAGAGGAAGTGGTGGCGTCATGCGTGAATCTTGTCAATCCAGTCATTTGCTGGTGAACTGGAAAGGACAGCAAAAGCGGATTGATTTTCCAATTGCAACCGCAGCACAAATGCAGCAATTAAAAAGCAAAGGCTATACGTTGCAAAAAGTGGTTCGCCACGGGGATTGGTCTCCACAAAGTTTGGCCTGTGGTCAGGCCAAAGGCATTTCGGGATATTTTGTTGTGGTAAATCAAGCAACTACCAATGATTTGAATCACGAGTACTTGGGCAAAGGGTCATTGAGTGAAGAACCTGTATTACTGAATTTGAATGGCACGATGACCAGTGATGCAGTTAGACAAAAAATCTATCCCTTGCTGAAACAAGATAAAGTTAAAATCACCAAAGTCGTTTCAGCCAATGCCTTATTTGGCGATGAGTAAAGCTTAGTTCAGCGACTGGTTTATCCAAACACGATATTGAAAGTGTTTGCTGACTTTGTTGGCTGATTATTGCTACACTTTTTAATTTTTAGGCAGATGCGTGATGTCTTTTGATCTTAAAGTCAGTTTAAAGCAAAGGGCTGAACCTTCCTCACAGCAGAAAAAGCTGAATCGCCTGATTGATCAAATAGAACAGCAAAAAATCAGCCTTGCCATGTGGCAGAATGCCCAAGCTGAAATTCAGCAACATACACGGGAAAAGCTGATGCCTGTGTATAGTGAGCTGCATGAAATCCTGTTTCAGCAATTAGATCAGCTTTGGACGCTATTACAACAGCACGAGTTTTCTAAAGCCGATATGCAGCAACTGGATGAAAAAATTGCCCAGCTTGCGCAGTTGTTAAAGCGTTCCAAAATGTTGAAGGATGAACAATTAACGCTGGTCAAGCAGATTGATACTTTTTATCAGCAACATGCCCAGCAATCGCTTAAAAAGAATAAAAAAGTACAGTCAGCCAAATTTGAACAGAATGAAAGTTATGAGCAAAGTACGGCACCAGAAGAAGAGGATGACTTTGAGCAGTATGCCGCTGAGCAACAACAGGCACGAGAACAGGCCAAACTACTTCGACAGCAACAGAAACGTGAACAAGCCGAACAAATGGCAGCGCAATCGCTGAAAACCGTGTATTTAAAAATTGCTGCCATGATTCACCCTGACCGTGAGCAAGATGAGGCCAAGAAAGAAGAAAAAACCGAGTTATTCCAACAAGCGAGTCAGGCTTATGAACAGCAGGATTTGTTTTATTTACTGAAACTGCAATTACAGTTGGAACAGAATAAAGGCGTTGGAGCTAAAGCGTTATCTTCGGAGCAAGTGAAGTTTTATAAACTGGCTTTGGATGCACAGAGCCAGCAATTGGAACATCAAATTGAAGAAATTCTGGATTCTTTTCAGTTGGCGAAAAAAGTAAAGGCTGAGCATCTGCATATGAGTGATGTATATAAAACCATCGATGCGGATTGTGCTGAGTTAAAGCAGCAGTTGAAGTGGGAAAAAGAGCGTTTAAAACATATGAAAAAAGTGAGTGGGGTAGAGATGTTGTTGGAGCATGGGGTGCTTTGATTTTCCCTCACCCCCTTGCGAAGCAGTGCTTCTCATCCCTGAGGGAGAGGGAGTTACAAGTGATTATGTACCTGCATAAAATTTATAATGAACGTTCCCTCTCCTTTTAGGAGAGGGCTAGGGAGAGGTAAAAATAATAAATGAAACTAGGTCCACAATTATTAGAATTTGCTAAAGTCATGCGCAGTAATGCAACTGATGCAGAACATCTAATGTGGCAATTACTTCGGGCTAAACGATTTATAAATCTGAAATTTCGCAGACAGCATGTGATTGCACCTTATATTGTGGATTTTTACTGTCATGAATTGGGCTTAGTGATTGAGTTAGATGGCAGTCAGCACGGTACTGACAATGGAAAAGAATATGACGCTGAACGAACCAAGTTTTTAAAGGCTTCGGATTTAAAAGTGGTGCGGTATTGGAATCATGATGTGCTAAAAAATACTGAATCAGTTTTAGGAGATTTATGGAATGTTTGTTTGCATTTAAAAAGAGAAAGTACCTCTCCCTAACCCTCTCCTACGAGGAGAGGGAATAGAATCCATCAAATACTATATTAATTCACATATCTAAAATTAATAATTAGCAAAGTTAATTTTTATTTAGTTCAATTAATTTTATTAATCGACTCAGTTTTGAAAAAGCATAAAGGGCTGAATTATCAGCCCTTTATACTACAGATTAAATTATGAACTTTAAAGATTAAAGAGCAGCAATCTGTTCCATACTTTGCTTAATTTTCGCTAACTGATCAGCAAACTCAGCCAGTTTAACCTTTTCACCTTCAACAACCGCTGCTGGTGCTTTCGCTACGAAACCTTCATTCGAAAGTTTATTGGCAATTTGATCATGTTGCTTTTGAACCTTATCTAAGTCTTTCTGCAAACGACCTAATTCAGCTTTAGGATCAATCAAGCCCTTCATTGGTACAAATACCGATGCATGGCCTACAACACTTGAAGAAGAAAGCGGTGGTTCTTCGCCTTGTGCCAGGAAAGTAATGCTTTCAACTTTCGCCAATGCCTTAAATAACGCTTCGATACGTGTGATTTGCTCACGTTCAGCATCAGAAATATTTTGCAGCAATACCGGCAATAAACGCGCATTACCCAAGCCCATTTCACCACGGATATTACGTACCGCACCAATCAGATCTTGTAACCACTGCATATCTGCTTCAGCTTGATCATTCACTTTTGCTTGATCAGGCACAGGGTATTGCGCAGTCATAATCGTAGTACCGCCTTTGCCTAACATTGGCGCAAGCGTTTGCCAGATTTCTTCAGTCAAATACGGCATTAATGGATGAGCCAAACGTAAAGAGGCTTCCATTACTGCAAGTAACACACGGCGAACTTCGGCTTTACGCTCTTCTGATACATTGGCATCGTTCAGAACTGGTTTGGTTAACTCAACGTACCAGTCACAGTATTCATTCCAGATAAAGTCATAGATCGCTTGCGCAGCAAGGTCTAAACGATAGGTCGCGAATGCTTGGTGTACCGCAGCTTCTGCTTTTTGCAGACGGCTCATGATCCATTGTTCAGGCAGTTCCCAAAGATCAGGACGTGCTTCTTGACCAACAGTTTGACCTTCCACATTCATCAACACGAAACGGGTCGCGTTCCAGATCTTGTTACAGAAGTTACGGTAGCCTTCAACACGTTTCATGTCGAACTTGATGTCACGACCGGTGTTGGCAAGCGCACAGAAGGTAAAACGAACCGCATCTGTACCGTAAGCCTGAATGCCTTCCGGGAATTCTTTACGCGTTGATTTCTCAATCTTCGCTGCCTGTTTCGGGTTCATCAAACCTGTAGTACGTTTTGCAACAAGGCTTTCAAGATCGATACCGTCAATCAGGTCGAGTGGGTCAAGCACGTTACCTTTAGACTTTGACATCTTCTGGCCTTCGCCATCACGCACTAGGCCGTGAACGTAAACGGTCTTGAATGGAATCTGTGATGTCCCATCTTCATTTTTCATGAAGTGCAGGGTCATCATGATCATACGTGCAACCCAGAAGAAGATGATGTCAAAACCTGTCACCAACACATCAGTCGGGTGGAAGGTTTTGAGGAAATCATTGGCCGCATCTTTCTCTGCATCACCGGTCCAACCTAAGGTTGAGAAGGTCCACAGAGCAGAGGAGAACCATGTATCCAGTACATCTTCATCCTGGTTTAGAGCAGTATCCGCAGGGATGTTATTTTTGGCACGAACTTCAGCTTCGTCACGACCCACATATACATTGCCTTCTGCATCGTACCAGGCTGGAATACGGTGACCCCACCACAACTGACGTGAAATACACCAGTCCTGAATGTTGTTCATCCACGCCATATACATGTTGCTGTATTGCTCTGGAACAAACTTGATACGACCATCTTTCACCGCTTCGATTGCAGGCTCTGCCAATGGCGCAATCTTTACATACCACTGGTCAGTCAATAGTGGCTCAATGATCACGCCAGAACGGTCACCGCGAGGTGGTTTCAAGGTATAAGGTTGAATCTGCTCTAACCAGCCTTCAGCTTCAGCCTGTTCAACCAGTTTCTTACGCGCTTCAAAACGTTCTAAACCGATATAGTCCGCAGGGGCAGCAATGGTTTTAGAAATCTGCTCGCCGGCTTTGGCAATGTATTCAAACTCAGCCAGAACTTCTGCATTTTTATTGAAGATATTGATGATTGGCAATTCACAACGCTTACCCACTTCATAGTCATTGAAGTCGTGCGCAGGGGTGATTTTTACACAGCCCGTACCAAACTCTTTATCGACATATTCATCTTTAACGATTGGAACAGCACGGCCGGTAATTGGCAGGATAATGTTCTGACCCACAAGATGCGCATAGCGTTCATCATCCAGCGCCACCGCAACAGCAGTATCACCCAATAGGGTTTCAGGACGTGTGGTTGCGACTACAATGTGATCTTTACCATCGTGGGTACGCAGTGATTTGTCTTCAAAGAAATATTTGAAGTGCCACAATGAACCTGCTTCTTCTTTATCTGACTCAACTTCGAGATCAGACAGCGCAGTTTGTAGTTTCGGGTCCCAGTTAACCAGACGCTTACCGCGATAGATCAAACCATCTTCATGCAGTTTGACGAACACTTCTTTCACTGCATTGGATAGACCTTCATCCATGGTGAAACGTTCGCGTGACCAGTCTACAGACGAGCCGAGACGACGGATCTGACGGGTAATGGTACCGCCTGACTGTTCTTTCCATTCCCAGATTTTTTCGATGAACTTTTCACGGCCCAGATCATGACGGCTAATGTTTTGTGCACCCAACTGACGTTCGACCACCATCTGCGTTGCAATACCTGCGTGGTCAGTCCCCGGTTGCCATAAGGTATTTTTACCCATCATACGGTTGTAACGGGTGAGGGCATCCATGATGGCATTGTTAAAGCCATGTCCCATGTGCAAGCTACCGGTGACGTTCGGTGGTGGAATCATGATACAGAATGATTCACCTTGACCTGAAGGCTTGAAGTAACCTTGTTGTTCCCAGATTTGATACCACTTCTTTTCGATCTCGGTTGGATCGTAAGTGGTTGCAATATTTTGAGCAGATTGAGCGTCAGTCATAGTACAGAAGATTAAAATTGAATAAAAAATTGCATCTATTGTAGCAAAAAATCCTCGCTTCTGTAGGTCTTTCAGCATGCCATCGCCGATTCAATAGAGCCGCTCAAATAATGTCTGCATTCCGGTTTGTTGCAGCGACATGAGAGCACATCCAGTTTCTTGAGCGCAGATGACCTGATTGCAGGCAAGACGGGCTAAATCCTGATCAGGCACTTATAAACTTTGATTTTTTCTCATAAAACCGATGAAAGGCGTTGGATTTTTAAATAAATAAGATTAGATTTGTGTAATGCATCACATAACTAAAAAATATTGATGCGTAAAACAACAATATAAAAATGCGAAAACTAAAAAGGGATGAGGCTCATGAGTTATTCAATTCTATTGAAGATTAATGAAGTTAGGCATGGACAGTTTGAAACAATTCGCCAGCAATTGAATGCGGGGACGCCTGAAAGTCAGGCTCGTCTGCTGGGAGAAGTCTTGTCGGAAATCGCCTGTGATATCGTTGAGCAGGTCTTTTCAGTGTTACTGATCCAGAATCGCCAGCCGACCCAGTTAACGCAAAAATATACGGCTGAATCTGAAAAAGTCATCCAGCAAATCATTGGTGCTGTACGTAAATATATGCCTTGGTCGATTGCTTTATTTGGTAATGAACGCTTATGTCCTTTTGCTAATTATTTTTCCAATATGATCAAGTATCACGACGAGCAGGTCTATGTGTCTTATCCGATCGATCGGCATTTGGTACAACAGGCACATGCTTTAGTGACAAGACTCAAAAATAATGAAATCAGTGATATGGTCGATGTGTTCCAGACTTTGATCCAGATTGTCGATTTGGGTGTGACCAATTTGTTCCGCGAACCGAAAAAATGCCTCAACTTTAATATGGTGGTGGATAAAACCCTGAATGGCGTGATTAATATGACCGCCCATCTCAGTTATAAACGTCTGGAAAAAATGAGCAATCAGGTTGATAGCAATGCTGCAACTGATTGTGTGAACCATTTTTTAGCATTTATGCATGTTGATACAGAATAGAGTGTGATAAATTCGGCGGGTACAACGCCAAAAATGATAGAAAAATAGATTGGATAAAAGGGCTTGTTCAACAAGCTCTTTTTTATGGAATCTAACAATTAGGGTTATTAGAATGAACACCGCCGTTTTTTTAAATATTCATGCGGACACTTACGCAAGGTTTGCGCATATTCGAACGCAATTATTACAAGGAAATAAAGAAAGTCAGGCTAGCGCTTTAGGGAGTGTCTTATCCGAAATGGCTTGTGAAGTCGTTGAGCAGGTTTTTATCGTTCTATTACAAGAAAATAAACAATATTCGCAAACAGGTGAATCCGAAAAAGTGATTCAGCAAATTTTGGAAGCGATTCGTAAATATATGCCGTGGTCGATTTCATTTTTTGGCAATGATCGTTTAATTCCTCTGGTTGAATATCTTTCAAAAACTTTACAGATCGAAGATGAAACCATTTATATGACTTATCCGGTCAAGCAACCGTTGGCAAAGCAGGTCAAGGCATCTAGCCAGAAACTGGCAAATGGCGATCATAATGAAATTTCAAATTCACTTAAATTACTCACCGAAGTCATTGATGCAGGGGTTGATCACTTGATTCGTGAACCGAAAAAATGTTTAAAGTTCAATTTTGTGGTGGATAAAACCTTAAATGGCGTGATCAATATGACCACGCATCTGGGATATAAACGTTTGGAAAAATTAAGTACCCAGATTGATCAGCAACTGGCTGCAACGTATGTGGATTACTTCCTCAAATTTATGCGCCATTCAGCATAGGCAGGATATAAAAATGGCAAAACTGAAAAGTCTTGAAAATAAAGTGGTCTGGATTACGGGTGCTTCTTCGGGTTTAGGCAAAGCACTGGCACGAGAATGTGCACTACAAGGTGCACAGGTGGTTTTGACTTCACGCCGTTACGATGAGCTGGAAGCGGTACGTGTGGGCTTACTCAAGCCAGAACAGCATCTTTCAATTGCTGCTGATATTACCGATGAAGCTCAGGTTCGCCATGCGCATGAACAGGTTCTGGCAAGTAAAGGGCGGATTGACTGGTTGATCAATAATGCCGGTCTGAGCCAGCGTGCCTTGATTCAGGACACCACCATGCATACTGAACGTGCCATTATGGAAGTCGATTACTTTTCGCAAGTGTTCTTCACCAAGACCGTATTGCCGACCTTGCTGAAACAAAAATCAGGCCGTGTAGTATTTGTCTCCAGTGTTGCAGGCCTACTCGGTACGCAATATCGCGCGACTTATTCAGCAGCCAAAGCTGCCATTCACATGTGGGCCAATAGCTTACGTGCCGAAGTTGCCAATGACGGTGTTGAAGTGTCAGTAGTTTTCCCCGGTTTTGTCAAAACCAATGTGTCTTTCAATGCCTTAAACGGTGAAGGTAAACCGCAAGGCCATCAGGATGAAGCGATTGAAAATGGTCTGGATGCCGATGTATTTGCCGAACGGGTGGTGGAATCCTTGATGGCAGGGGACGAATACATTGTGGTGGGGGGTAAAAAAGAGCAGCTCGGTGTTCTGGTGTCGCGTTTATCGCCGGGTTTGCTGTATAAAATGATCCGCAAAATGAAAGTGAAGTAAGTATCACAATGAGGTATTTAAAAGAGTGTAGCCATGATCGATAGCCCGCGTTTGCCTGACTCTGTCTCTGGCCATCGTGTATCGATTGCCTCTATTGTCAGCTATGTGTTGCTTGCGTTACCTGCCAGCATTGTTGTGGGTGGCGGATTGAGCTGGCTATTCACCTTTAATATGGCAGACTTTGAAGGTGGCAGCGGCTATGCTGCGATCTTCGTTTTTATGTTGACAGCACCGATCAGCTTTCTAGCTACCCTGATTGCTTTGCCGATTATGATTAAAAAGAAACCAACAATTGTGCCTCGTGTGATTTGGGGGTTTGCGGGCTTAACTTTACTATTGCTTTTATATGTCACAAGTATCATGTAGTTGCCTGAAATAATGAAAAACTGGTCTGACTGATAGATGCCAAAGGTAGAATGAAATGACAGTAGATAGCCGCAAGAAAGCCGTTTTTAACTGGAGCGGGGGCAAAGACTCTGCTTTGGCCTTGTATAAGGTCTTACAAGAAAAAGAGTTTCAGGTTATCGCACTATTGACCACGGTCAATGAAGAGACCGCATTGTCTTCGATGCATGCCATTCCGCATACATTGCTTGAAAAACAGGCTGAGAGTATTGGCATTCCGCTTTATCCGGTATTTCTACCCAAGAACCTTCCCGTATATGAACAACGTATGCTGGACGCCGCCAATCACTTTAAGGCGCAAGGGGTGGAGCATTTTATCTTTGGCGATATTTACTTGAGTGATGTGCGCAAATATCGTGAAGAGCGTTTGCACCCTTTAGGCATTGAAGTGGTGGAGCCGATCTGGAATCTGAACTCGGCTGAGGTGATGCAGGATTTTCTGGATTCAGGAATCAAAACCAAAATCATCGTGACCGATGCCAGCAAACTTGATGAATCCTTTATCGGGCAGGATATTGATGCCGCTTTGCTTGAGCGTATGCCAGCGGAGGTGGATGTCTGTGGTGAAAATGGCGAATATCATAGCTTTGCTTATGCAGGTGCTTTATTCAAATATCCTGTCGAGTTTGAAATCGCGGAAACACGTCAGCTGTCGTATGAGTTCAAGCTGGACAATGGCGAAGAAAAAACCTATCACTACTGGCAAGCGATTTTTGCAGAATAGGGCCAAGGTCCTGTATATGACACAGGGCCGTTAAAATTTATTAAATTATTTCTTTATTTTTAATGGGTAAAAGCGGTTTGATCCAAATGACGGATGTTATGCACAATCGGTAGGTCGATTGAGCTTTGCCCCAATAGAACCACACCGTAGCAAGCAGGTCTGAGCGCTGCTTAGGGTTGCACAAAAATGAAAAAAGCTTGCCTCACTTTAATCGTGAAGGCATGGAGATTGTAGATGGAACGACGACTTTCACTTTTGGCCAAGGAACGTACGATTGCCCACTCGGGCTATAACCGTTGGCTACTGCCACCTGCCGCACTGGCAATTCATCTCAGTATTGGTATGGCCTATGGCTTTTCCGTATTTTGGTTGCCCTTATCCAAAGCTCTGGGAATTGATGCGCCGATTGAATGTAAAGATATCGGTTTGCTTGAACAACTGTTCACCACGACCTGTGATTGGACAGTGTCTACCCTAAGCATCATGTACACCTTGTTTTTTGTATTCCTGGGCTCATCTGCCTTTTTATTTGGGGGGTGGCTTGAGCATGCAGGACCGCGTAAAGCGGGTGTGGTTGCGGCATTTTGCTGGGCTGGTGGTTTGATTCTGGCGGCGCTAGGTGTATATACGCATCAGTTGTGGCTGTTGTGGCTAGGAGGAGGAGTGGGAGGCATCGGGCTGGGGCTGGGTTATATTTCGCCTGTATCGACCCTGATCAAGTGGTTCCCGGATCGTCGAGGTCTCGCCACAGGTCTTGCGATTATGGGCTTTGGTGGCGGTGCCATGATTGGCGCGCCGCTCGCGGATCAGTTGATGAAGTTTTTCGCAACCGATATTTCGGTAGGTGTATGGCAAACCTTTCTGGTCTTAGCCGCCGTTTACTTTGTTTTTATGATGGGAGGTGCATTTGGTTATCGGATTCCGCCTTCAAACTGGAAACCAAGTGGCTGGCAACCCGCAGCAAGCCAAGCGAATGCGCTGGTCACCAGTCGTCATGTACATTTAAATAAGGCATGGAAAACCAAGCAGTTTTGGCTGATTTGGGGCGTACTGTGCTTAAATGTTTCGGCAGGTATTGGCATTTTAGCGATGGCTTCTCCGTTGTTGCAGGAAGTGTTTGGTGGGCGTCTGATCGGTTTAGAGATCGGAATCAATGAATTAAATACCGAACAAAAAATGCAGATTGCGACCTTTGCCGCAGGATTTACCGGTTTACTGTCATTATTCAATATTGGTGGGCGGTTCTTCTGGGCATCTGCATCGGATTTTATTGGTCGTAAAAATACCTATTTCATTTTTCTGGCCTTAGGCTTCTTGTTATACGTTTCGATCCCTCAACTGGCTCATGCCGAAAACCTGCCTTTATTCGTTTTAGCTTTCTGCGTCATTCTGTCCATGTATGGTGGGGGCTTTGCCACAGTACCTGCTTATCTGGCGGATATTTTTGGTACCCAAATGGTCGGGGCAATTCATGGTCGTTTGCTGACTGCATGGTCTGTGGCAGGGGTATTGGGCACCTTGCTGATTACCAATATTCGAGATTATCAACTGGCGCATGGCGTGGCTCAAGCCCAATCTTATGATACGACCATGTATATTCTGGCGGCTATGCTAGCCATTGGATTTGTCCTCAATTTAATGGTCAAGCCGGTTGATGAAGATCAATACATGACCGAGGCTGAATTGGCTGCCGAGAAGGCCTTGGCTCATGAGAAATTACCGCAAGATTCCAGTCTGAATCATGGTGTAGCACATGCACCTTCCAAGACAATTACCGTGGTACTGGCTTGGCTGGTGGTGGGTCTGCCTTTACTGGCAGGCATTTGTTTTACCTTACAAAAGGCGATCGTTTTATTTCATTAACCTGAAAATCCTAGTCATAAAAAATGCCTCAAGCCATGAGGCATTTTTTTATTGTGTTCGATATGACTGTTGCGGCTTGAGAATATGCGACTGGAACAGCTTATTCGATGATGGCCGTTCCATAAGCAAACACTTCAACCATGCCACCTTGCATTCCCAGTTCTGTCGTACTGAGGCGAACCCCCATAATCTGTTTAGCGCCCATGGCATGTGCTTCTTGCTTCAGGCGAACCACAGCTTCACGACGCGCACGTTCCACCACACTTTCATAGCTGACCAGACGCCCCCCAAAGAAGTTGCGAATGGAGGCCAGGACATATTTAAAATAATCGTGAGAGATCACCACATTACTGCTGATCATTTGCCCGGGTGCTGTGGGGTGTACAAAGCGATTGGTATCGATCCGGATATGGGCGAACTGTTGTTCTTTTTGATCCAGTTCACGTAAGTGTTTTTGCTCGATATGGCGACCAAAGCCCCAACCCACAGTAAACAGGATCAGAAACAGGACAATCTGAAAAATTAATCCTTCCATACGCTTGCCTATGCGCCGAATGGATCAGGGAGTTTAGGCGCAACAGGCTGCACCACCACCGCTGTACCATAAACAAACAGCTCAGATGCACCTTGGGCAATATTTGAGGTCGAGAAACGGATGCCCACAATGGCATTGGCACCTAAAGCTTTTGCCTTATCAATCATCCGTTGAGTGGCTTCTTGGCGTGACTCTTCGAGTAGTTCGGTATAGCCTGTCAGTTCACCGCCGACAATATTCTTTAAACCCGCCATCAGGTCACGTCCGACATGCTTACTGCGGACGGTGCTGCCATAAACCACATCAAGCTGACGTAAAATTTCATGGCCGGGTACAGACTCTAAACTGCTCAGTAACATCGTCTTCTTCTAAATCATCAATATTTCAGTATTTGAAGATAAGAAATATTCGCAATTGTTGCAATAAAAAAGCTCACCGAAGTGAGCTTTTTTGTCTGCAAAATCAAATTATTTTGCGTAATGCTGTTGTGAGCTTGAAGGCTGGTGCGTAACCGTCTCGCTGGTTGAGGCTTTTAGGCCGCCACCCAGTGTTTTATAGAGCTCAACCTGATTGTTCAGGTCAGCCTGTTGCAATAACAACAAGCCTTGTTCCGCTGAGTAAGCAGAACGCTGAGCATCCAACACGGTCAGGTAACTATCAATACCGGCACGGAAGCGGGCATTTGAAAGTTTATAGGTCGTATTGGTCGCATCAACCAAACGGCGTTGCGCAGTTAAACGATCGCCAATGTTGGCACGTGTTGCCAAGGCATCATTCACTTCACGGAAAGCTGACTGGACAGACTTCTCATAGTTAGCCAATGCAATTTTCTGATCTGTTTCAGAGATTTTGATGTTGGCCTTACGTGTACCCCAGTCAAAGATCGGGATATTCAGGCTTGGACCAATTGACCATAATCCATTGGCTGATTTGAATAAATCACTCAAGTCAGTCGATGCATAACCCGCAGAACCGGTCAGGCTAATGGTTGGGAACAGTTGTGCTTTGGCAGCACCAATATTCGCACCCGCAGCACTTAACTGGTATTCAGAGGCTTTGACATCCGGACGGTTGTTCAATAAGTCACTTGGTAAACCGGCACTTAATACACCTTGTCGGGTGATACGTGCAACTTGCTGTTGCGGCAACAGATTCTGAGGAACCTGCTGGCCCACCAGTAAGTTCAACAGGTTTTGTGCCTGAGCAATCTGGGTTTTGTAGTTGGCCACATCATTACGTGCTGTTTCAACTGAAATCTGTGCCTGACGCACAGGAATTTCACTATCGATACCGACATCAAAACGTTTTTTGTTCAGGTTAAACGAGTCTTGTTGCGCTTTTAGCGTCTGATCGGCAAGTTTAAGTTGTGCACTTGCAAACGAGTAATTTAACCAAGCCTGAGTGACCTGACCAATTAAGCTGATTTGCGTGGCATCACGTGAACTTTGCGTCGCGAGATAGCTATCCAGGGCTGCATCTTTCAGGCTGCGTACACGACCCCAGAAATCCAGCTCATAAGACGTCAGACCCAAGCCCACCTGATAGGTTGAATAGGGGTTGCCCGGATCACGGCTAGGGGTGACCTGACGAACGGCACTACCACTTGCGCCAATGGTTGGCAACTGGTTGTTTTCCGAGATCTGGTATTGCTGCTGAGCTTTTTGAATATTCAAAGTAGCAGTACGTAAATCACGGTTATTGGCAAGCGCCATATCAATCACTTGCAGTAAGCGCTGGTCAGCAAAGAAATCTTTGTAACCTTGTTCCGCGATTGATGTTCCAGAAGCATTGCCATAAGACGCGTAGCTTTCAGGAATATCTGAGCTTACCACAGGCTCTGGCCCGCGCATGCTTTGGCAGGCAGCCAAAGACAGCGCGAGTGCAGAGATTGCAATGCCACGACTGGAAATAGACCATACAGTTTGCATCACGATCAATGCTCCTGAGTATTTAAAGTTTTAGGTTTGTACTTAAAGATACTACGAATCCACACGAAGAATACAGGGATGAAGAAGATACCTAAAAGTGTTGAAGAAATTACACCACCCAGTACACCATAACCGACCGAGTGTTGGCTACCTGCACCGGCACCGCTTGCAAGGGCAAGTGGCAGTACACCGAAACCGAAAGCCAGTGTAGTCATGACGATTGGACGTAAACGCATTTTTGCTGCATGTAAGGTTGCTTCAAACAGGTCTTCACCTTGTTCTTGCAATTCTTTGGCGAATTCGACAATCAGAATGGCGTTCTTCGCTGAAAGACCAATCACCGCAACAATTGCCACCTGGAAATAGATGTTAAAGGATAAGTTTGGATCTCCTTTAATGATCATACCTAACCAGGTCAGTGTAAATGCACCGACGATACCTAATGGTACAACCAGTAATACCGACACAGGGACTGACCAGCTTTCATATAATGCAGCAAGACACAGGAAGACGATCAATAATGAAAGAACCAGTAATGGTGCTGTCTGGCTACCAGAATCACGTTCTTCCAGAGATAAACCACTCCACTCATAGTCGAAACCGGTTAAGCCCATTGATGGTAACTTACCAATGATTTCTTCCATGGCGATCATTGCATCACCAGAGCTGACGCCCGGTGCAGGGGTACCCTGAATGTTCACCGATGATACGCCGTTATAACGCTCTAGACGAGGAGAACCATAAGTCCATTCACCTTTGGCAAAGCCAGAGAATGGAACCATTTCACCCTTGTTATTACGTACATACCACTTGTTTAGGTCTTCAGGCATCATGCGTGTATTCGCTTCACCCTGAACATAAACTTTCTTCACACGACCACGGTCAACGAAGTCATTGATATATGAACCACCCCAAGCCATGCTCATGGTGCTGTTAATATCTGCCAGGCTTACACCCATTGCACCTGCTTGCGCCTGATCAATGGTGATCTGGTACTGTGGTGTATCTTCCTGACCATTCGGACGTACACCGGCAAGACGTTTGTCTTGTGATGCCATACCTAATACCGCATTACGTGCCGCAATCAGTTTCTCATGACCTTGACCGCTTACATCTTTCAACTGGATATCGAAACCAGACGCGACACCCAGTTCAGGCATTGCCGGTAACTGTAATGGCATGATGTACGATGCATCTTTCACAATCATGTTCAATGCCATACCACGTTGAATAATGGCACCGATCTGTGATTCAGGCGTTGTACGCTCGCTCCAGTCTTTTAACTTGATGAAGGCCAGACCCGCGTTTTGACCGACCCCTGTGAATGAGAAACCAGCCACAGTAAAGATCGAATCGACGTTTTCTTTTTCCTTGTTCAGGAAATAGCCTGTCATGGTATCAATGACTTTGTCCGTACGCTCCAAGCTTGCGCTCGGTGGTAACTGCACTAAGGTCATGACCACACCCTGGTCTTCTTCTGGCAAGAATGAAGATGGCAACATTTTGTAGATGCCGACCAAAGCTGCGATCACCGCAATATAAAGCACACCAGAGAATAACTTGTGGTGAGTCATGCGATTGACACCACCTTGGTATTTCTCTGCAACTTTTTCAAAACTACGGTTAAACCAGCGGAAGAAACGCGCAAAAATGTTATTGCTTTGTTCTTTGTTTGGATCATGTTGCTTTAACAGGGTCGCACACAGGGCAGGGGTAAAAGTTAATGCCACGATCAAAGAAAGGATCATCGCCGTAACCAAGGTGATGGAGAACTGACGGTAAATTACCCCGGTGGTTCCGCTAAAGAATGCCATCGGTACGAATACCGCGGTTAATACACTGGTAATACCCACCAGCGCACCGGAAATCTGACTCATCGACTTTTCAGTCGCAGGCACAGGTTCCAGATGTTCTTCTTGCATGACCCGTTCAACGTTCTCGACCACAACGATGGCATCATCCACCAGAAGACCGATGGCCAGTACCATGGCGAACATGGTCAAGGTGTTAATCGAGAAACCGAAGATATTAATTACGGCAAATGTACCCAGTACAACGACTGGTACCGCCAGAGTTGGAATAATCGTTGCGCGCCAGTTCTGCAAGAACAGGAACATCACGATAAATACCAAGACCACTGCTTCAATCAGCGTGTGGACAACACTTTCAATTGATAGACGAATAAACGGAGTGGTGTCATACGCAAGCTTGTCTTTTAAACCGCTTGGATAGTTATGACGTAACTCGGATAAACGTTTTTCAACCGCTGCTGCTGTATCAAGTGCGTTGGCACCGGTTGCAAGCTTGATTGCAACACCACCCGCAGGGTTACCATTAAATTTCGAGTCGAACTGATAGTTATCAGAACCCAATTCTACACGAGCAACATCACCCAAACGTACCTGTGCACCATCTGAAGAGTTTTTCAGGAAGATGTTTTTAAATTGCTCAGGTGTTTGCAACATGCTTTGTGCATTTACCGTCGCATTCAGGACTTGGCCTGCTGTTGATGGCGCACCACCGAGCTGACCGACTGCAACTTGCGAGTTTTGTGCACGAATTGCGGTTGCCACATCGTTTGGTGTCAGGTTAAAGCTGGTCAGTTTTGCCGGATCTAACCAGACACGCATCGCATACGAACCACCAAACACCTGTAGTTCACCCACACCTGCAACACGGCTTAGCGGTTCAGAAATGTTTGAGTTTACATAGTCTTTAATGTCCGATGCAGACAGGCTGTTATCTGGCGAATAGAACGCGATAACCTGCAAGAAGCTGGCGCCAGACTTGGTGACTTTTACACCCTGACGTTGTACGTCAGCAGGTAACAGCGCTGTTGCCGATTGCAATTTGTTTTGAACCTGAACCTGTGCGATATCCGGATCGATACCTTGTTCGAAGTTCAAGTTAATGGATGCTTGACCATTACCCGCACTGTTCGATGAAATGTAACGTAACCCATCCAGACCATTCATTTGTTGTTCAATGATCTGGGTAACGGTATTTTCAACAGTTTGAGCAGAAGCCCCAGGATAAGTCGCAGAAATCGTGACCGTGGGGGGAGCAATTGTCGGATATTGTGCAACTGGCATCTTTGTCAGCGTGATAATCCCCGCCAACATAATGACCAGTGCAATCACCCAAGCGAAAATTGGGCGATGGATAAAAAATTGAGCCATGCAATCTACCCCTTAAGCTTCTGAAGTTGCTTTTTGTTCAGCTTTTGGTGAGTTGGCTTGCTTTTGTTGTTCAGCTGCTTTTGGCGCTGCATTCTGACCTTCAGCTGCTTTTGGTTGATAAGGTTTTACAGACACTTCCTGTCCTTCTTTGACCTTAGCCACACCGTCAACAACAACTTTATCACCAGCCTGTAGGCCATTCGTTATAATCCAGTCCTGACCTTTGACACCAGCAGTGGTGACCGGACGGGTTTCAATCACACCTTTGGCATTGACAACCATTGCAATGGCTTGTCCTGTCGGTAAACGAGATACCGCTGCTTGTGGAATCAGGTAAGCATTAGGCAAAATCCCTTGCGAAATCTTTGCAGTTGCATACATGCCTGGTAATAACAAATGGTTTGGATTCGAGAACACCGCACGTAAAGTCACGGTACCTGTATCCGGGTTGACACTTGCATCAGAGAATGCCAGCTGGCCTTCGACAGGGTATTCCGACCCATCTTCAAGCGTGATTTTGACACGGGTATTGTTACTGTTATTCAAACTGCCTTTGCTCAGTTGTTGACGCAGACGCAATAACTCGGCACTTGATTGGTTAATATCCACATAGATCGGATCAAGTTGTTGAATGGTCACCAATGGATCGGCCTGGTTTGCAGTCACCAATGCACCTGGTGTCACCGAAGAACGGCTAGACTGACCAGAAATTGGCGCACGTACAGTTGAGTAGCCCAAGGTAATTTCAGCATTTTTCAATGCGGCTTGAGACGCTGCAACATCTGCTTCAGCCAGTTTGACCTGAGCATTGATATCGTCATACTCTTGTTTAGAAACCGCATTGGTTCCCACAAGTTGACGATAACGGCCTTCTTTTACGCGTAAAGCATTCAGGTTCGCTTGTTGACGTAATAACGCCGCACGTGCATTGTCTGCAGTCGCACGGTTGGTATTTGCATCAATTTGATAGAGTGCTTGACCTGCCTGAACGTAGCTACCTTCAGCAAATAATCGTTTTAAAATTACGCCGCCTGTTTGCGGACGAACTTCTGAAACTTGATATGCAGAGGTTCGGCCTGACAGTTCGACGTTCTGTTCAACGCTTTGTGGTTGAGCAACAATGACACCTACTTCAGCAGGTGGCATTTTTTGAGCAGCAGCAGCTTGCTGTGCATCTTTAGGATCTTTGCTACAACCAACAAGCGCAATGCTTGTTGCTAATGCGCAAGCAGTGAGGGCAGGAGCCCAAAGCTTAGCCGACATCATTATTCCACCTCAATTTAGATTTTTTATCTAAAAACAAATTGTTGCTGAAAGTGCTTTGATACAGCCCAAACCAAAGCAACGCAGTCCAAATCAACCCAATTCCCCAACCGGCCAGAACGTCGGTCGGGTAGTGAACCCCCGCATAAACTCTAGATATCCCCATGAAAATAAACCATAAAGTAGATACTAAAATGACACTGGTGAGATATTTATGTTGTTGGCATAACAACATGATGATACTCGCCAGGGTTGCAGCATAAAGGCTATGGGCACTTGGGAAGGATGCGCCATAACTTTGAACCAAGTGATAAAACTCCATTGGTCTTGGCCGATCAATGCTCCATTTCAGAAGCCAACCAATCACAATACTGCCACTCACGCTTAAAGCGATAAAGGTCACATTCCTATAATTTTTAATCCGGCTTTGGTACACACACAAAAGAGAGGTTAAAAATAATAAAAAAGGCATGCCACCCAGACGGGAGAGCAGAACTGTCACATGGTTAAGCGTAAATGAACGGTGCTCAAAAAAAGCTTGAACACTAAAAAGGTCTAAAGTTGATGCGTTGGCATTCATGAATCCAATCGCACCGAGTCCTAAAAAAAAGCAACCAATACAAAGCAATAGGTACGGCATGCGCTACTCATTATTTGCTTAACCGTTGTTCAGGGTTGTTGAGTGTTTGAAAGTGTACTCGTGAGTACACTTTAGGTCAAGTCTTGAAATTTTATGATAATTTCATTTTGAAGTTTTTTTAAGGTTCAGTAAAAAAACATAACAAAATTTGATGCATATCTCATTTTGGCTTTTAAGTGTTTAATGTGGTATTCATGCGCTGTAATCACTTTTCCAGCTGTTTAGAATGCATCAATCCATCAAGTTTCTGACAGAACATCTGTAAAAATAAAGTCATAAATTCACCGCATCCGCTGTGCCCGTTTTTTTAAGTTTAACTAAAAAATCCAGTTCAGATCAGCGATCACCTGTTGCATCAAGCCCAGCATAGAAAGGGACAACCGATCTATTGAAACTATTTCTGGCGGGTTGATTATATCCAAAAATAGTTCAAATGTTAGACTTGTAGTTTGCTGACTTTTCTGTACAAAGTTAATGAGATGATGAGGCGTTTTTAGGCTGCTCTTCCACTTCAACCGGTTGCTTTGGCGGCCAGAAAAAATCGCTTGGTCGGGTCAGGAAGTGGGTCATCACTAATTTGGCCAAAGGTTTCCATTGTGCAAAACGAACCCGGCGAGCACGCAAAGCCACAATAATGGTCAAGGTAAAGCTGACGAACAAGTTGGTGAGACCAATGAGCAGGACGCCGAGGAACGACACGATAATCAGACCGATATCCGGATTACCAATAGTCATTAGACCCTGGATAAAGTTCGCCGAGGCAAAGGCAATATGACGGATATCCAAAGGTAAACCCAGAATGAATCCAATCGTACCCATACTTCCCAGCATAATCCCGAACAGGAAATTACCGGCCAAGGCACCGAGATTGGTCTCAATATAGCTTGCAAATTTATCCAGACGTTTTTGTCCCATCCAGCGCTTGAGACGTGGATGCTGTCTTAGACGCGGCCCTACCTTACGATAGACGGCCAGATTATCAAAATAGCCGGCAATCAGGCCGGATAAAAACAGACAGACACCGGCTATTGCTGCATGAGGCACCGCTAAAGAAGTGAAGGGGTTGAGGCTATGCAGAATTTTTGCCGATTTGGCGTGGTTAAGCAGCGGTTCTCCCAGATTGTATTGCCACAAAAAGGTAATCAGCGCCGCCGTCGGAATCGCAATCGAAATATTCCCCAGAATCGCAATAAACTGGGTTCGGATAATATTAATAATCAAAGCGGCCAGTTCAGCAATCTGTGCGGTTTTACTGCCTTTCTGTTGCTGTACCGTGGTTGCAAGTGCAGCCGCTGTCATGGCCGGCTGTTTGGTCGCCACTGTAAAGTGCAACACGTGAATCAGTAAAAAGCCCAGCGAATAATTCATACTGAACAAAAAGGCTTGCATTAATGGCGCAAGCACTAAACGTGCAGTTAAAATTTTGAGACTTGCCATGATGGCAATAATCACACCTGCGCCAGCCGCTGCCTTGTACATACCAAAGAAGCCAGCCTTGTCGGTACTTACATAATGCTCACCCGTTCTACTGGCGTTTTCAGTCACCTGAAGGGCGATCAGTTCACTGGTCGAGTTAAGTAAATGACGAACACTTTTACTGTCATAATGCGCTTTGGTCAAATCGATGATCAATTCACCCAGTGCGGTATAGCGCGCTTCGGTTTTACTGGCCAAGAGTGTCAGCAACAGTTCAATCCGGTCCAGAGACTGCTCCAGTAACGATAGCAGATAGGTCAGACTGATACTGACCCCGATCCGTTTGGTGGCACGACGTATTTTAAGTACCACATCACGACACTGGTCCAGCATTACAAAGGCTTGTGAGGCATCAGGTGGGGGTAAAACTACAACCGCATCCTGATCTTCAATCTGTTTTTTATATTTCTCAATGAACTCAATGATATCGCGGTTCTGAACCAGAAAAGGCGATTCGTATTCGATAATGTCCGGCTGAGCATTAATAAACTCAGGATACAGGCCAATTCCGCTAATCCGGTAAGATAAAACCGTAATTGCCTTGATCAGTTCGTTTTTGGAAACCTGTTTTTCGATGGTATTGCTTTGACTTTCAGCCAAGAGGTTAAATAAGGTCGTCCAGTCCTGATTATCGATCAGATCAAGCCATTCATAATCATTTTCCTGATGAAAGACTTTTCCAATCAGGGTTTTCAGTTGTTGACCATCCTCGACCAGCGGCAGGAAATGCGCCCCTAAACGCTGTCCTAACTGATTCCAGAAACCATCCAGCGAAAGAATGCCGCTATCGGCATATAAACTAATCTGTTTATATTGGCTGATCAGTTTGAGTAAAAAGTTTTGTAGCAGAATGGCAGAGGTTGGGGTAAGTAATAAGATTCTGATCAGGGCGTGAATATGTTGTTTGACTTCATCCGCATCGTTTGGATTTTTAGGGCGGATACGATTGACCAGTTCAATCAGGAGATTTTCATCAAGAACAGCTTGAGGTTGATCAAGCTGTTCCTGCATTTTTAAAAAAAGATCAGATAAAGTTAAATGCATAAGCAGTCAGAAAAATTATTGTAGTCGATGTAAAGCCATGAGCGTCAAATTGATCAGTGCTTGGCGATATTCATTATCAGGCAGCGCTTTTAATGCTTCCAAAGCCGCATCTGTTTCCTGCTGAGCACGTTTTTGACAATATTCCAGGCCACCAGAGTGATGAACAATCTCAATCACTTTGTCCAGTTGCTCAACACCACCTGTTGCAATACTGCGACGAATAATCGCATGATCATCACCAGTTGAATGAGCTAATGCTGAAATTAACGGTAAAGTCGGTTTACCTTCCATTAAATCATCACCGATATTTTTACCTAATGTTTCTGCATCGGAGGTGTAATCCAAAATATCATCGATGATCTGAAAGGCATTGCCAAAATGGCCAGCGAAGCGGCGTAACGGTTCCCGGTATTCTTCCGCCCCCGCTAAAATTGCCGCACCTTCAGTCGCAAGTTCGAATAAACGTGATGTTTTGCCGTGAATAATGCTGAGATAGGTTTCTTCGGTGGTATCCGGCTGGTGCTGTGATTGCAGTTGCAGGACTTCACCTTCCGCGATTTCACAAGTTCCGGTTGAAAAATCTTTCAATAAGGTCATGTTATTCAGATCAACCAACAGATCAAACGCACGTGAGATCAGGAAATCACCGACCAGAACCGCAGTCTGGTTGTTCCAGGTTGCATTGGCGGTTGGACGACCACGGCGCAAGCTCGATTCATCGACCACATCATCATGGACCAGTGTAGCGGTGTGCAGCATTTCAATCACCGCCGCCAGATGCTGGGCCTGTTGCATATCGGCCAAACCGCAGGCACGGGCTGCAAGTAGGCACATAATCGGACGCATGCGTTTGCCACCGGCTTCGACCACATGCTTGCTGACACTCATCACCAAACCGACTTTTGAGCTAATTCCTTCATTGATGAGGCGATCCATCGCAGCAAAATCTGTCGCAACAGGGGAGAGAATGTCTTGCTTAAAATCGATAACCATATGAAGAAAAACCTCGTATAGGTGGGTAATGTTGCCAAGTGTAGCAATTAATCTGTGACTAAACTGTTATGCAGACGGTGTAATCCGCTATTTAAAACGCGATCATGAACTCTTTGCTCTTAAATTAGACAGAAAAAGGGCTGTTCCCACCAAGCGTTATTACTTTACTCACCACAGTACAAAATACAGTTTGTTATTGTCACAATTTGTTTTTGAAAATGTATTGCAAATCTTGACGCGAATCAATCAAAAAAGTGCGCCCACAATCTAATTGATTTTACTAAAAATTCCAAGCAAGTTATCGATATACGGGCATTTATGCAAAATTACTTGTTGTTTGAGCAATTTTCACTTAAAATTTGTCCCCTTGTATAACCCCAGTGGCGTTCGTCTTAAGATCGATATGTCCCTTTATCGGCACGACGACACGGGCAAGTTGGAGTACATTATGTACGCAGTAATCCAAAGCGGTGGTAAACAGCACCGTGTTGTTGAGGGTGAAACCCTTAAAGTAGAATTATTGAAAGCTGAAACTGGCGCGACTATTACGTTTGATGACGTATTAATGGTTGTTAACGGTGACAACATTCAAATCGGTGCTCCAGTTGTAGCTGGCGCAAAAGTAACTGCAGAAGTAGTTGGCCATGGTCGTCACGACAAAATCCGCATCATCAAAATGCGTCGTCGTAAACACTACCGTAAGCAACAAGGTCACCGTCAATGGTTTACCGAGTTGAAAATTACTGGTATCGCAGGCTAACACGAGGAGTAAATAGACATGGCAACTAAAAAAGCCGGTGGATCGACGAAGAACGGTCGTGATTCGAATCCTAAGATGTTGGGTGTTAAAGTTTACGGTGGTCAAACTGTAACTGCTGGTAACATCATCGTTCGTCAACGTGGTACTGAGTTCCACGCTGGTGCAAATGTTGGTATGGGCCGTGACCATACTTTATTTGCTACTGCTGACGGCGTAGTAAAATTTGAAGTGAAAGGTCAGTTTGGCCGTCGCTATGTAACTGTTGAAGCTTAAGTTTTAATAGTTCGAGAAAACCCGCGTTGAGCGGGTTTTTTTATGCGGATAAGGTTTGAATTGTGGTTTAGTCCGAAGCTTTTCCAAAGTTTCCGGTTTTTAAGTCTTCATAGGCCTGTAAAATTTCCTCATAACTATTCATCACAAAAAAGCCATGTCCATTGATCGGTTCCTGCAAGGGAGGCGCCGATAAAAATAACAGATCACAGTTTTCTAAGGCGGTGATCGCAACATCCGTATCAAGGCTGGACATCACCGCCAAGGCTTGCTCTTCCAGAAACTCTTCATCCGCAGCGAACTGCAGTTTGCCTTTGCGTAAATAAATTAAAGTCGTGTCACCATGATGGGCAGGCAGGATAAGTTGCTGTTGTTTATTTAGATAGACATCTAAAACATTCATTGGACTATAAGTGTGGGCAATGCCCTGAATATTGCGGAACTGACCAGCCACGATACGCACATAACCTGCTTCATGTTCCAGTTGCACTGTAGGGATGCTATGACTTAGCAAGCTTTGATAGTGCGGAGCTGCCATCTTGTCTTTTGCGGGAAGATTGACCCACAATTGCAACATTTCAAAATACCCACCGCGCTCACGAAAGGCACGGCTAAAATGTTCCGTATGTTGAATACCGGCAGCTGCGGTCATCCACTGCACATCACCTGATGTCATAATGCCGCCATGGCCGGCAGAATCCTGATGTTGTAATTCACCTGCAAACACAAAGGTCACCGTCTCAAAGCCGCGATGCGGATGTTCATTCACGCCTTTTTTGGGACTTTTCGGTGCCAGTCGTCCAGGTCCCAGATGATCCAGCAGTAAAAAGGGTGAGGTGGTGTTGCCCAGTTCCTGATAAGAAAATACCGACAATGCCGGATAAAAGTCACCAATGGCAAAATGCGTGTCATTACGGTGGATAAAGGCCAGGCTTTTCATGGTGGATTCTGTTCAATATGCTTGGCTTTAGCTTAGCAAACGCTACTGATTCGTCTAGATAAAAACGGATCAATAATTTTCTTTCACCAGACATTGACTTGAGAATGAGTGAATCAGCAAAAAGTTGATTTTTTACTCTTACAATCTCTACATAAAGGTCGCAACTTCATACATAATGCAGAACTTTGCGACACGAACTACACAAAACCTGTGCTTTTCTTCATTTTTTTAATGATCAAAAACAGTAAGATGTCGGCATAACAGTAGAAATCTGATAGAAGGTTGTTTTTATGAATTTCGTAAAAAAAATGGCTTATGCTGCAACATTAAGTGCAATCACACTTGCTCCGGTTGTGAGTAGTCAGGTCTTTGCTGCACCTGTCGCTGCATCGGCTCAGCAAGCAACAAACAGTCTGGTTCAGCAGTTATCTGGCTTGCAACGATTCACCGCAGATTTTGAACAAACCACAAAAGTTGCAAGTAGCAACAGCAATAAAACCGCACAGAAAAAAAGTTTGACCGCTCAACATATGAATCAGACCTTTAAGGGAACGATGAAAGTTGAACGTCCAGGAAAATTCTATTGGGAAACCACCAGTCCGGCCAAACAAACGATCGTGACCACAGGTAAGGTGGTATGGATCTATGATCCTGATTTACAGCAAGCCGTCCGTCAAAGTCTGGATGATCAAATTGCCAATACCCCTGCATTATTGTTATCGGGCAATACCAACCAGATCATGCAGTCTTATCGTGTGACCCAGCCGGACCGTAGCAAACTGTATTACACCTTGTATCCGAAACAGCAAGATGGCGCATTCCAAAGTCTCACCATTAGTTTTGGTGCCAATAAAGCACCGAACTTGATGATCTTGCAGGATTCTTTGGGTCAAACCACCTATGTACGTTTCAATAATCTTAAAGTGAATCCTTCGATTCCAGCATCGGTGTTTAATTTTACACCGCCTAAAGGGACCGATATTATTGATCAGTAAGTCCTGATGAGATAAAAAAGCCGCAGATGATGCGGCTTTTTTTATTGAACCGTTTATAGATACATTTCTTAATTTCATCTACGGGCAAGGCTTTGTATAGTGAAGAAAAACATCAGAGACGTGTAGGACGATGAATACTTCACAACTATCAAAATTTCTTCCCATTCTTCCTATCCTGACGGTTGTGGCATTAGCCGGGTGTCAGCCGAAAAAAGAAACGGCTACCCCGACAGAAAAAACCAGCGATATTCCGCTTATTCATGCCACCGTTACCGCAGTTAAAATTCCAAAACAAAAGGTGTGTCTGGAAGATGGCTGTACCACCTATGACTTGCAAACGGTACACACCAACCAGACCTGGATAGATGACTATTTCATGAACCGGATGAAAAAGGCTGAGCCGAATGCGTTTGCAAATCTGGCTGACCAAGAGGTTAAAGCTCCCGCTGATGGAATGGTGCAGAATGAGAGCAGTACCTCTGTCCGTTTTTTGGGGCAAAATTATAACCTTGCCACCTTTGCCATTCAGAGCTATTCCTATTCAACAGGTGCGGCACATGGCATGTCACATCAAGAGTTTGTCAACTTCGACTTGAAGAACAAGAAGCACATTACCGTGAGCGAACTGCTTAAACCGGAGATGAATAATAAACTTCGTGATGAACTGTATGCTGCAAACCAGAACTGGTTAGAACAGCATAACATCAAGAAAGACCAATTACAGGTCAGTGATAATTATTACTATGGGGTAAATGGCATCGTCTTTGTTTATCCGTTGTATGAGCTGGCTTCTTATGCAGAAGGAATGAGCGAACTGAGCTTGCCATATTATGCGGCGAAGGAGTTTGTCAAAGCCGAATACTTGCCGAGCTTGCCAAAAGATGCAGGCTAGTTTGAGTACAGCCTCTACATATCGTGTGTAGAGGCTGTACAAGCGCTGTATTTTTTTAGGTTTAAGCCTTACACTATAGCCAGTTTTTTCCTCTATTCATGATTGATTATGATCGACCCAAAGTTACTCAGAAATAATATTGAAGCAGTGAATGCTGCTTTGGCAAAACGTGGTATTCAGTTAAATGTACAAGAGTGGGCTGATTTAGAAGCTCGCCGTAAAGATTTGCAATCCAAAGCTGAGAACTTACAAGCAGAGCGTAATGCTGGTGCTAAACAAGTCGGTCAAATCAAAAAATCGGGTGGAGATGCTTCCGAAATCATGGCGCGTATGGCAGCCATCGGGGATGAGATCAAAGCCGCTGAAGTGGCTTTGGCTGAGTTACAAGCTGAGCTAGAGCAAAAATCTCTCGCCATTCCAAACTTGCCAGATGAGTCGGTTCCCTTTGGTAAAGACGAGAGCGATAACCTTGAAATCCTGAAATGGGGCACACCACGCCAGTTTGATTTTGAAATTAAAGATCATACTGATCTAGGTGAAATGATGGGTGGTCTGGAGTTTGAAACAGCGACCAAATTGACAGGTTCACGTTTCAGCGTCTTGAAAGGGCCTTTGGCGCGTTTACAACGTGCGTTAACCCAGTTCATGCTGGATACCCATACTCTTAAAAATGGTTATACCGAAGCTTATGTACCGTATTTGGTCAATGCAGACAGCTTGCGTGGTACAGGCCAACTTCCTAAGTTTGAAGAAGACCTGTTCAAGCTACAAGGTGAAAAAGAGTATTACCTGATCCCAACCGCTGAAGTGCCAGTGACCAACTTCGTGCGTGACGAAATTATTGATGCGGATCGTTTACCGCTGAAATATTCTGCGCATACCCCATGTTTCCGTAGCGAAGCAGGTTCTTATGGTCGTGATACCCGTGGCTTGATCCGTCAACACCAATTCGACAAGGTTGAAATGGTGCAAATCGTTAAACCAGAGCATTCAATGCAGGCGCTTGAAGACTTAACTGCACATGCAGAAGGCATTTTGCAGGCTCTTGGTCTGCCATATCGCAAGATTTTGCTCTGTGGTGGTGATATGGGCTTTGGTGCGGTTAAAACTTATGACCTTGAGGTTTGGGTACCGAGCCAGAATACCTATCGTGAAATTTCAAGCTGCTCAAATATGGGCGATTTCCAGGCACGCCGTATGAAAGCACGCTACCGTGTGGATCAGAAGAAGATCGAATTGGTGCATACCTTGAACGGTTCAGGTCTGGCAGTTGGGCGTACCTTGCTTGCAGTGATGGAAAACTATCAACGCGCAGATGGTTCAATCGAGATTCCAGAAGTATTACGTCCATATATGGGCGGTGTTAGCTACATCGACTAAACTTTGCATCGAATTTGTGCATAGTTTTTGCTTGAGCTCAATCAGATTGAAAATATAGAGGCGTGACGTGGAAATCTTCCCAATCTCTTTAAAGTTGCAACAGCAACGTTGTCTGATTGTGGGCGGTGGGCATATTGCCTACCGCAAAGCAAATTTACTGGTCAAGGCAGGTGCAATTGTGGATGTGATTGCACCTGATATCCTGCCCGAATTACGCCAGCTGGTTGAACAATCGGCAGGGCAATATATTCAAGCTTCTTTTTCTGAAGCTGTTCTGGCCACGCCTTATCGCTTGGTGATTGCAGCGACAGATCAGCCTGATGTCAATAAAGCAGTATTTGAACAGTGTGAACAGCGTAATCTGCTGGTGAATAGTGTCGATGATATTCCGCATTGCCGTTTTATGGTGCCTGCAATTATTGATCGTTCACCGTTGGTGATTTCGGTCGCTTCCAATGGTGCATCCCCGGTTTTATCCAGACAGTTACGCACGCAGATCGAAACCATTGTGCCGCATGGCATGGGTAAGCTGGCTGAGTTTTCAGGCCAGTGGCGCAAGCAAGTCAAAGCCAAAATTGCCAATCCGGATGAGCGTCGTATCTTCTGGGAAAACCTGTATGCCAGTCCGCTGAAAGAACAGGTTTTCAATGACAATATTGCTGTAGCCAATGATCTGATTGAGCAGGCTTTAACAGAATGGACCGCACCGAAAGGTGAGGTTTATCTGGTTGGGGCAGGGCCGGGCGACCCAGAACTGCTGACCTTAAAGGCATTGCGTTTAATGCAACAAGCAGATGTGGTGATTTACGACCGTCTGGTCTCTACGCCGATTCTGGACTTGTGCCGCCGCGATGCTGAAAAGATTTATGTCGGTAAAGCGCGTTCTAACCATTCGGTTCCACAAGATGGCATCAATGCCTTACTGGTGGAATATGCGCAACAAGGTAAACGTGTTTGCCGTTTAAAAGGTGGCGATCCGTTTATCTTTGGTCGTGGTGGTGAAGAAATTCAGGAACTGGTCGAAGCCAATGTCACTTTTCAGGTCGTGCCGGGCATTACCGCAGCTTCAGGCTGTTCCGCCTATGCCGGTATTCCACTGACCCATCGTGATTATGCACAAAGTGTACGGTTCCTGACAGGACATTTAAAAGAAGGTTCACCTGAGCTGCCGTGGAATGAACTGGTCTATGAAAACCAGACCTTGGTGTTATATATGGGACTGGTCGGTCTGGAACGTATTTGTGAGCAATTAATTGCACATGGTCAGCGTCCAAGCATGCCTGTGGCCTTGATTTCCAAAGGTACCACGCCGGAGCAAAAAGTGGTGGTGGGTACTCTGGCGGATATCGCAACCAAAGTATCTGACAATCAGATCGTAGCACCGACTTTAACCATTATTGGTGAAGTGGTCAGTTTACGTGAACAGTTAAAATGGCAATAGAATCCCTCCTTGCGGAGCTATAACCGCTCCTCACCTCTTTAAAAAAGAGGGGGAGTTCCTCCCTTTGAAAAGGGAGGCTAGGAGGGATTATGAAAAGTAGAGAAAATTTGTGATTCATGTCGTCCTATACGAGCCTGAGATTCCAGCGAATACAGGTAATATCATTCGTCTATGTGCCAATACCGGTGCGCAACTACATTTGGTTAAACCTTTGGGTTTTGAGCTGGATGATAAAAAGTTAAAACGTGCAGGATTGGACTACCACGAGTGGGCAAGAATGCAAATTTGGGACAATATTGAGCTGTGCCTCGCTGACTTAAAAGCCAAAGGGGTTGAGCATGTCTTCCCATTGACGACTAAAGGCACAGCAACACCGCATACGGTTGATCTGAATCGTCCCGTGGCCTTGTTGATGGGACCTGAAACCCGTGGTCTGCCTGAGCAAGTGCGTATGATATTCCCGCAAGAGCAGTGGATTCGTTTGCCAATGGCGGAAAACTCAAGAAGCTTGAATCTTTCCAATGCGACCGCTGTCATTGTCTATGAAGCATGGCGACAACAAGGCTTTAAACAACTTTAATCAAAGATCGCCATATGGGCTTGCCACAACCAGCGTATATCCATTGAGGTCTCTAAACCAGATCTCCCGATGATGCGCATTGGGATTGTATTTAGGGCCTTCCAGAATTTCGACTTGATGAGTTTGTAGTTTTAGTACAATCTCATCAAATCGATTGCTTTCAAACCACAATAACACGCCGTTACCGATCACTCGTTTCGGATCGCCGATATGTGGATGTTCATGCGCTTGCCATTGGTGCAATTGCAGCACCATGTGTTGCTCAAACAGCAACTGTTCATATTCTTTACCGCCATGACCGCTTTCCAGGCCAAGCATTGCCTGATACCACTGACTGGTTTTCTCGACATCACTCACTGCAATTAAAGGTTGTGCAATCATCGCCTGTCCCTCATTTTTATTGGATTTCTTGTGGCTGTATCGCATCAAAACGCTGTTGAGCGTAGATGACCTGTTCGATATTACTCTCAGCCCAATCTTTGAGTTGATATGCCATTTCTGCTACTTCCAGACCGAGTGGAGTGAGTGAATAATCCACTCGAATCGGTGCGGTATTCTGGACTTGCCGTTGAATAAAGCCATCTCGTTCCAGCATTTTTAGCTTTTGTGACAAGACCTTGGGTGAAATACCCTGAATGCTTTTTTTCAATAAATTGAAATGTTGGGTGTCTCGTGCCAGCACATTGATAATCATCAGTACCCATTTGTCTGCAATTTTTTCGAAAAATAAACGGGCAGGGCAATGTTGTTGATAAATATCGTATTTTAATGTCTGATTCATAGCGATAACCCTCATTTTCTCGAGCGAATGTCAGTAGTTACCAGTTGGTAACTAATTGACACCTAGTTTCTAAAATATATCATTAAATCGAACTTTTGAAAAATTTTGGATACTCTCATGACACAAATTGCAGTTGTATACTTCTCGGGCTATGGCCATACCAAAGTGGTTGCTGAAACTTTTGCGGGTGCAATTGATGCGGCTTTGATTGAAATTGATCAGAATGGCGAGATTACTGAACAAGACTGGCAAACCCTCAATAATGCGCAAGGTATAGTGTTTGGTGCGCCCACCTATATGGCGGCAACACCGTGGCAGTTTAAGAAATTTGCTGATGCATCTTCTAAAATCTGGTTTACACGCGGCTGGCAAGATAAGGTATTTGCAGGTTTTACCAACAGTGCAAGTCTGAATGGTGACAAGCAAGTGACCTTGATTCAATTACAAACCTTGGCGTCACAACATGGTGGTATTTGGGTGAGCTTGGGTTTATTACCTGCCAATACCAAAGCGGCCAAACGTGAAGATGTGAATAATCTGGGTGGTTCAGTTGGTCTGTTGGTTCAGTCACCGTCAGATGCCAGTGTGGATGAGATTCCAACAGGTGATTTAGAGACTGCGAAGCTTTATGCACAACGTGTAAAAGCAATCGTTGAAAAATTGCATGGTTAAAATAAAAGATAATAAAAAAGGCGCATTGAGCGCCTTTTTTATTTTAATGTGATGAGAATTAATGTTTATCATCAAATTCATTATGTTGTGGTGCGTTGTATTTAAAGCCCTTGGTTTTATAACCCAAGTATAAAATACCAAACATGGCCCACCATAAACCGAACTTCAATGCTGATTCTTCAATTTCAAGCCACATCGCAAAGATGCTGATAAAGCCGAGCAAAGGAATAATCACAAAGCTGATAATGTCTTTCAGGTTTTTAGTTCGGCCATCTCGTAAGGCATATCGAGAAATCACAGACAGGTTTACAAAGGTAAATGCTGTCAATGCACCAAAGCTAATCATTGAAATCACAATATCCAGATCCATAAAGCCCGCAGTCAATGCGACTAAACCGACAATGATAATGTTATACGACGGAGTAAAGGTTTTTGGACTGATATGACCGAAAATCTTCTTATTGATTACGCCATCACGACCCATCACGTACATCAGGCGAGAAACGCCTGCATGTGCAGAAATCCCGGAAGCCATGACTGTTACAATGGCAAAGGCCAATACATAAGACTGGAATAATGAACCGCCGACCAAAAGCAGAATCTCGGGTTGAGTTTCAGCAATATTGGTGAAATACGACTTAGGATCATTCGGGAAGTAAATCTGCATAAAGTAGGTGCTAATAATGAAAATAACACCAGCAAATAATGCCGTCAGGAAAATCGCTTTCGGTAAGGTCTTTTCTGTATCTTTGGTTTCTTCTGCCAAAGAGCTGAGTGAGTCAAAACCTGTAAATGAGAAGCAGAGCAGGGTCGCACCTGTGATTAATGCACCCACTGACGTGAGTTCATTCCAGAACGGTTCCAGACTCCACAACTGATAACGGGTTTCAGCCGTAATCGCGCCGTCTGCATTAATCCCCATCTGTAATTTGTCATAAACCAGATAGGTAAAGGTACCAATCACAATCAGCTGCACCAGTACAATCCAGCTATTGAAGTTGGCAACAAAACGGGCACCACGCAAGTTGATCCCTGTCATGAATGCTGTGAGGACAACCACCCAGACCCAGTGATTTACTGTTGGGAACAAGGCTTCCAGATAAATCACCGCCAAGATAATATTGACCATCGGCGAGAGTAAATAATCCAGCCAGGATGACCAACCCACCATGAAACCTACATTGGGATGAATTGATTTTTGTGCATAGGTATAAGCCGATCCTGATGAAGGGTATCGACGGATCATGTGACCATAACTGATTGAAGTAAATAAGATTGCAATCAGGGCAACAATATAAGAGGTTGGAACATGGTGATGACTTTCTTCGGAAACCAGTCCGAAAGTGTCAAACAACGTCATGGGTTGGATGTAAGCTAAACCAATAATAATAATATGCCAAAGACCAAGTGTCTTTTGCAGCTTAGCTACCGGTGGAGTCCCAGAGATATTTGTCAACGGCGTTATCCTCATAATCGTTGATCAAGGATCAGCTATGGTTTAAGGATCATTTGAGACGAAATGATCCCCCCTACAGAAAAAACGAAGTGCGCCAATCTATCGTAAAACGCTATAAATTGGCAGTACTTTTACAATTTTTTTAGCAACTTTTTTGCCAAAAGGGTAAACAAAAAGATGAATATAGATTCACCAAAATAAAATAAAGCCTCAATGATGAGGCTTTATTTTATTTAAAGTTAATTAATTCAATGAATTACCATGCTTTTTGCAAGATTGCACGGATATCTTGCAGGTTGGCTTCTTTTGGATTGTAGATGATAGAACCATCATTTAACGCCTTTTCAGCCACTTCATCCAGTTGCGCTTCAGTGATTTTACCTGTTTCGCGCAAGGTACGTGGAAGCTTGGTCAGGCTAAATAAGCGGTCGCGCATTGCAAGCACGGTGGCAATGGCTTTGTCGGCACGTAAACTTGCTGGCGTTTGTGCATAAATATCGGCGCCTGCAAGTGGCAGTAATAGTTCACCAATCTTGTCGCCATTAATTTCTTTGTTATATTCAAGCACATATGGCAAGAACAGGTTCATGCATAGGCCGTGGGGCAGGTGGGCTACTGCGCCCAGCGCATGACCGAGTGAATGAACCAGACCAACCATTGAATTCGAGAAAGCAATCCCGGCCATGGTAGATGCCTGAGCAAGCTCTAGGCGACCTTGTGCATCGCTTGGGTTATCCAAAACTTTGAACAGGTTTTCACTGATCTTTTTAATGCCGGCACTGGCATAGGCATCACTCAATGGATTGGCTGCCAAGCAGGTATATGCTTCAACACAGTGCGTCAATGCATCCATACCCGTCATGGCAGTCAGATGCGGTGGCAAGGTCTGGGTCATGCGTGGATCGAGAATCGCTGCATGTGGCATCAGGTAGTAAGAGGCAAAAGCCAGTTTTACATTACGTTGCGTATCCGAAACTACCGCCACCATGGTCGTTTCTGAACCGGTACCTGAGGTGGTTGGAATCACGAAGAAAGGTTTTAATGGTTTAGGCAGGTTGTGTGCACCTGAATATTGCAGCAGGTCATCGCCACCTTCAGAGACCAGGATATTGGTTGCCTTAGAGGTGTCGATGACTGAGCCACCTCCAATCGCAATAATTGCATCACACTTTTGCTTGCGATACAGTTCTGCGGCTAAGCGAACCACTTCCAGACTTGAATCGGGTGGTACATCATCAAAAATTGCGCCAATGACTGCATCTGTGGTGCTGAATGCTGCTTCGATCGGGCTGAGTAAACCATTGGCACGCACGCCTTTGTCGGTAATGATCATGGGGCGTTTTGCGCCTAAAGTCGCAAGTTCAAAAGGAATGTGCTCTAACGCAGCGTTACCAGCAATGACTTTTACAGGACAGAAAAACTCGTAATAAGGCTTAGCCATGTTATGCGCTCCGTTTCAGATATGATTTTGCGACTTTAAGATAGATATTTTTTGCACCTGTGAATTTTTCTTTTAGTGTCAATTCAGCAGGGTAACGTTTGACTGCCAGTGAAGCGATCAGTTTTGGTAGGATCAAGGCTTCCATTTTATTCAGGCAGCGCACCAGACGGATGGCACTGGAGACATCACCATCAGCAATCATACGGTCATTGGCAAAGGCCTGTGCCGTACTTTCCTGAAAAGAAAACACCAGAAAGGCATGGGTCAGATGCTTGAAAGTAATGGTCAAATCAGGCTTGCCTTTATAGTTTGACAACAACTCTAACTGTTTTTCTTCTGTCACACGTGCCACAAACGCAGGTCCATTTGGAAAAACATTCATTGAAAGGATAAAACCAACAGGAAACTTGGACACTTCCTCTTGAACTTCACGATCCACTTGGCTTGCCATTACGAGGCCACGACCCACAACGTCCATCATGAGTTTGACATAGGCAAATTGCAAAGTGGGCTTCACTGCTTTGGTTGAAATCACTTGCTCGTCCCTTGTTAAAATTATGCACTGCTAATTTAGAGTATTTACTCTAATTTATTTTAATTGGATTGAAAAGTAAATTATTCAGATATGACTACAAGGTCATTAAAGAAATCCGTATTTTTTAGGTAGCTAATGAACGTATCGCAAAGCTGTTCGAAGCTTGGGTAATCTTGCAGTAAGTCTTGCAAGCGCACCATTTCTAAACCTGCGTAGCCGCATGGGTTAATGGTTTGAAAGCCGGTTAGGTCGCAATCGATATTCAGTGCAAGTCCATGATAACTACGACCGCGACGGATCTTAAAGCCCAGTGAACCGATCTTACGTCCATCGACATAGACTCCAGGCGCATCAGGTTTGGCATAAGCTTCAATATTGTATTGTTTGAGCAGATCGATCATGGCTTGCTCGGCAAAGCTGACCAACGTACGGACATGCCACTTCAAGCGATTTAAATCCAGAAGGAAATAGGCCACCAGTTGACCTTTGCCATGCCAAGTGACCTGACCGCCACGATCAGTATGAACGACCGGAAGATTGCTCTGCATCAGAATATGTTCTGCCTTACCTGCTTGTCCTTGGGTCAGGACATCCTGATGTTGTAATAACCAGACTTCGTCAGGGGTGTTTTCATCACGCTGGGTTGTGAAGTCTTTCATGGCTTCAAAACGTGTCGTGTAATCTTGAAGATCATTGAAACAACGAATGATTAAGGTCGGTTTTACAGCACTCATTACAGCAGAATTTCCTTAGCAGCTTTTAATCGGGGAGTGGCTTAATTATGGAATGATTTTGAGTAGATAAATAGCCGTTTAAGCATAGATAGGCTGTTATTTTTAACGTAAAAAAATCCAAAATACTGTCGCATTTTGGATTTTTGTATTAAAGCGCTGTCTTGATTAAAGGACAGGCTGCAAGGTCAGCATAGAGTGCATGAACTTGTTCCAGCTCTTCAAAGCGTAGCTGAGCCGTTAAAGAGTGGTATTTACCTGTACGTGAAGGCTGAACTTTTACTGAGTTGCCATCAAATTCAGGGAAGTGCTTCTGCAAAATATCAACAACAGCGACTCGAAGTTCATCCCCTGCATTACCAATCAGTTTGATTGGATAGTCCATTGGGAAGACCCAAAGATGTTCTTGTAATTCACGAGAAGGAGTGCGGTCTAACATGAGCAACCTCTTAATTTGAAACGCCTGCATCAGTGCAGGCGCTTTTGATCTAATACATAGATGGGGATGAAGTGCTAAACTTCAAGTCCTGAGGAAGGGCCTTAACCCTCACTCAAGATGTCCCAAAAGATTAGTCGTTTTCCAGGAATGAACGTAAGTGTTCTGAGCGAGAAGGGTGGCGCAGCTTACGTAACGCTTTCGCTTCAATCTGACGGATACGTTCACGTGTTACGTCAAACTGTTTACCGACTTCTTCCAAAGTATGGTCGGTTGGCATATCGATACCAAAACGCATTTTCAATACTTTAGCTTCACGTTCAGTCAGGTTTTCAAGCACTTCACGGGTCGCTTCTTTTAAGCCTTCTGAGGTCGCAGCATCCACTGGAGAAGTGATGTTCGAGTCCTCAATGAAGTCACCAAGATGCGAATCTTCGTCATCACCGATCGGTGTTTCCATCGAAATCGGTTCTTTCGCGATTTTAAGAACTTTACGAACCTTGACTTCGTCCATTTCCAGACGTTCACCTAACTCTTCAGGCGTTGGTTCACGGCCCATTTCCTGAAGAAGCTGACGTGACACACGGTTGATCTTGTTGATCGTCTCAATCATGTGTACTGGAATACGAATGGTACGGGCCTGATCCGCAATCGAACGGGTGATCGCCTGACGAATCCACCAGGTTGCATAGGTCGAGAATTTATAACCACGACGGTATTCAAACTTGTCTACGGCTTTCATCAAACCGATGTTACCTTCCTGAATAAGATCGAGGAACTGTAAGCCACGGTTGGTGTATTTCTTCGCAATCGAAATCACCAGACGTAAGTTTGCTTCTACCATCTCTTTCTTGGCACGGCGTGCTTTGGCTTCGCCAACCGCCATACGTTTCGAAATCTCTTTGATGTCTTTAACGTTTAGGCCAAGGTCGTTCTCGATATCGGCAATCTTTTGCTGGAATGCCAATACGTCTGGACGTACTTTTTCCAGATGGGCTTTGGTTTCGGCAGGTGCTTTGGCAATCTGTTCGTCTAACCAGGCAGGATTTGATTCTTGCTCAGGGAAGGTGGTACGGAACTGGTTACGGTCCATACGGCCACGACGCACTGCATAACGCATGATTTCACGTTCATTTGAACGGATCTGTTCATGGGTACCACGAATCATTTCTGAAATGATTTCAAATAGACGCGGGGTAAATTTGAACATCATGAACACAGCAGCAAGTGCTTCAAGTGCTGCTTTCGCTTCTTCACTGTTACGACCGTGTTTTGCCACAACGGTTTTTGTTTCGTTCCAAGCCGCTTCTAATTCCGAGAAACGAACTTTAGCAACCTCTGGGTCTGGACCTGAATCACCTTCAGAGTCATCATCACCTTCAGATTCTTCTTCTTCGTCATCATCATCAAGTTTGACGTCTTTGGCTTTAGATGAAGAATCTTTTTCTTCATCTTCTTCTTCAATCTCAGCTTCTTCCAGAACTTCTGGAATATCTTCATCAGTTTCCGGGTCTAAATAACCAGAAAGAATATCGGCAAGACGGCGTTCGCCAGTTAAAAAATCATTATATTCTTGTAAAACAACTTCAACAGCATTTGGCCAGTAAGCAATCGAGTGTAAAACGTCACGAATACCTTCTTCGATGCGTTTTGCAATGCTAATTTCGCCTTCACGTGTAAGAAGTTCAACGGTACCCATTTCACGCATATACATACGTACAGGGTCAGTGGTACGACCAGGCTCACTTTCAACCGATGCTAATACGGCAGCAGCTTCTTCTTCGGCAACTTCGTCAGCAGCTTCGGTGGATTCACCAAACATGGTGTCATCAGTTTCTGGCGCACGTTCATGCACTGGAATACCAACGTCTTGAAGCATCTGGATGATGTCTTCAATCTGCTCACTTTCCGTAATTGAGTCTGGTAGATGATCGTTAACCTCAGCGTAAGTTAAATAACCTTGCTCTTTGCCTCGGCTAATCAGAGCCGCTACTTGCGAAGTAGGGGAATTCATATCGCTCATCTTTGCTTACTCTTTTGTTGAATCTGTGGCGGTGAAAAACCGTGCATGATAGCACAATTCACGGTGAATGTTTTGGATTTGATCCGTTTGCTCTAAATAAAAAATAGAATGGATTGCACGTTTGTTCATTAAATATGGGGTTAAGTCATAATTTTTCAAGCGTAATTCCTGTTTAAAGAACTTTTTTGATTGTTGATGTCCTTGGATTATAAATACACAAAAAAACTGCCGAAAAAAAGTACAAAACACGGTTTTATAGTAAAAAAAACAAATAAAACTTGACAAGGTGGGCTAAGACCGATAAATAGCGGCTAGACCCATTAACATTTTTTCATTAGAGGTACTTAGTGTCTTCTACAGATTTTGAACTAGATGATGATAACTACGGTGAAGATGATGTTGGTTTTGATGAGTCATCAGGTAAAATCAGCGCTAAAGAATCATTAGAAAAGCGCCGTTTAATTGATGACCTTTTAGCTCAACGTCGTTTAGAACGAGAATTAAAAGATTTTGACTATGATTTCGACGATGATGACCTTGACGACGAAGACTAAGCGAAATTGCTAAGACTTCACGTCCGAAAATGTTATGCTGTTGCCGATGTATTTTTGAAACTGGATTAAACAAAGAATGAGCACGTTAGATTTAGACTTATTGAGTAATTATCTTGACGGTGATCAAAACGAATACGGTCTAGATTTTGCAGCGACTCATGGCTTTTTGTGTGCAATTGCCGTTGGTCCACAATTTGATCGTTGGTTAGATGAACTTTTCGAAGGTAACCACAAAAAACTTCCTGCAGAAGTGCTTGAGCAGGTGAAGCTTTGGTTGGAATCGATTCGTCAGGATTTAGCCAATGAAAATGGAATCGAGTTTCCATTTGAAATCGAAGAAGCGGATGTCGAGTCAAGCTTGGGCGATTGGAGTGTGGGTTTTGTCGATGCAATGTTCCTGAATGAAGATGCATGGTTTGCACCTGAGTTTGAAGAACAGTTGATCGATTTAACTTTACCGATCATGGTCTTTAGCGGGATCGATGAAGAAGATCCACAAATGGAATCTTTCCGCCGTAATGGCCAGTTGATGGATGAGTTGGCAGAAGAAATTCCTGAAAACTTAAATGAACTTTACCTGATGTATCATACGCCAGCGTAATGGTGCATCCAGAGCAGCTTAAAAAAGCTGCTCTAGCAAAATAAATATGAAAACGTCCCGAGTGGACGTTTTTTTAATGCTGGCTGTTATTATTAAAATCACATAACAATATTTTATGCTGCCATCATCATGATGTGTTTAATTAAAAAGTCGCGATAAATAAACTGCATCCTAATCCGCTGAGTACAATGCCTATCAGACGATTAATAATAATCTGTTGAGACAGAATTTTATTTCTAATACTGGGCGTGGCACAGAAAAGTGCGATTAGACAAAACCATAATAAGTGACTTGCAGACATGAAAAGACCATAGCCAAGAAGCTTAGCATTGCTATTTTCGCTGCTCATGAGTTGAGAATAAATACTCATGACGAATAATGTGGTTTTAGGGTTGAGGCTGTTGGTGAAAAAGCCATGCTTAAATGCTTGCCAGCGAGTAAGATCAATATGGCTTTCTTTGAATATCACTGCTGCTTGGGTAAATATTTTATAGCCAATATAAATCAGGTAGGTCGCTCCAATATATTGGATCACTTGAATTAAACCGGGAATGTGATGTTGTAAAAACTTTAATCCAATCACACTGTATGCAACATGCACCCAGACTCCACAGGCGATACCATAAGCTGTGCTGAGTCCTAAGCGGCGACCATAGAGATAACTATTTCGGCTGACCAGGGCAAAATCTGCACCTGGACTCATAACGGCAAGTAAGGTGACCAAGCCAACCGCAATTATTTCATTCACTCATCTATTCCTGTAAGCATTGTTTTAATAATTTCTATATTTTTCATATTCTTGCTATATTTAAAAACGAAATTTATTCTGGTTTATGCATGAGTTTTTGGAATGATTGAGCGCTTGTCTTTGAATTCGCTTAAATTTTTTTACTATGTCGCTCGTTATGAAAGTATGACGAGTGCCGCAGAACATTTATGTGTGACACAAGGTGCAGTCAGTAAGCAGCTTAAAAGCCTGGAAGAGATGCTTGGTTTTACCTTATTTATTCGTGAAGCACGAAAATTACGCTTAACCCAGCAAGGCGAGGTGCTGTTTGAATGCTGTCAGCATGTATTTCAACAGATAGACCAATGCTTAGTGCAGCTTAAGCAAACTGAAATAAAAAAGAATTTAGTGTTGTCCTGTGAACCGACGATTGCCATGAAATGGCTGATTCCACGGTTGGCACAATTTAAACAGCTTTATCCCGCCTTTGAAGTGAGCCTGCTCACGGCAGGAGGAGAGGTGGATTTTAGAACACAACACATTGATCTTGCCTTGAGGCGAGATGATTTTGATTGGGGGAATGCAATTTATAGTGAAAAGATTGCAGAAGAGCAGATGTTATCTGTGAAAGCAAAGCATTCACAGTCTGCGGAAAACCAGATATTTATTTCCAAGTCGAGGCCGCAGTTATGGCAGAAATTTAAGCAACATCAAGCCCAATTAAAGTATTTTAAACCCGCTCCTCTTGAGCATTTTTATTTGTGTATTGAAGCTTGTTTGGCCGGATTGGGTGCAACTGTGGTTTCGGCTTATATGGTAGAACGGGAAATTAAATATCATCTGCTGGAACCGATGACATCTGGATATGCTGATGGTTCGTCTTACTATCTGTTATCAGCACAACCTTTTGAAGAAGATGTCCGAAAGATATTGTTGAGAGATTGGCTGAGAGATGAAATGCGCAGCAGCCAGTTATGGCTGGCAGCCTTTAATCCCTTGGCTTTAGATTCATCAGATTAATCTGGTGGCGTTTGAATTAAGCTCTAGGTTTTTTGTTGAGATAAAACTTTTTAACTGCCCACCATGCAATATACACCATCACAATCAGCAAAATGATAGTGCTGATCCTTTGCATAATCAGACTCATCAATGCCTGATTCTGACTGAAGTGAAAACCCAAATAAGCCAGAAAACTGGTCCAGATCACGGTCCCGGCTGTACTATAGAGCATAAATTTACTAAACGGCATTCGGCTCATGCCCGCAGGAATACTGATTAAAGACCGTACTGCCGGAATCATTCTGCCAAAGAATACAATGCGATGACCATGCTTGTTGAACCACTCTAGTGCTTTATCTAAATCGGCAACCTGAATACGCAAGTACTTGCCATATCGTTCTATGAGCCTGACCAGACGAGGTTGAGGAACTTTGCGGCCAATCCAGTACAGCAGCATCGCTGCGAGTATGGAACCTGAACTGCCTGCCATGATGACACCGATGAGCGTCAGTTCACCTTTTGAGGCGGTATAGCCCGCTGAAGGCATAATAATTTCTGAAGGAATAGGTGGAAAAACATTGTCCAGAAACATTAAAAATGCGATACCTAAATATCCCAGTTTTTCCATGATGGAAAGCACCCATTGTTCCAGTCCCATAACGCCTTTATATAATTCATTTGATTGTTGTTTTTAGCATAGTTGTGCCAGGGCGATTGCTCAAGCAGTGAAACGTTACATCATTTTATCAAGCCCATAAAAAAGCCATAGTTTAACTATGGCCTGGAGAAATCTTTTTTGTCGTTTACAGACGCTTGCGTTTTGCAGCCGCAATCTGCGACTGGCGCATACGGAAGCCTGCTTTTTGCTTATCGCTGGTTTTATCAATACAGTAAACACAAGACACGCCATGTTCATAACTTGGCAGTTCAGCTTCAACTTTGGTCAGTGGCCAGCCACAAGCGTGACACTTGATGTTTTCGCCTTCTTCAACGCCGTGGGTTACCGCAGTACGGCCATCGAATACAAAGCATTCCCCTTCCCACATACTTTCTTCAGCAGGGGTTTCTTCGAGGTATTTAAGAATACCGCCTTTCAGGTGGTAGACTTCATTGAAACCTTCTTGAAGCAGGAGAGAGGTTGATTTTTCACAGCGGATACCACCGGTACAGAACATCGCAATTTTTTTGTCTTTGTGCTGTTCAAGGTTTTGCTTGACGTATTCCGGGAATTCACGAAATGTTTCTGTTTTCGGGTCAATCGCACCCTTGAATGTACCTGCTTTGTATTCGTAATCATTGCGGGTATCAATCAGAATCACGTCATCACGGCTAATCAGCTTGTTCCATTCTTTAGGATCAAGGTAGTGGCCCACCAAATCACGTGGCTTTACTTCTACACCTAAAGTTACAATTTCTTTTTTGAGCTTAATTTTCATTTTACGGAATGGTTTTTCAGAGCTTTCAGACTCTTTATATTCCATTGCGTTAAAACCTTCGTCCAAAAGAAATTGATGGATTGTATCAATGGCAGCGCGGTCACCTGCAACCGTACCGTTAATTCCTTCAGAAGCGACAATCAGAGTTCCACATAAATTGATGCGATTCACCAAGTCTAAAAGACGTTGTTGCAGACCTGCTGCATCTGAAACTTCTTTAAATTGATATAGTGCCGCAACAACCCAATTATTGGTCGCTTGCTGTTCTACAGGTGCAAGCTGTTCTACAGTAGCGTTCATGGATAACTCCAAATGTATTAAGATAGGAAAATAAGGCGCATATCTTAGCGTGAAATCTGAAAATAAGCGAGAAAACCATAAAATAAATATGGTTTTATAGGAGTTGGTTTTGAGTAATGATCGTCGAATTCCATCATTGACCCCATGTGCAGGGCGCTGTTCAACGGTATTTGGTGATCTGGTCTGTCGTGGTTGTCGTCGTTTTAATCACGAAGTAATTCAGTGGAATACCTATACGGCCGAGCAGCGTTTGATGGTGTGGAAGCGTTTAGATGCACAGCTCGATCAGATCCTAGTGCCTTTATTACCGCATGCAAACGTACAGCATGTTGAAGGCTTTATTCAAAATAAGCGAATTCGGGTTTTAGACAGCGCCACTACAGGTCGTAAGTTGTATCATGCTTTAAAGCTGTGCGAGAAGAATAAACATTTGGCCCATGAGAGTGGGCTTGGGATTCGTGATGCTCAGGTTAAACCGATCTGGGATGAATTTGAACGTCGGGTACTGGCCTTGGCAAAAGCGAGTTATGAGTTGGCGTGGTTACGTGCCGATGGCATCAGTAATACTTTAATGCGTGCTTTAGAGCTGGAAGAAGACGAGATTTAAGCAAGGACTTGTTATTGAAAATCTTATTGATCATGAGGTTTGTTGATAGACATCTAGCTCATCTTGTTCATATTTTGAGATTAGTTGATCTCCCTGTTATGAAATAGGTTGGATAGTTTTAAAGCGCTAGGGTTACGGGAAAAATATTGTGCCATGATCTGCTGATCTTGTGCACGAATCAAGCTGATTTTAAAACCATGTGTCGTCGTTCCAGAAGAACGCCCTTTAGATCGGTAGATCTTTTCAGTGATGCTGTACATGTTTTTTCCATCACTAAAGCGTCGATCCTCCAGAGCTTGTAGTTGTATGGGTTGAGGAAAATGATAGAGCACTTTTAATCGTTGATAAAACTCATCATAGATATAAATATTTTGCTGATCTGCAAAAATATAACTGAAATTTCCTGGATAGGGCTCACTGCTTTGGCTGCCAATGAGTTGCAGGTGTGATAAATCAACAGGTGTTGTTCCCCAAAACTTGTGCTCAGCACTATGTGGTAATGGATGTTCATTTAAATAAAAAGATCGACCGTCTGTTGCTAGATGTAAGTTTTGACTAAAACGGTTGCTGCCACTAAAAATCTGCGTCTGTTGCGCATTTAACTTGTCCAGCTTTTTATCTTGATAATAAACCACCTGTTGATCGTGAATATATTGGCTGTTATTTGGAAATGCTTGACTCTGTTGCGGATTTAAATCTGTTAATGCTGTTGTTTTGTAGTAGACCTGTTGGTCATCTTTGGCATAGAAATAGCTAAGTGCATTAAATTGTGGATGTAATATCGCAGTAAAACCAGCTGCATTTGCATTGGCTAGGGGCCTATCCTGAAAGTAAACCTGTTGACCATCTTTGGTGAAATCATTGCCTAAATAGCTTGCTTGCGCAGGATTTAATTGAGACAAGATGTGGTCTTGCCAGTAAACATGTTGGGGTGTTTTGCCAACATTGCTATACAGTTCATCGGCACGATCAGCAAGATGACTTAAAGCCAAGCCTGTAAATTGATTGGCACTCGCAGAGGGAAGTAGAAATGTGCCTTGGCCTTGTTTAAAAATATAGACCTGATTTTGAAAAGTTTCAAAATTTGTGCCAGAGATTGACTGGGTGTGTTGATGAGGCAAATCAACGCTGCCATCGTTAAATTCATGCCAGAGGAGACAGCTCATAAAAAGACTAAAACTGGCTAAAATAACAAGGATTAATCCAGCTGTAAGCCATTTTTGTTTTCTTTGAAAAGAGTCTAGCGCCTGTTGATCTGCAATTATGCTAATGCTATCAATATCGGTTTTCTTGTTGATAGTTGCATTGCTGGTACGTTGTAATTGTTGCTGTTTAGCCAGAGCTTCCAGTTTTTTCCAGAATGGTAAAAACTCACAATGTTGCTGGGTTAAAGTGGCAGGCCACATCCATGAATTGAAATAAAAATATTGCCGATAAGGTACTGTTTGGATTAGCAGGTTTAAGCTATGGATCTGGGCATGATGTTGTCGCAGTTGAATATGAATTAAATCTTGCCAAGGATAAAAATAAGTCTGCGCTGATTTTTCTAGACCGAGACCTTGCCGATAGAGTTTAAGCGTAATCGTTTGTTTTAAATATTTTTGATAAAGCTGGTTATAAAGATAAAGAACAGGTAGCAATAGGCCCAACATCAACGCAATATTAAGCAGTTGGGCAAAGAAGGGGAGAATTTGATAAAAATAATAAAGGCTAAAATCGTAGAAGCAGTAAACCAAAAATAACCAGCTCAGAATGATCAGTGCCAAAAACAGCACAAATGACGGAATCTTCATTTCGTATGCTGTGATTGTTGTTTCGTATAAAACAGCGGACTTTTTGTTCATTGCTTTAATGTTTTAGTGGGACGTATATAAAGGTATGTAAGTGTTATTTTTCTCAAGCATAACGGATAAAACAAAAAAAGGATGCATAAGCATCCTTTTTTATCAACGCTAATATGAATTAACGTTTGATGTCGCGCTGCGTCGAGCCTGTGTAAAGCTGACGTGGACGACCGATTTTGTACGGACCGCTGTGCATTTCCAACCAGTGGCTGATCCAGCCTACTGTACGTGCAAGTGCGAAGATTACCGTAAACATTTCTGTTGGGATACCAATCGCTTTTAAGATGATACCTGAGTAGAAATCTACGTTCGGGTAAAGCTTACGCTCTACGAAGTACGGATCGCTAAGCGCAATACGCTCAAGTTCCATAGCAAGTTGCAATTGTGGATCGTTGATGCCTAAAGCTTCAAGAACTTCATCACAAGTCTGTTTCATGACTTTAGCGCGTGGGTCGAAGTTTTTGTAAACACGGTGACCGAAGCCCATGAGTTTAACTTCTTTACGCTTCACTTTTTCCATGAATTCAGCAACGTTTTCTACGCTACCAATTTCATCAAGCATCTTAAGTACAGCTTCGTTTGCACCACCGTGAGCAGGCCCCCAAAGTGCCGAGATACCAGCAGAGATACATGCATACGGATTCGCACCAGTAGAACCGGCAAGACGAACTGTAGAAGTAGATGCATTTTGTTCGTGGTCAGCATGAAGCGTGAAGATACGATCCATTGCACGTGACAGAACAGGATTTACCTTGTAATCACGGTCAGCAGGTGTTGCAAACATCATGTGTAAGAAGTTTTCTGCATAACCAAGATCATTACGTGGGTAAATGAATGGTTGACCTACAGTGTACTTGTAGCTCCATGCTGCAAGGGTAGGGATTTTTGCGATTAAACGAATCGCGGTAATTTCACGGTGATTTACATCTTCGATGTCTAAACCATTGTGATAGAACGCAGATAACGCACCAACAACACCAACCATGATCGCCATCGGATGAGCATCACGACGGAAACCATTGAAGAAACGGCTGACTTGATCGTGAACCATGGTGTGGTTACGTACTTTAGCGTCAAATTCTGTCTTTTGTTCAGCATTTGGAAGTTCGCCATTTAATAATAAATAACAAGTTTCCAAGTAGTCTGCTTGAGTCGCTAATTGATCAATCGGATAGCCACGGTGTAATAACACACCTTTGTCACCATCAATGAATGTGATCTTAGATTCGCAAGCCGCTGTCGCCATAAAACCAGGATCGAAAGTAAAGTGACCTGATGCTAATACATCTTTAACGTCAATTACATCTGGGCCCAATGTGCCGCTGTAAATTGGTAATTCAATTTCTTTGCCATCAAGCTGTAATACGGCTTTTTTGCCAGTTGCTGCAGACATTCAATAGATCTCCTGTCCTGGTGAATGATTATCTGACTCGAAATACTAATCTTGTCATGTGCGAATCAGACGGTGTCAAAATTTGCTATAAGATTAGTGGCTACTAAAATTTTGTCAATTATACTTAGGGATAAAAAATGACGTTGCTACAGTCAATTAGTCATTCAGTATCGAAGAAAAAACTGAGTAAAATCACAGCACCGGTCGAGTATAATATGTCAAATCAAGATTTAGGTGCAGAAAAAAAATGAAGCATCAGTCCAATTGTAAGTAAATTTTTAGGGAGGCAAGATTTTGCTGCTTATAAAATAAATACTTATCGCTTTTCAAAAGCCTGTGTTTCCCTATGCTTAGCCTGTACTGGTCATTAAAAAAACAATTTAAAACGTGACTTTTAAACTAATAATTGATTCATTTTGGTGCAATTGATTGTATAAAAAATGACTGATTGATTTCTGGGGCTGACTTATAAAAATAGATTATTAATTGATTATATTTAATATATAAATGAGCGCTATTATTTTGAAGTATGCATAAACTGTGATTATTTGGACAAATAAAAACTTAAAAACGAATTATTTTGAGAAAATATAAGAAAAGAATTTATTAAATTAGAAACTATCCATAAAAAATAGTATCTTAATTTTATCATTACAAAACAACTAGATAGTATTTTTTGTCTGAGCATGTAGTTTTTTTGGTCATTATTATGCATGTGAATGATTCTTATTTAAAGTTTTTTTCGACTAAAGCGAAAGCTGATTGTTTGTATTTTGATATTTCACGTTTTATAATTCGATGTCGTTTATAGGTTAGGCATGTGCTGTGCTTGCCTAACAATGCCAGCTTTCCTTTGAATTAATTCAAACAAACTCCGGATGGAGTTTCTACCTACAGGATGCCCGCTGTGAAAAGCAACAGACCTGTCAATTTGTCCATGGGTCAGGTGTTAGCGGTAAATTTACGCTCACCCGTGGCTATTGCATCAATTCTACACCGTCTATCAGGTGTAATCGTTTTCTTATTAGTCGCTGTTCTTTTATGGATTTTGGATAAATCTTTATCTTCACCAGAAGGATTTGACTACGTTAAAAATGTCGTTTTCGGAAATATCCTTGTACGTTTTGTCGTATGGGTATTTGTAGCTGGATTAATTTTCCACCTAATCGCAGGGATCAAGCATTTACTTGCTGACCTCGGTTTTGCTGAAGAATTACAAAGCGGTCGTATCGCGGCTACAGTTTCATTGATCTTATCTGTGATCGGTATCGTCGCAGCCTTTGTATGGATTATGTTCTAATGAAAAGTGCTACAGGTTTAACAGGTTCAGGTTCACGCGATTGGTATATCCAGCGTATCAGTGCTGTAGTGTTGGCTGCATACACTATTGTTTTATTAGGCTGGATCCTTTGCCATAGCGGATTTGGTTATGAACAATGGGCTGGCTTTATGCTGACTTTGCCAATGAAGATCTTTTCTTTATTAGCAGTATTATCGCTGGTTGCACACGCTTGGATTGGTATGTGGCAAGTCTTTACTGATTATGTAACGACTCGTCAAATGGGTCCTTCAGCTTCAGGTTTACGCCTTGTACTTACTTCTGCTGTCATTATTTCAGTGATCGTGTACGCAATCTGGGGTATCCAGATTTTCTGGGCAAATTGATAGGAAGAGATCATGGGCGCTATTAACCCTAAAGAAGATTATTCAAATATTCAAAACCTCACTTTCGATGCCGTTATCGTCGGTGGTGGTGGTTCTGGTATGCGCGCTGCTTACCAACTTGCTCAAGCGGGTTTAAAAGTTGCGGTATTGACCAAAGTATTCCCGACACGTTCGCATACGGTTGCTGCCCAGGGTGGTATTGGTGCGTCGTTAGGTAACATGCAAGAAGATAACTGGCACTATCACTTCTATGACACGGTTAAAGGTTCTGACTGGTTAGGCGATCAGGACGCAATCGAGTTCATGACCCGTGAAGCGCCAAAAGTTGTTTACGAGCTTGAACACCTAGGTATGCCGTTTGACCGTAACCAAGATGGTACGATCTATCAGCGTCCATTCGGTGGTCACTCTGCTAACTACGGTGAAAAAGCGGTTCCACGTGCGTGTGCTGCTGCCGACCGTACTGGTCATGCGTTATTGCATACCTTGTACCAAAGCAACGTGAAAATGGGCACCCAGTTCTACGTTGAGTGGATTGCATTAGACTTGATCCGTAACGAAGCGGGTGACGTGCTTGGTGTAACTGCGATTGACCAGGAAACCGGTAACATTGCGGTATTCCAGGCTAAAGCAACCTTATTTGCTACTGGTGGTGCGGGTCGTGTTTATCGTGCATCTACAAACGCATATATCAATACTGGTGACGGTCTTGGTATGGCTGCTCGTGCAGGTATTCCATTACAGGATATGGAATTCTGGCAATTCCACCCAACGGGTGTTGCGGGCGCAGGCGTATTGTTAACCGAAGGTTGCCGTGGTGAAGGTGCGATTCTTCGTAACAAGGACGGCGAACCGTTCATGGAACGCTATGCACCGACTTTAAAAGACTTGGCGCCACGTGACTTCGTATCACGTTCTATGGACCAGGAAATTAAAGAAGGTCGTGGTTGTGGTCCTAAAGCCGACTATATCTTGCTAGATATGACGCATTTAGGTGCTGAAACAATCATGAAACGTCTGCCATCTGTTTATGAGATTGGTAAGAAGTTCGCAAACGTTGACTGTACCAAAGAACCGATTCCGGTAGTACCAACAATCCATTATCAAATGGGTGGTATTCCAACCAACATTCATGGTCAAGTAGTTGTGCCGCATGGTGTGGAAGAGGGTGAATTCTCTGCGCACTACGATAAGGATACTAAAGAGTATTCTTATAAAGGTACGCGTGACTATGTGAAGCCGGTAAAAGGTTTCTACGCGATTGGTGAGTGTTCTTGCGTATCGGTACATGGTGCAAACCGTTTAGGTACCAACTCATTGCTTGACCTTGTGGTATTTGGTAAAGCAGCGGGCGAACACATCATTGATTACGTGACCAAACATCATGGTGATGACTATGCACCGCTTCCAACAGATGTATTGGTTAATACCTTAGAGCGTGTACGTAAACTGGATGAATCAACGACTGGTGAAAATGCACAAGAAGTTGCTGATGCAATCCGTGACATCGTACAAGATCACGCAGGTGTATTCCGTACCCAAGCGTTGCTTGACAAAGGTGTGAAAGAAATCCTTGCGATTGAACCACGCGTACGCAACATTCATTTAAAAGACAAGTCTCGCGTATTTAACACTGCACGTGTTGAAGCGTTAGAAGTTGAAAACTTGTATGAAGTTGCGAAGGCGACCTTGATTTCTGCTGCTGCACGTAAAGAATGTCGTGGTGCGCATACCGTGGTTGACTATGAGTTAGCACCGGATCACCCAACTTACTCTTACGGTCGTCGTGATGATGAGTGGATGAAGCATACTTTATGGTATTCATCAGACAACCGTCTTGAATATAAGCCAGTGCGTTTCAGCCCGTTAACGGTTGAAGCAATCGAACCTAAACCACGTACATTCTAATCGGGAGAACCAAGATGAGTAGAGGCACTCGTACATTCGAAATCTACCGCTATGATCCTGATAAGGATAAAGCGCCGTACATGCAAACCTTCAAACTTGAGTTAACCGACAAGCACCGTATGTTGCTTGACGCGTTACTTGCGTTGAAAGTGCAGGATGAATCATTAACATTCCGCCGCTCTTGCCGTGAAGGTATTTGTGGTTCGGATGGTGTGAACATCAATGGTAAAAACGGTTTGGCGTGCTTGTGGAACTTGAACGACTTGCCAGAGAAGATTGTAATCCGTCCTTTACCAGGTTTACCTGTGGTAAAAGACTTGGTTGTAGACATGAACCAGTTCTATGACCAATATGACAAGATTCAGCCGTTCTTGATCAATAACCAGCCAGCTCCGGCGAAAGAGCGTTTACAGTCTCAAGAAGAGCGTGAACACTTAGATGGTCTATATGAATGTATTCTTTGTGCATGTTGTTCAACTTCATGCCCATCATTCTGGTGGAACCCTGATAAGTTCCTTGGACCATCTGCATTGTTAAATGCGTATCGCTTTATCATTGACTCTCGTGATACAGCAACACAAGAGCGTTTGGCTCGTTTAGACGATCCGTTCTCTTTGTTCCGTTGTAAAGGGATCATGAACTGTGTATCTGTATGTCCTAAAGGTTTGAACCCGACAAAGGCAATTGGTCACATTCGTAACATGTTATTAGATCAAGCGGGTTAATTCGTTTTTTCTAAGCCAGAAAGGGGCCCCGCAAGGGGCTTCTTTTTTTATTTTGCGAAAGCTTAACGACTGGTTGAAAAGTAACTGCCTGAGTAAAACCTGACTTGAATTTGAGAAATTTAGCCTCAAATATTTATGGATTTTGTTGCTAATTAAAATCATTAAAATCGATATCGTGACTAGGTTGATTTATTTTTAATCAAACTGGATGCGCTTTGTGCAATATTTGTAGAGAATGTTTATTTTTGATCGATTGGAGTGCAACTTTTATCAAAAGGGCGGTATATTAGAATATAATTTGATATGTGTATTTCGCTGCTTTATAGGTGGTATGTGTCAAAAAAATCAATCCAAGCTTGAGAACATGTTAGGATTTCTGCCACAACTGGAATCAAAAAATAAGCAGATTCTTGGGCTTATGAATTAAGAAAGCCTTCAAGATTTGTACAGGTTTTAGTGAGAAAGTCAATTTAGAAAAGTTAAAAATTTAGTTAATTTTTCTAAAATGATTTGCAAAAAATTGCTCGATTTCATCGAGTATGAAGAATGAGTTATGTGCCTTGAATTGAAGGTGCATGGCTCATTTGTTACATCACAGGGATTACTCCTGATGTGTAGTAATAATGTCTCAGGGTTGGATTACCTTGGGTAGTAGTGTCGTGTTACCAATTTGGCACTATGAATCATGGGTGTGCTTAAAAGGCAGCCTGTATTATTTTTTGCAATAGGAAATGGGTCCAAAAATGCAAGAAGTTGCTGACGCATTGCGTCTTGACACTGAACTTTCCGCTGATAGTGCAGCGTATATTGAAGAGCTATACGAACAGTACCTAACTTCTCCAACCTCAGTGTCAGAGGATTGGCGTGAATATTTCGATAAATACCCTAAAGGTGATCAACCACACGGCAGTGTGCGCGAGCAATTCCTCCTTCTGGGCCGTAATGCAAGCCGAGTTCAACCTGTTGTTCAAAGCACTGTAAGTACAGAACATGAGCGTCGTCAAATTGGTGTATTACAACTCATCGCTGCTTACCGTAACCGTGGTCATCAAAAAGCTAAACTCGATCCATTAGGTCTTGCGAAACGCGAAGACGTTCCTGACCTCGATTTATCTGCTCACGGTTTAACCAAATCTGATCTTGATACTGTATTTAATACAGGCAACCTCGCCATTGGAAAAGCAGAAGCAACCTTGTCTGAAATGGTTGAAGCCATGGAAGCAACGTACTGCGGTTCAATTGGTGCAGAATATATGCATATCGTTGACACTAAAGAAAAGCGTTGGATTCAACAGCGTTTGGAAAGTGTTCGCGGCAAATTCAACTATACCAATGATCAGAAAAAAGGTTTCCTGGAGCGTTTAACTGCTGCTGAAGGCCTGGAAAAGTATCTCGGTAATAAATTCGTTGGTGCGAAACGTTTTGGTGTGGAAGGCGGTGAGTCTTTTATTCCAATGATGAACGAAATCATTCAACGTGCTGGTAGTGTCGGTTGTAAAGAAGTTGTGATTGGTATGCCACACCGTGGTCGTCTCAACCTGCTTGTTAACATCATGGGTAAAAACCCGGCTGATCTTTTCGGTGAGTTCGAAGGTAAGAGCCTGCATAAAAAAGGTTCAGGTGATGTGAAGTATCATCAAGGCTTCTCTTCAAACGTCATGACACCAGGCGGCGAAGTTCACTTGGCATTGGCGTTTAACCCATCGCACTTGGAAATCGTTGGTCCAGTGGTTGAAGGTTCGGTTCGTGCGCGTCAAGTACGTCGTAAAGACATTGGCGGTGATGACGTTCTTCCTGTTATCGTTCATGGTGATGCTGCGTTTGCAGGTCAAGGTGTGAACCAGGAAACCTTCCAGATGTCACAAACCCGTGGTTACACAGTGGGCGGTACAGTCCATATCGTGATCAATAACCAAGTGGGCTTCACGACTTCTGATCCACGTGATACACGTTCTACCGAATACTGTACTGACGTTGCGAAAATGATTCAGTCACCGATTTTCCATGTAAACGGTGATGATCCTGAAGCGGTTATTTTTGCCACTCAAATTGCACATGACTTCCGTCATGAATTCCGTAAAGATGTCATTCTGGACTTGTTCTGCTACCGTCGTCGCGGTCACAACGAGGCGGATGAGCCATCTGCAACACAACCATTGATGTATCAAGTCATCAGCAAGAAAGCAACGACACGTACGTTGTATGCTGATCAGCTGGTTCAGGAAAAAATTCTTGACCGTGCAAGTGCTGATGCCATGGTTGAAGGCTACCGTTCTGATCTGGAAGCGGGTAACCACGTTGCCAATGCACTGGTTCGCGAGCCGAACAAAAAAATGTTTGTGGATTGGACGCCATACTTGGGCCATGAATACACAGACATCTGGGATACAACATTCAGCATCGACCGTTTGAAAGAGCTTGGTCAGAAGATGAATACATTGCCAGAAGGTTTTGTATTGCAACGCCAAGTTCAAAAAGTCATCGATGACCGTGCGAAAATGCAAACAGGTGAAATGCCACTGAACTGGGGTGCGGCTGAAACTTTAGCCTATGCATCTTTGCTTGATGATGGTTTCCTGGTACGTATCACTGGTGAAGACGTAGGTCGTGGTACATTCTCGCACCGTCATGCGAAATTGCACAACCAAGTTGATGGTTCAGTTTATATTCCGCTTTGCCACATCAAAGAGAATCAGCCACGTACTGCGGTTTATGACTCTTTATTGTCTGAAGAAGCTGTACTGGCATTTGAATACGGTTACTCAACTACTTTGCCGAAAAGCTTGATCGTTTGGGAAGCGCAGTTCGGTGACTTCGCAAACTGTGCGCAAGTTGTAATTGACCAGTTTATCGCTTCGGGTGAAACCAAGTGGGAGCGTGTTTGTGGTCTGACCATGTTGTTGCCACACGGTTATGAAGGTCAAGGTCCAGAGCATTCATCTGCACGTTTAGAGCGTTTCTTGCAGCTTTGTGCTGAAGACAACATGCAAGTGATGACCCCAACGACTCCTGCGCAAATTTTCCATGCGTTACGTCGTCAGGCAGTTCGTCCGATTCGTAAGCCAATGATTGTAATGTCACCAAAATCATTACTACGTCATAAACTTGCGACTTCAACACTTGATGAATTGGCAAACGGTTCATTCCAAACCGTGATCGATGAAATTGATCAAATCAATAAAGCAGACGTAACTCGCTTAGTGCTTTGTGGTGGTAAGGTTTATTACGACTTGCTTGAAAAACGTCGTGAACTTGGTCTTAACCATGTTGCGATCGTTCGTATCGAACAATTGTATCCATACCCAGAACAACGCTTGGCTGAAGTTATGGCTGAGTATCCAAACATTCAAGAACTTGTTTGGGCACAAGAAGAGCCGAAGAACCAAGGCGCTTGGTTATTCATCGTTCCTCGCTTGTATGAAGACGTTCTTAAATCTGGTAAACAAATCCGTATTAGCTATGCTGGTCGTGAAGCATCTGCCGCACCTGCTTGTGGCTCGCCATACTTGCATGCAAAACAACAAGCTCAGCTCATCAATGACGCACTTGCTATTGAAGTTGAACAATCAGGAGATTCTAAATAATGGCAACCGAAATTAAAGCACCGGTATTTCCAGAGTCAGTTGCTGACGGTACGATCGCAACTTGGCACAAGAAAGTAGGTGAACCTGTATCACGTGATGAAGTGATCTGTGACATTGAAACCGATAAAGTTGTTTTAGAAGTGGTTGCTCCAGCTGATGGTAGCCTTGTTGCAATCATCAAAGATGAAGGCGATACCGTTCTTTCTGACGAAGTGATTGCTCAATTCGAAGCTGGTGCTGTTTCTGCGGCTGCTCCTGAAGCTGCTGCACCAGCAGAAGCGGCGCCTGCTGCATCTGCACCTGCGGCTGCTGCATCAACTCAACCGGTTGATCAAAACCAGGCACCTGCAGTACGTAAAGCATTGTCTGAAACCGGTATCAATGCTGCTGACGTTCAAGGTACAGGCCGTGGTGGTCGCATCACTAAAGAAGATGTTGCGAACCATAAGCCAGCTGCATCAGTTCAACCATTAAGCGTTGCTGTAGGCGAGCGTATCGAGAAACGTGTTCCAATGACACGTTTACGTAAGCGTGTTGCTGAACGTTTATTGGCGGCTACACAACAAACTGCAATGTTAACTACGTTCAACGAAGTGAACATGAAGCCAATCATGGAAATGCGTAAGCAATATAAAGATGCTTTCGAAAAACGTCATGGTGCTCGTTTAGGCTTTATGTCTTTCTTCGTTAAAGCGGCAACTGAAGCATTAAAACGCTACCCAGCTGTAAACGCATCTATTGATGGCGACGATATCGTTTATCACGGTTTCTATGACATCGGTGTAGCTGTTTCTTCTGACCGTGGTCTGGTTGTTCCTGTACTTCGTGATACTGACCGTATGAACTATGCAGAAGTTGAAAACGGTATCCGTGACTATGCATTTAAAGCACGTGACGGTAAGTTAGGCATCGAAGACATGACTGGTGGTACGTTCACAATCACCAACGGCGGTACTTTCGGTTCATTGCTTTCAACACCTATTTTAAACCAGCCACAAACTGCAATCTTGGGTATGCATAAAATCCAAGAGCGTCCTATGGCGGTGAATGGTCAAGTTGAAATCTTGCCAATGATGTATTTAGCACTTTCTTATGACCACCGTTTAATCGATGGTAAAGAAGCGGTAGGTTTCTTGGTAACAATCAAAGAATTGTTAGAAGAGCCAGCTAAACTCATTCTTGACCTATAATTTTTTATTTAAAAATCCCCCTAAGTCCCTCTTGAATTACAAGAGGGACTTTCACAAGTCTGATTAGTTTCTGGGTTTGTGAAATTTCTTCTCTGATAAAAGAAGATAGGGGAGATTCATTGGAGATAAAGATGTCTCAACAGTTTGATCTTGTTGTTATTGGCGGTGGACCTGGTGGTTATGAAGCGGCAATTCGTGCAGCTCAACTTGGTTTCAAAGTTGCTTGTATCGAAAAACGTATTCACAACGGTAAGCCATCTTTAGGTGGTACCTGTTTAAACGTGGGTTGTATCCCTTCTAAAGCATTGCTTGACTCTTCTCACCGTTACGAAGCAACTGTTCACGAACTTGCTGAACACGGTATTACCACGGGTGAAGTTAAATTTGATTTAGACACTTTGTTGGCACGTAAAGACAAAGTTGTAGATCAATTGACCGGTGGTGTTGCTCAATTACTGAAAGGTAATGGTATCGAGTGGTTACAAGGTACGGGTAAATTACTTGCAGGTAAAAAAGTAGAATTCACACCGTTTGAAGGTGATGTACAGGTTTTAGAACCGAAGTACGTGATCCTTGCAACGGGTTCTGTACCTGTCAATATTCCAGTTGCTCCTGTTGATGAAGACTTGATTGTTGACTCTACTGGTGCATTAAAATTCCCAGAAGTTCCTAAGCGTCTTGGTGTGATCGGTGCAGGTGTGATCGGTCTAGAGCTTGGTTCAGTATGGCGTCGTCTTGGTTCAGAAGTTGTTGTGTTTGAAGCATTAGATGCTTTCTTACCAATGGCAGACAAAGCATTGGCGAAGGAATATCAAAAAATCTTGAAAAAACAAGGTTTAGATATCCGTATCGGTGCAAAAGTTTCTGGTGCTGAAACCAATGGTCGCGAAGTAACGGTTAAATATAACCAAGCTGGTGAAGACAAAGAACAAGTTTTTGACAAGTTAATCGTTTGTGTAGGCCGTAAAGCATATGCAGAAGGTTTATTGGCAGAAGATTCTGGCATTAAACTCACTGAACGTGGTTTGGTTGATGTCAATGATCAGTGCCAAACATCTGTTGAAGGTGTTTATGCGATTGGTGACTTGGTACGCGGTCCAATGCTTGCACATAAAGCAATGGAAGAAGGCGTAATGGCAGTTGAACGTATCCACGGTCATGCTGCTCAAGTGAACTACGACACCATCATCAGCGTGATCTATACGCATCCAGAAGCAGCTTGGGTCGGTTTAACTGAAGAACAAGCCGCTGAAAAAGGTCATGAAGTTAAAGCTGGTCAATTCCCGTTTGCGGTGAATGGTCGTGCATTGGCTGCTGGTGATACTGCTGGTTTTGTGAAGTTCGTTGCTGATGCGAAAACAGATCGTCTTTTAGGTATGCACGTTGTGGGTCCTAATGCATCTGACATCGTACACCAAGGTATGATCGCGCTTGAATTCGTTTCTTCGGTTGAAGACTTGCAATTGATGACTTTCGGTCACCCAACTTTCTCTGAAGTTGTACATGAAGCAGCGCTTTCTGTTGACGGTCGTGCAATCCACGCGATTCAACGCAAGCGTAAATAAAACATAAAGTGTGGTTTGCCACACTTTTTTGAATGATGATGATTGTCTGGTTCAGGCAATCATTTATTCAATATGTAGCAGCCTGATTTTAAGAAGATCTGGCTGTATCACACAAACAACATAGTAGGTAACTAAATGAACTTACATGAGTATCAAGCTAAAGCATTATTGAAAGAATATGGCATGCCAGTACAAGAAGGTATCTTGGCAACAAATGCAGACGAAGCAGTTGCTGCATTTGAACAGCTTGGTGGTAAATTCGCGGTAATGAAAGCGCAAGTTCATGCTGGTGGTCGTGGTAAGGCTGGCGGCGTTAAAGTTGCAAAATCTAAAGAAGATGTTATCGAATTTGCTAACAACATCATTGGTACTCGTCTTGTAACGTATCAAACTGATGCAAATGGTCAACCAGTAAACAGCATTATCGTTGCTGAAGACGTTTACCCAGTTGAGCGTGAGCTTTACTTGGGCGCGGTTGTAGACCGTTCTAGCCGTCGTATTACTTTCATGGCTTCTACCGAAGGTGGTGTAGAAATCGAGAAAGTTGCGGAAGAAACTCCTGAAAAAATTATCAAAGTTGAAGTTGATCCTTTAGTTGGCTTACAACCATTCCAAGCACGTGAAGTTGCATTTGCTTTAGGTTTGAAAGACAAGCAAGTGAGCCAATTTGTAAAAATTATGGGCGCTGCTTACCAAGCATTTGTAGAAAATGACTTTGCATTATTTGAAATTAACCCACTTTCAGTTCGTGAAAATGGCGATATTTTATGTGTAGATGCCAAAGTTGGTATCGACTCTAACGCGCTTTACCGTTTACCTAAAGTTGCTGCTTTACGTGACAAAACTCAAGAAAACGAGCGTGAATTAAAAGCATCTGAATTTGATCTTAACTATGTTGCTTTAGAAGGTAACATCGGTTGTATGGTGAACGGTGCTGGTCTTGCAATGGCAACAATGGACATCATTAAACTTTATGGTGGTCAGCCTGCAAACTTCCTTGACGTTGGTGGCGGTGCAACCAAAGAGCGCGTAATCGAAGCGTTCAAAATCATCCTTGCTGATACTTCTGTACAAGGTGTTTTAATCAACATCTTCGGTGGTATCGTACGTTGTGACATGATTGCTGAAGCAATTATTGCAGCGGTTCAAGAAGTAAACGTAACTGTTCCAGTTGTTGTTCGTTTAGAAGGTAACAACGCTGAGTTAGGTGCTAAATTACTTGATGAATCTGGTTTGAAATTAATTTCTGCGAACGGTTTATCTGATGCCGCAGAAAAAGTTGTAGCTGCAGTTAAAGCGTAAGGAGTATCAATCATGAGCGTATTAATTAATAAAGACACTAAAGTATTGGTACAAGGTTTTACTGGTAAAAACGGTACTTTCCACTCTGCACAAGCTTTAGACTACGGTACAAAAGTTGTTGGTGGTGTTACTCCAGGTAAGGGTGGTACAACTCACCTTGACCTACCAGTATTCAACACAATGAAAGAAGCGGTACGTGAAACAAATGCTGATGCATCTGTAATCTATGTACCAGCTCCATTCGTTTTAGACTCAATCGTTGAAGCGGTTGATTCAGGTGTTGGCCTGATCGTTGTGATCACTGAAGGTGTTCCAACAATCGACATGCTTAAAGCAAAACGCTACTTGGAAACGAACGGTAACGGTACGCGTTTAGTTGGTCCTAACTGCCCAGGCGTGATCACTCCAGGCGAATGTAAGATCGGTATTATGCCTGGTCACATTCACCAACCAGGTCGTATTGGTATCATTTCACGTTCAGGTACATTGACTTATGAAGCTGTTGCTCAAACAACTAAGCTTGGTTTAGGTCAGTCTACTTGTATCGGTATTGGTGGTGACCCAATCCCAGGTATGAACCAGATCGAAGCACTTCAATTGTTCCAAGACGATCCAGATACTGATGCAATCATCATGATCGGTGAGATCGGTGGTACAGCGGAAGAAGAAGCTGCTGAATTCATCAAATCTAACGTGACTAAGCCTGTAGTCGGGTATATCGCTGGTGTAACTGCACCTAAAGGTAAGCGTATGGGTCACGCTGGTGCGATCATTTCTGGTGGTCAAGGTACTGCTGAAGAGAAATTCGCTGCATTTGAACGCGCGGGAATGGCTTACACGCGTAGCCCAGCTGAGCTTGGTTCTACTATGTTGCAAGTTTTAAAAGAGAAAGGTTTAGCGTAATACGTTAGATTTTAATCTTTAAAAAACCCCAATGGCGACATTGGGGTTTTTTATTGGCTGAAAAAGTTAGGTGGGAGCTATAAATATAAGTGGGTTTGGCTATAAAAACTGATCCTCAATAAAAATTAAAATTTAGCATTGCAGCCGGAATATACACCTAAAACATCAAATGACTGTCTGTTTTTTATGCATTTTAAAAAATTGAATGAGCTGTTTAAATTTCAACAACTTGTACCAAAGTGACAAAAATATTCACCTTCTGACCAAAAAGGAAAAGCATAAAAAACAGGGATTTTAATCTCTGGTATTTTTAAGTTGATGTTTTAAATCATGAAAAAATCAAAACTCGAATTGTTGTGTATTAATCAGTAAAAGTGTGACATAGTTTGCGAATTTTTATTGAAAGTGTTGTTTTTATGTATATTATTGTTTCTGAATTGCATAGCTTTTTTACAAAGATTTTAAACAATTTGGGGTGAAGCTAAGTAATGAAAAATCAATCAAATTTTTATGGATACTCTCAAATGAAAAAATTAAGTTTAGGGCTTGCTCTCCTGGCTATATGCGCAACATCGACAACTTTTGCTGCAACTGGCGTGATTACTTTTACGGGTCAGCTGGTTGCTGGAACCTGTAGTGCCAACGTTGCGGGAAGTGGTAATGCATCTGCCTCTGTAACCTTACCAACGGTTAATACCGCTGCTTTAGGTGCGGCAAATGCAACTGCGGGTACCACTGCATTTAAAATCAATTTAACTGGTACAGGTTGTACAGCATCTGGACCTTCAAGCTCTACCTTAATTGCAACGCCTTACTTCGAATCAGAAGTGGCTAAAGTGAATGCAGCAGGTCGTTTAATTAACACCGGCGCAGCGACAGGTGTTGATGTGCAACTGTTGACCAACAACCAGACCGTGATTGACGTAAATGCACCAGCACCAACCCAGTCAAGCAGTGTAGGGGTGTCTGCTGGTACAAACAGCAATGACTTCAACTATTTCGCACGTTATTTCGCGACAGCTGCAACCACTGCCGGTGCAGTAACGTCATCAGTAAGCTACAGCATTATTTATAAATAATTGTTGTTTCATTTTGGTTGGTTCAGGGAAATATAACAATATGCGTATCTCATCGATTGCCTTTGGCATTGCAATGCTCAGTTCGATCTCTACAGCAACATGTGCAGGAGTGACGATTACTGGTACGCGTATTATTTTTCCTTCCAACCAGAATACGGTCACGGTTCAATTGAGCAATCCTGATGATCGTCCTGCATTGATTCAGGCCTGGTTAGACAATGGTGACCCGCATCAGATCCCGGAGGCGGATAAGATCCCGTTTATCTTAACGCCTCCATTAACGCAAATTGCCGCAAATAAAGGACAAATGCTGCGCTTAATTGCGAAAGATACTACGGCTTTGCCTCAGGATAGAGAAAGCTTATATTGGTTTAATATTCTGGATATTCCAGCCGCTGAACAGGTAGAAAGCGCAGAAAAGAATAAATTACAGGTGTCGATTCGTTCACGGATCAAACTGTTTTATCGTCCTGTTAATTTAAAAATCTCACAAGACAAAGCATTTGCAAATATCACCTTTAAATATAATGAAATTAATAAAAGCATCATAGTAAATAATCCATCACCTTATTATATAAATTTTTATAATGTGAGCTTGAATCCGGATAAAGAAAATGTTGTTTATGCTGATCCATTAATGGTTGCGCCTTATTCTACTGAAAGTTTTAAACCTGGAATTCAATTTAAGCCTCAGCATATTAGCTATTTACTGATTAATGATTATGGTGGAAATCAGGCTTATCAAGCCGTCATCAATGGCGCAGAATAAATGAAGCATGCATTCGGATATAGCGTTATTTTTTTATGCATGCAAGCTACTTACGCAGCAGAAAATGAAAATATAAATCAGAAATTGCAAGCGAGAGATGGATCAAATAATCGAATTTATACCTTTGATGCACGTGCATTGTTTGGCGGACGCAATCAGGACATTGATCTAGCTTCATTCCGCCAGACCAATGGCGTTGCTGCGGGTGTGTACTCACTCAATACCAGTATTAATCATCATCGCTCATTGGGTCAGCTTACGCTTAAATTCGATCATTTGAATGCCGAGCTGACGGCGGTGCTATGTATTGATGAGCAATTGTTGAAACGGCTGGATCTACGTCCAGAAGTCTTGGAAAAGCTACCTAAAAAACCATGCTTGACCATTAAAGAACTCAATCCAGATGCCTACTATGATCTGGATATGTCGGCATTAACTCTGGATATTTCTTTACCTTTAGCCATCATTAATCAGCGACCAGAAGGTTATATTGCACCTGAACGATTTGAGCAGGGGGTGACTGCTGCTTATCTCGGTTACGATTTTAATCGTTACACCAGTAAATTGAATCAGCGAGAACAAGTCAGCAGCAATTATCTGAATTTAACCGGTGGATTCAATTTCAGTCGTTTTAACTTTCGTCATGCGGGAAGTTTTGACTCAAATGGAACACAGCTCGGCGGGTATCAATCTTATCTGAATGTATTGTCTACAGATATTCCTGCGCTGAAAGCACGGCTAGAGATGGGTGACTTTAATACCCAGACTTATGCAATTGACTCGGCGCAAATACGCGGCTTACAGCTTGCTTCCGATATTAGTATGTTGCCGATGTCGCAGCGCAGCTATGCACCTTTGATCCGTGGTTTGGCTAACACCAATGCATTGGTTTCTGTGTTTCAGAATGGCCGGAAAATTTACGAACGTACCGTACCTGCAGGTGAATTTGAGTTTAATGATCTCACAGCGGTCAATAATAATGGTGATTTAACTGTTCAGGTCACTGAAAATGGTGGGGAAAAACATAGCTTTATTGTGCCGATGCAAGGGAATATGAACCTTGTTCGAATGGGACAGTTAAACTACAGCATTGCCTCAGGTCAATACAAAATCAACAATAAAACCTCAGAGGATTATCTGGGTCAACTCAGTGCCGAATATGGCCTAAGCAATTATTCCAGCTTATATCTTGGCAGCAATCTCAGTCATGATTTTCAAAGCTATTTATTCGGTTTTGGCCAAAATACAAGGCTGGGCGGACTAAGATTTGATGCGGAAAAAACAAATGCGAGCTTAGCAAAAAATGACTATGCCGGATGGAAATATAAAGCTGCTTATCAATATAGCTATAGTCCGCTGAATACTTTTCTGAACGTTTCAGCACAATATCAAGATCGGGAATACATGACATTAAGTAATACGATGTCTTTACGAAATTTTAATGATTTGAATCAAGCTGAAATCGATAGTCTTTTTCTTACCTATTTATTAAAACAGCAATTTAACATTTCACTTTATCAAAATTTTAAAGAGGGTTTGGGCTCTGTTTATTTAAATGCCACCCAAAATAAATACTGGAATACCAATAAAGACTATGTGCAATATAGTATTAACTATAGTAATCGCTGGAATAGATTGAGCTATTCTATCGGTTATAGTCAAAATAATAATCAGTTAAATGATGCTGGAAAAGAAAATAAGGTTTATCTGAGCTTGTCTTTACCTTTAGAGTGGCGTAAAAAGCAGGCCAATCTGTATTCTAATATACAATATGCAGATAACGTCGGCCATCCAACCACAGCGAATGTGGGTTTCACTGGAACATTAGGGGAAAACAATCAATTCAATTATGGCTTAACCACGACCCAGAACTGGAACAATGGAAAAAATAATTCTGCTGTTTCAGCCAATATCAATTACAGCTTAGCTCAAGTACAACTAGGCGCTGTGACGGGCTGGAGTGATGACCAGACCCAATATGGTTTCAGTGCCAAAGGTGCGGTTGTCGCTCATCCTTATGGAATTACCGCAACCAATAATTTATCGGACACGTTTACCATTGTTCATGCAAAGGGTGCGCATGGCGCTGATGTGATGAATGCCTGGGGCAGTAAAGTTGACTATTGGGGTAATGCAATTTATGCCAATGTTTCTCCTTATGAAGCCAACACCATCCGTTTAGATACCAAGCATTTGCCTCTGGATGTGAATTTAACTGCGAATCAGGCGGAAGTCATTCCACGCCGTTATAGTTCAACCTTGATCAAATTTGATGTCGAGCAAAGCTCAAATATTTTATTAAATGTACAGGTTAAGGGTGAACACCAGCAGATCCCGATCGGGGTGCAGGCAGTGAATCAGGCGGGGCAAGTTGCAGGCATGTTTGGCCAGTCAAATCAGCTATTTATAGAAAAAGCGCAATTATTAAAACAAGATCTCTATGTGCAATGGGGCATGAATGAATCCTATGCTTGCCGTATTGCCGCACCAGAGAAAATGATTCCGCAGAATAAGCAAACGAAACGGATACAGATGATAGATGTGGAGTGTAAATAACATGCAGAACAGATATGCAATTACGCTCTTATGGACTGTTTTAGCGATTGTTTCAGTGCAACAGCTCCATGCAACCGATACAGGCGTGTGTAACTCTACACCATCTCAGCCTTTGGCAAGCAATACCAGCAGTATCACCGGTTCAAACTCTAACTGGACCTTGGCCACCAATTTTGCGACTTCTATTCCTGCTTACTCTTTGGTGAATTGTTCGAATAAGGTTCCTGATAATTTTGCAGACCGAAAAACCTCTTCTTTCACTACGGTGGGCAGTCATGTCAACTTTGATCAGTCGGTGAGTTATGCCGGTACAACCTATTACAAGATCGTTAACAGTAGCAGTCCTTATTTCAATCAATATGGCTATGTGACGTTTCAGGTTCAGGATACCAAGGCGGGGAAGCCAGTCTTAGCTTTAGCCAAAACCATTAGTTTATATAGCAATGCCACAGGCGAGTCCGCCACGCAAGGTGTCAATATTGTCAATTTAAAGTTCTATTTCACTGCGGCCTTGACGGAGAGTACAGCAGCGGTGCAGCTTGATTTAGGCAAGGTCTATCTGGATCTGACCGAAGGAACAAACCGTTATCAGGATAGTCAGTCCGGTTTTATACAATTGACCCTGACCCCGGCGAATACCAAGACCTGCAGTTTAAACAATCCGATTGTGACCTTGCCGACCATTGCCACCAGTGCCTTGTCCAGCACCGGAACCGAAGCAGGGGGGAAAACCCCTTTTTCAATCACGGCGACATGCAGTTCCGGGCTTGCCAGTACTGCACTTTATTTTGCGATGAGTGACAATTCTAATGTTGGCAATAACACCAACGTATTGAACAATAGTAATGCAGCCACCAGTAATGTCGGTATACGGATATATGATGCATCGAATAATAATGCGATAAGCTATAATACTGAATATCTGTTCGGAACGCTGGGATCTGGAGCAAATCCGTCTCTAACTAAAAATTTCTATGCAAAATATTATAAGAAAGATAATGTTGCCGCCGTTGCGGGAAGTGTCAATGCACAAGCCACAGTGACGGTGGTATATAAGTAATCAATTCCATAAAAAAAAAAGAGCCTGCTATAGGCTCTTTTTTTATTTCATATCAGACTTATTCTGCTTTGGGTTTATTCAGACCTTGGGTCAAACCATTGATGTCGCCCCCTTGCAGGCCCAGTTCATTCATCAGGCTATCAATTAATGGAGCTTGTGAACGGTAGCGTAAGGCACTATTTACCACCTGATCCGATAATGAGGTTGAACCGTTTTCAACCGCTTCACCGGAAGTTGCAGAAGCGCCAGCGAAGCCATTTAAACCATTGACTTGCAAGATCTTGATGTCATCAATATTTTCCATCGGTTTGACGCTTTCACGGATAATTTCTGGTAAATGCTTCAATAAGGCCAGACGCACCTGCATTTCAACCTGTTCCGCAGAAAGGGTGTTGGCTGCTTCATTGACTGCACGCGCACCTTCCGCATCGACTTGATATTGTTTCTCTAGGGCTTGAGCCAGCAACACTTTCGCATCTGCTTCACCTTTGGCTTTTAAGCGGATTTTCTCAGCGTCCGCTTCTGCGGCAATACGCACGGCTTCTGCTTCATCGGCAGCGGCTTTTTTACCCGCATCCGCAGCAACGGTAATGGCAATCGCTTCTTTCTCGGCAGTCTGTTTGGCTGCAACCAGTTCAACCGCCTTTTGACGTTCAGCGCGTTGGGTTTCACGGACAGTGACAACTTCTTCTTCTGCTTTTACCGCTTCAGCACGGGCTTTATCCGCCTGCGCCTTAGCTTCTGATTCGGCACGGGATTTTTCAGCAATGGCAATGGCACGATCCTGTTCAGCCAGCTCAATGGTTTTCTTCTGTTCAACCTGCGCTTTCTGGATTAATTGCGCTTTTTGAATATTCTCGTTTTCGACATCACGTGCAGAAGCAATCCGTTTAATTTCCACTTCACGTTCAGCCGCAATACGTGCTTCTTCAGCTTCACGTTTTTTGCCTGCTTCCTGTGAGGCAATCTCAGCCAATTGTTCGGCTTTACGGATGGAAATTTCACGTTCCTGTTCTAGCTTGGCATATTCTTCTTCACGTGAAATGCCAAGACGGGCACGTTCAGCTTCAAGATTTTTGGCACGGATCGCCAAGTCAGCATCTTGCTCAATGTCGTTACGCTTTTTACGGCGGTCTTCAATGGTTTCAGTCAGCTTGGTTAAACCTTCTGCATCGAAGGCATTTTGCGGATTAAAAAATTTAAAGCTGGTTTGATCGAGACCTGTTAAAGACACGGTTTCAAGTTCCAGACCATTCTTGGATAAATCTTCCGAAACAACTTGCTGAACTTTTTGCACAAAGTCGACACGCTTCTCATGCAACTCTTCCATGGCCATTTCAGCGGCCACCGCACGTAGTGAATCGACAAATTTACCTTCAACCAGATCTTTTAACTCTGGTGGAGACATGGTTTTACGGCCTAAGGTCTGGGCCGCGGTTGCAATGGATTCTGCAATCGGTTTAACACGCACATAAAATTCCGCCATGACATCGACACGCATACGGTCACGGGTAATCAATGCCTGATCCGCGGCACGCTTTACTTCTAAGCGTAAGGTATTCATGTTGACCGGGATAATTTCATGTAAAACAGGAAGCACGATAGCGCCTCCATTTAAAATGACTTTTTCACCACCAAAACCGGTACGTACGAAAGAGACTTCTTTGCTGGAACGGGTATAAAGACGCGCGATGACAATACCAATAAAAATCAGTGCGGCAAAAATAACACCTGTAATAATTAGAATTTCAGTCAATGCTGAACTCAACATTTAAACACACTCATGTAATAAATATAAAAACTAAGCAACAATCGCTTGGAAGCCAATTTTGGTTCTTTGCGTTAAAATAACGTCCTGACCTTGATGGAAAACCATATCAAATTCGGGTTCAACCAAGACGTAATGCATCTGGCCAAACTGGTCTTTTACTTTGGCCTGAGCAGGGGAGTTTGGTCTGGCTTCCCCTAAAATAATGTGGGCGGTACGACCAATCAGGTCATCATGCCGAATGGCTGTGGTTTCATCTTTGGGAATAATCTTGGCAATCAGTGCTGCGCTATAACGTACCAGTGGCATTGCCAAAAACAGGCAGGCAGGCGCAATGATCCATGCCGATACATATTGTTCTGTAAACTGGAAAAAAACATCCTGAATAATCAAGCCTGTTAATGCATACAGGGTTAAGAAAATAATTAACCAGATCAGTAACGGGACTTTGCCCAGATAAAGCCATTCTAAAAGCTGGGTAAACAGATTTCCTGACTGTTCCAGTGAAACATCGGCATGGTCAATATCAGTCAGGCTATCAGGAAGAAACTGTTCCAGAAAACTGGAACTACCGCCAAATAACAGCAAGATGAATTCGAGTACACCGATAAATAGACATAGCATTAAGGCAATGCTAAAAATAAGATTAGAAGGATGTGTTAATAAATCCCAGATCATCAGCGTTTCTCTTATTTCTTTTAGAGATAATTAATAAATTTTTTATAAAAATAAAACAGTTATAAGAATAAAACTAATACAGTTGAATTTCAACTTAAATTGTTTAGATTATGACAGGCGAAAAAAAAACGCAATGATTGGGGTTGTCATTGCGTTGAACAACGAATCTGTTTAAAACAGTTTCGGTTGAAAGGAGAAATGTCATGAGATTAGTGTTTGCTAATCTACAACGCAATCTTATTTAAAATCCCGACCAAGTTCATCGGTATTCATGTTAACAACTGTTAATACATGTTAATAAGTGACAAAAAGTGTTAGTTTTATATTTTATCGGGAAGTTCTAAAATCAAACTTAAATCAAACATTTATATTAAAAAAAGCCCGAAATCGGGCTTTTTATGTGAATAAGAACATAAATTAGAATTTAAATAATCCTAAGCCGTCTTTGACTTCATCAAGTGTCTGTTGAGTGATAATCCGGCATTTTTCAGTGCCTTGTTTAAGTACATCCATAATGTAATCCGGATCTTTTTCTAACTCGGCACGACGTTCACGGATTGGTGTAATCAGTTCTTTAAGTACACCTTCCAGACGTTTTTTCACTGTACCATCACCGAGACCACCACGACGATAATGCGCTTTTAATTCTTCCACTTCTTCTTTATTTGGATCAAAAGCATCTAAATAAGTGAATACGATATTGCCTTCAACCTGACCTGGATCTTCAATACGTAAGTGATTCGGATCGGTATACATGGCATTAACAGCTTTCTTGATGTCTTTGTCAGAAGCATTCAGCACAATGGTATTGCCTAATGATTTAGACATTTTTGCTTTACCGTCAAAACCAGGTAAACGTGCCATATTGGATAACAACGCTTTACATTCTGGTAACAGGTCATGACCGATTTGACGGTTAACACGACGAACCACTTCGTTGGTTTGCTCGATCATTGGAATCTGGTCTTCGCCGACAGGAACAACGGTGGCTTTAAATGCCGTGATGTCTGCTGCTTGCGCAATCGGGTAGCACAGGAAGCCCGCTGGAATATCACGCTCAAAACCACGCATCTGGATCTCGGATTTAATGGTCGGGTTACGCTCTAAACGTGCAACAGTCACGTAGTTAAGGTACAGCATGGTCAATTCATTCAGTGCAGGTAAGCAAGATTGCACACAAATTGTGGTTTTGCTTGGGTCAATCCCAACAGCAAGATAGTCGAGTGCCACTTGAAGAATGTTGTTGCGAACTTTATCCGGGTTATCGGCATTGTCTGTCATGGCCTGAGCATCAGCCAATAACAGGTGTTGATGATGACTGTCTTGTAGACCTACACGAGAACGTAATGAACCGACAAAGTGTCCAAGATGAAGTTGTCCAGTCGGACGGTCGCCTGTCAAAATGATTGGACGTTGATCAATATTACTCATGATATGTTCCAAGATTCAGTGATTTAATAAATATAAGATTGATATTATTGTACGGGAAATAATTTTTTTTCGTCAGCGATTGCTGAAACTTTTTCTGAAAAATAATATTGTGAATATACTGAGGGAATCTACAATAGCGACATAAATACAAATGAGGAATTAAAAATGGCGAGTGGTTTATTATTATTACTGGATGATATTGCGACGATTCTGGATGATGTTGCTGTAATGAGCAAAATGGCAGCCAAAAAAACTGCGGGTGTATTGGGCGACGATCTGGCGCTGAATGCACAACAGGTCAGTGGCGTACGTGCAGATCGAGAGCTGCCTGTGGTGTGGAGTGTTGCCAAAGGATCATTTGTTAATAAGTTAATCCTCGTACCATTGGCACTGCTTATCAGTGTGGTTGCGCCGTGGCTGATTAATCCTTTGTTGATGATTGGCGGCTTGTTTCTCTGTTATGAAGGTGTCGAAAAAGTCGTTCATACCTTGAAACATAAAAAAGCCAAAACCAAAGAAGAGGCGAGTGAAGATTTACAACATGTCGAAGTTGATCTGGCCAAGTTTGAAAAGGAAAAAGTCAAAGGGGCGATTCGGACCGACTTTATCTTATCTGCTGAAATTGTGGTGATTTCGTTAGGTACAGTTGCAACAGCAGCGTTTATGACTAAAGTGACAGTATTAAGTATTATTGCAATTGTCATGACGGTCGGGGTGTATGGTCTGGTTGCAATGATCGTTAAAATTGACGATTTAGGTTTATATTTAACCCAGCAGGCTTCTGAGTTTAAAAATAAAATAGGACGTGGTTTACTTGCTTTTGCTCCAGTTTTGATGAAAACACTGTCAATTGTCGGGACAATTGCCATGTTTTTAGTCGGTGGCGGTATTATTTCGCATACCATTCCTTTACTGCATCATTTTACCGAAGAAACCGTTGACCATTTAGAGCTGATTCCAAATGTGGGTTCAATCATTGGCGCATTGACGCCGACTTTGATCAATCTTGGAATTGGTCTGGTGGCGGGCGCAATTGTATTGCTTATTATCAGTCTGATTCAGAAAGTTTGGCCAAAGGCATCAACTTAAGCCTGAATCGTCATCATCAGAATAATGTGAGGTAGTTATGCGTTGGAAAGGTCGTCGAGTCAGTACCAATGTTGAAGACCGTCGTGGTGGTGGCGGAGCTAAAGCAGGTGGTATCAGTATATTGGGTCTGGTGGTGGCTTTTGTGGCCTGGAAGTTCTTTGGTGTCGATCCACAACAAGCCTATCAGGCCACGCAAGCCGTCACGGCACAATCGTCTCAACAGGGCAGTGCACCGCAAAGTTTGACCGCTGAACAAAAAGAAGCCAGTGATTTTGTCGGTACGGTACTGGCAGATACAGAAGACACCTGGACGCCGATTTTCCAGCAATTGGGAATGACTTATAAGCCACCTCGTCTGGTGCTGTTTAGTGGTGTGGTCCGATCAGGTTGCGGGACTGCACAAGCCGCGATGGGACCGTTCTATTGTCCGGCAGATCAAAAGGTCTATATTGATACCTCTTTCTTTAAGGATATGCGTCAACAGATGGGCATCTCTGGTGAGCAGAACCAGACCGAGCTTTCCCGTCAGGATCAGGCCGGGGATTTTGCCCAAGCTTATGTAATTGCACATGAGGTGGGACATCATATCCAGAATCTGTTGGGAATTTCAGATCAGGTACAGCAAGCACGTGCTCAGGCGAGTCAGGCACAGGGCAATCAACTCTCTGTTCGTCTGGAATTACAGGCCGACTGTTTTGCCGGTATCTGGGCGCATCAAAATCAGCAGCGCACCCAATTCCTTGAGCAAGGGGATATTGAAGAAGCGATGGATGCTGCTGAAAAAATTGGTGATGACTATTTGCAGCGTCGTGCCACAGGACAGGTTGTGCCTGATAGTTTTACTCATGGTACCAGTGAACAGCGTATGCAGTGGTTTCAGACCGGTTTGAAATCGGGTGATGTCAACCAATGTAATACTTTTAAGTGATCAGCCCCGGCGGTTTTTTGTCCTTGATTTTTATACGGAAGATATACGAAGCCTAAGCAGAATTAACGTAAAATAACATGTCTATGCTGAGTTGAGGATGATAGGTTTATTACTGTACTGAATCATTTGTAAATAAAATTAAATAATTAGTGAGCCAAACTGCAGCATAGACCTTCATTCTTTATTCAATCATAAAAAACAATAGACTTTTGAATTGCACTTTAGGGTTAATTTTAAAGTTTAAATAAATTGTATGTGTTGAAGATTGAAATAAATAAAGAGGTCATATGGGTAATTTTTTTCTTTTACAAGCATTAACGGTAATTTTTGCATTATCCATTGCCACCACCATTTTTAATAAACGAATACTGGGTTTTCCTCAGGCGATTGGGGTTCCGATTGTTTCTGCGATTTTTGTCTTTATTTTACAGTGGGGCGCAAGCCTGTTAAATGGTAACCAGTTTATTACCATTAATATTCATAATATTGAAGCTGCTGTAAGAAATATTGATTTTTATGATTTTTTAATTAATGGTGTGATTTGTTTCATTTTAACCTCTTCAGCTCTTAAGTTTAAAATTTCAGATTTAAAAAACTACTGGAAACCTATCGGTATTTTAGCCACGATTGCATTGGTGCTATGTGCTGGATTTTATGCAGGTTTATTGTATTTATTTCAATGGCTGGTTGGTTATCCGGTCCCGATTGGCGTTTTATTGTTATTAGGCGCAGCGCTTGGGGCGACAGATCCTATTGGTGTTAAAGGTGTACTCAGTTCAATTCGTGCGCCCCATCATCTCATGGTAAAGCTGGAAGGTGAGTCTTTATTTAATGATGCCATGTGTATTGCCTTATTTATGACTTTATTAAAAGTGCTACAAGGTGAGCATTTTTCATTATTGGCAACCGTCGAAACCTTACTTTATGAAATCTTTGTCGCGGTGATCATTGGTTTTGGATTCGGTTTTGCAATCTTGCGTTTATTACGCGGTAAACACGAGATGGAGTCATTAATCTTAACCACAGCCTTGCTGGCCAGTGGTTCTTATCTGGTCGCATTATTTGCTCATGCATCAGCGCCGATCGCTTGTGTCATTGGCGGTCTGATTGTCGGCAACAAATGGCAAGAGATTCGTGAACAGCGTGAAATACGTGAAGTGAATCACTTCTGGCATACGGTTGAAGGCATTATCAACTCCTTCTTATTTACCCTGATTGGTCTGGAACTCTTTATTCTTGATCTGAGTGCTAACCTGATTATTGGCGGGATTATTGCCTTTATTATCCTGCATCTGTCCCGTTTTGCGGCCAACTTTGCTTCTTTTGCCTTATTCCCATCTTTCCGTAAAAAAAGCTATAACGGCAGTTTAGCGATTCTATCCTGGGGAGGGGTACGTGGTGGTATTTCACTGGCCTTGATCCTGGCTGTGGCCAACATTCCTCAGCTTAGCCCATACAGCAGTATCCTGATTGGTTATACCTTTATCAGTGTGTTGCTATCCGGAGTGGTATGTGGTCTTGGTTTGCCTGCGGTGATGAATGCGTTCTACTACAATCCAAATGAAGAGAAAGAAGGCTTAAAAGGCTTCTATCAACGCATGTGTAACAAGATGAACCGCCGTGGTTTTAAATATATTATTGGTGAGGATGCTTTAGGGCGAGAGACGATTACCATCTATAACCCTGAAATTTTACTGGATCAGAAAACCGAGGACGGGGTCGCCACCATGCATCACCCAAGTAAACGGGAAGAGGTCAAACGCTTGGAAAATCCTGATAATTTTTAATCGTATATTTTTTTCTTTTGTTAAAAAAAGCCTTTTTATAATGAAAAGGCTTTTTTGTTTTTAGTTAACAAAATCGTTAAATGGTGTGTTTAGTTTAATTAAAGTGTGGAAAAAGCTTTTATTTTAATTTAAATAATATATTTAAAAAGTTTGTTTAATTTAATTAAAATACTTTTTAGGAACTCATTATTTCTTTGTAAATTTATTTGTTTAAAAGTGTAATTTTTTTATTTTTTAAAGTAATTTTTATTTTTTTTGTTGTTGTAAAACATGTATTTGTGTAAGTGTTATAATTTATTTCAATGTAAGTTTATTTTCTTTGTTTTGTGAGCTATTTAACATTTATTCGGTTTAATTTAAAGTAGTGTCGTGAACTCTATCACTTGAAAAAATAATTTTAACTTCAGTAATAACGTCATTAGAAATTGATTTGAAATTAATAATATATAATTGAGGAATATAATCATGTCTGAAATACAAATTATTTCCAAGGAAAGTCATAAAACCCTTGCAAATACGACGGAAAAAACAGCGACTTTACCATCTGAGGCCACGGTGGTTCTGGTTAAGATCCCTGTCAACGATATCTCAACAGTAAAAAGAGATGGTTCTAATGCCGTTATTTTACTGAAAAACGGAGAAACAATTGTTATTCAAAACTTCTTTAATGAAGGGGCGAATCTGGATAACAGCCTGGTTTTTCAAGGCGAAGATGGTCAACTCATTTGGGCACGTTTTAAAGATGCCGAAAATGATGCGGATGCAGATAGTGACGCAGATGCAGATGCAGATGCAGACACGGAAGGAGCGGTATACTTAGAAGAAACGCCAGCGGTTGTGCCAGAGGCTGCTCCTGAGGTTCCTGTTTCAGATGTGGTCTATCAACCGATTCAGTCTGTAGAACCTTTGCTTTACCATGACGGTGGTATGAATCCATGGTTGTGGGCTGTTCCTTTAGTGGCTGGCGGTATTATTGCAGCAGCAAGTGGCGGCAGCGATAGTCATGGGCGCGATAATAATAATGGTAATAATCCAGACACTACACCACCAGACACTGGTGCAGTTAAATTTAATGTAGATCCGGTGACTGCGGATAATGTCCTGAACGCGGCAGAATCAGCATCGACCGTCAAGGTGACTGGTACCTTAACCGGTATCCCTGCTGATGCAGCAAACACAGTGGTGACACTCGTCATTAATGGTAAGACTTATACGGCAACGGTAGATCCGGCAACTGGTAAATGGACTGCTGATGTGGCAGGTAGTGATCTACTGGCTGATAGTGACAAAACCATTGATGCAAAAGTGACTTTCACCGATGCGGCAGGCAATAGCAGTAACGTTACGGATACACAAACTTATAACGTAGATGTGACTGCACCAGCTGTACCAGAAATTGATCCAATTAATGGCAAAGATCCGATCACGGGGACAGCAGAACCTGGTTCAACCGTGACTGTGACCTTCCCTGATGGCAGTACCGTTCAGGTTCCTACTGATCCAACTACAGGTGAATGGACCGTACCAAACCCGGGCGGTTTAAAAGATGGCGATACGATTAAAGTTATTGCGACTGACCCAGCGGGTAACCCATCTGCACCGGGCTCAGAAACCGTGGTTATTGATAGCACACCACCAGATACAGATGGTGTTCAATTTAATGTAGATCCAGTGACCGCAGACAACGTTTTGAATGCGGCAGAATCCACTTCGACTGTGAAAATTACCGGTACTTTGACCGGTATCCCTGCTGATGCAGCAAGCACAGTCGTGACACTCGTCATTAATGGTAAGACTTATACGGCAACTGTAGATACAGCAACAGGAAAATGGAGCGCAGATGTCGCAGGTAGTGACTTGCTGGCAGATAGCGATAAGACCATTGATGCAAAAGTGACGTTCACTGATGCTGCAGGCAATAGCAGCAACGTGACCGATACCCAGGTCTATACAGTGGATACCACAGCACCAGACAATACCGGTGCAACCCTTGCGATTGATGCGGTAACTGCAGACAACGTATTGAACGCAGCAGAGTCAACTTCGACTGTGAAGGTGACCGGTACTTTAACCGGTATTCCTGCAGATGCAGCTACGACCGTTGTTACACTTGTGATTAATGGCGTGACCTATACCGCAACTGTAGATCCAGCAACTGGTAAATGGACGGCTGATGTGGCAGGTAGTGACTTGCTGGCAGATAGCGATAAGACCATTGATGCGAAAGCGACTTTCACTGATGCCGCAGGCAATAGCAGCAACGTTACGGATACACAAACTTATAACGTGGATGTGACTGCACCAGCGGTACCAGAAATTGACCCAATCAATGGTACCGATCCAATCAAAGGTACTGCAGAACCGGGTTCAACCGTGACGGTGACCTTCCCTGATGGATCAACGGTTGATGTTGAAACGGATCCAACTACAGGTGAATGGACCGTACCAAATCCGGGCGGTTTAAAAGATGGCGATACGATCAAAGTTATTGCGACTGACCCAGCAGGTAACCCATCTGCACCGGGCACAGAAACTGTAGACCTTACTCCACCGAATACAAGTAACGTTGAGTTTAGCGTTGATCCGGTCACAGCAGATAATGTCCTCAATGCAGCAGAGTCAACGTCGACTGTCACAATTACAGGTAAATTAACAGGTGTGCCAGCAGATGCTGCGAGCACTGTTGTGACGCTTGTGATTAATGGTGTGATCTATACAGCAACGGTAGATCCAGCAACTGGTAAATGGACTGCTGATGTGGCAGGTAGTGACTTGCTGGCAGATGGCGATAAAACCATTGATGCTAAAGTGACTTTCATTGATGCAGCAGGCAATAGCAGCAACGTTACGGATACACAAACTTATAACGTGGATGTGACTGCACCAGCTGTGCCAGAGATTGACCCAATCAATGGTACCGATCCAATCAAAGGTACTGCAGAACCGGGTTCAACCGTGACGGTGACCTTCCCGGATGGCAGCACTGTTCAGGTTCCTACCGATCCAACCACAGGTGAATGGACCGTACCAAATCCGGGCGGTTTAAAAGATGGCGATACGATCAAAGTTATTGCGACTGACCCCAACTTGGTGGTAACTCAATCGGCTTTGATGTACAGACTGGGCATGAGGGTACAGTGACCTTCCAATACAGTGGCTTAATTGATGCTGCATTGTTGTCAGACTATAAATTAGTGGTACAAAAATTTAATACCACAACCAATCAGTGGGAATCTATCCACGGCGATAGCGATGCTTCATTGCTTAGCTTGCACTTACTCGGTCTTGGTATCGGTAATGTTCCGGGTGTCGTACTTGAAGGTTTAGAAGCGGGTCAATACCGTGGCTTCCTGACTTACGATGGCTTATTAGGTGTAGGTGTCTTGGGTACCTTGTCTGCAACGATGGATGATTATGATCTATCGATCCCTGGCGGATACGAAGTCGGTAATGCCGAAGGTAACGTGATCCTTGATCCAGATCCAAACGGACAAGTCGATCAAATTACATCGACCACGATTGTCTCTGCTGTAAATGGTCATCCGATTGATGCCGATGGTGAAAGCTTCGATGGTCAATATGGAACGATTACCTTCCATCAAGATGGTAGTTATACCTATGTTCCGTTCGCGAATGGCTCGGGGGTGGGTCAAACAGATCAATTCACCTATACCTTGACCGATCCGGTCACAGGCGCGACCACAAATGCCAATCTGAATATTGTGTTTGATTCAATCCGTGCTGCGGACAACTTGGTGGAAGTGGAAATCAATCCACAATACCAATTGGTGGGCACAGAAACAGATTCAGCATTCTATGGTGTCTTGTTGAATGTCGGAAATCTGGTTGACCTGCAATTGCTGACTGTGGATACCGTTGATTTCAATGTCGCTGCTGGACAGGAAGGTGTTGCAACCTTTAGCTTCAATAGTCTGATTGGCGCATCGGCACTCGGTAACTACAATGTTGTATTGCAAAAATACAATGAAGTAACCGGTCAATGGGAAGCGGTGAATGGTACAGGTGACCGTTCATTATTGAATCTGACCTTATTAGGTAACACACCAACCGCGCAAATTGCGGGCTTGACCGAAGGCGAATATCGAGCGTTCTTGTCGTTCAATGGTCTGGTCGGTGGTGCAGTCGGTGTTACCCTGAACGGTGAGGTTGATCTCTACAACCCTGCGGTGATCACTGGATACGATGTTGTTGCAGCACACGGTAACCTGATCTCTGATCCAAATACCAATGGTGCAATCGACATTGCTACACCAAATAGTGTCATCAGTGAAATTAACGGTGTGGCCATCACAGGCTCTCCAACCACGGTGCCAGGCGCTCACGGTACCTTGGTGATCTATCCAAATGGTGACTATACCTATACACCAAATCCTGACAGTGCTGGTTTAGGACAGGTTGATGAATTTACCTATACCTTACGCGATCCGGCATCAGGTACCATTTCACAAGCGACCTTCTATGTTCACCTTGACAGTAAAGTTGTCGATATGAACTGGAACCCAGCGGATCCATCAGAACCTGCAACCGTAACCATTATTGCAGCAGACGATGCCGTGAATGCTGGAATTAGTGCGCAACCGCATCTTATTGAAGATGATCGTGCACTGGGCAGCGCAACTTACCTTGCATTGCTATCGTTGGCAGGTATCAACCTCCAAGCACCTTTACCATTCGTGAACAGCACAGTGAACTTCAATGTGGCGGCGGGTGAGCAAGGTACAGCGACCTTCAAATACAGCAGTCTGATTAATGAAGGCGCATTGGGCGATTACCAGCTTGTTGTACAGAAATTCAATACGGTCACAAACCGTTGGGAATCAATTACTGGTAGCAGTGAAGCATCTTTACTTAACCTTAGCGTGTTAGGTATCGGCTTGAATGCAACTCCGGGAGTGGTTCTTGAAGGTCTGGAAGAAGGACAATACCGTGCCTTCATGACCTATAACGGTCTATATGGTAAGAGTATCCTGGGCACATTGACAGGTAGCATGGATGTCTTTGATCCGACACAAGTGGATTACACAGGTGTTGCAGTAGAAGGCAACGTGATTACTGGTCTAGGTGTGGGTACCAATGCCGACTCAGTCACAGGCTACACAGTTGTGGGTTCTGTAACGTTCAATGGTGTGACAACCACAGTTGATCTCACCAATGGTGCAACCATTGTCGGTCAATACGGAACACTGCAAATATTTGCAAATGGCGATTATATCTATACACCGAATAATACCAATGCAAATCTAGGTCTGGTGGATCACTTCACTTATACCTTGTCAGATCCTTTGGGTGGCAATACCTCAAGTGCAAGTCTGGACTTCACCATTGGCAACAGTACGCCAGTGATTGCAGTTGATGACCTTGCAGTTGCCGAGATTAATCCGGAATATCTGCAAATTGGTAACGATGTTGCAGCTGGTAGTTACTTATATCTAGCGTTATTAAGCTTAACCGAGAACTTTGACTTCCAGTTGGGTGGACAAGGTGTTGGCTTTACTTTAACCGACAACACCCTAAACGATGTGACGTTCAATTACAGTGCATTAATCGACGCAAGCCTGCTTGCTGACTATGTACTCGTGGTTCAGAAATTTGATACTGCGACCAATCAATGGGTAGCCGTAAATGGTACAGGCGAAGCTGATTTACTCAGCCTTGCAGCCTTTGGTGGTAATTCAGTGACATTAGAGGGTCTGGGTGCAGGTCAGTACAGAGCCTTCATGACCTATGCGGGTAGCGGTATCGGTGTCAGCTTGCTCGGTACGCTTTCTGTTCAGAAAGATGTATTTGATGCAACTAACATCACCGGTTACAGCGTAGAAGCTGCAGAAGGTAATGTGATCCATGACATTGGTCTCAATGGACATGCAGATACTGCATCTGGTTTCAGTAGCATCACCAGCGTTGAATTCAATGGTGTGGCTCATACAGTAAATGCAACGGGTGTCACAACCATTGTCGGTGACTACGGTACCTTGTCGATCTACGCCAATGGTAATTACAGCTATCAACCAACTGCCAATGCCAGTGGTGTTGGCCAAGTCGATCAATTTACCTATACCTTGACGGATGGTGTGAATTCATCGCAAGCCACTTTGTACTTCCATATTGACAGCGATGCGGTCGATATGACCTGGAATCCGGCGGATCCTTCACAACCAGCTGATATCGTGGCTACACCTGTAGATGCGATTGATGATGTGGTGTCTGCGGGTATCGATGTCGTTCCACAAGGTCAGTTGGGTGTTGCCGTCGGTTCAGCAAGTTATCTGTTACTGGTGGGTGTGTCTGAGAACCTCAACCTTTCATTACTGGGTACACCAAGTGTGAAATTTAATATTGCAGCTGGACATGGTGCGGACGTGACCTTCTCTTACGCACCAACAGTTTCACTGTCATTATTCAATGACTACAAGGTGGTACTGCAAGAAAAAGCAGCAGATGGAACCTGGCATAACATTGATGGCGGTTCAAGCACAGGCTTACTCAACATCGGTTTATTAGGTAGTGGTGGTATTGGTGTAACAGTACCTGATCTAGGTCAGGGCGAATATCGTGCCTTCATGGTCTACACCGGTGTGGGCGTCGGTATCTTGGGTACCATGAGTGTAGTGAAAGATGATTTCGACTATACCGTTGCACCGACCAATACAGCGATTGAGGCTGAAGGCAATGTGTTAACAGGTGATTCAATTACCTTGACTACACAGGTTTCAACAGTCATTTCAGAAGTTGCTGGGGCGCCAACTGAAACCATCGGAACCAACACAACCATCGTTGGGGCTTACGGTACCTTGGTGATCTCTGCTAACGGTTCGTATACCTATACACCGAACACCACTGATTTGAGTGCGGTGGGCAAAGTCGATACATTTACCTATACCATCCGTGATGTACTGACTGGTGCGACCGATACGGCGCAATTGCATATCCAGGTCGGTTCACCTGATGCAACTGTGGTTTGGGATACAGTCAACCCTGGCAATGATGGTGTGGTTCAATTCACAGCCAATGCAGACAATGCAGTGGCAACAACAGACTTCTCGAATAGCAGAGATGCAGCTGTTGATGTCGATAGTCCGAATATTACGGTCAATCTCATTGGTTCAACTTCGGTGACTTCAAATAGCTTTACGGTAGCGGCCGGAACAGTGGCCAATATTGATCTGGCGGCAGTTTATACGGCTCAACCACTTGCGAGTTTATTGCCAACAGTCAGTTACGTGATTCAACGTAGTACTGATGGTGGAGTGACCTGGACCAATACTATCTACACTGGTTCACAAACTGCCTTGGGTAGTCTGGCAACAATTCAGGCGGGCAGTGTGGCCTTCCAGGACAATGTCGATTATCTGGCAGCGGGTCTGTATCGTGTTCAATACACTTTACAAGGCGTATCCCTAGGCGCAACTACCTTGGATACAAGTGTCACCACAACCACAATTCATCTGAATCAATACAGCTCTGAATGGATTAACGGTAACGTGTTACTCGGAGATGATATTGGTGGGGTTGCGGATACAGGTCTTCCAACACATGAAGGTTATAAACTTCAGGTGTGGGATAGCGTCGCTGGATCATATGTCGATGCGATTGGACAAAGTATCAATACCGGTAACGGTATCCTGATCATGCAGGCCAATGGTACCTATGAATACCGTCCAAATGATGTCAATGTGACTACGCATTTAACATCGGCGGATAGCATTGACTACAAGATCATTTCTGCAACAGGTGTCGAGTCGACTTCTACCTTGAATATTGATTTGACCCATACTGATTACAACCTGCTTTATACCAGTACAACTGCCAATGATACCTTCACTACAGGAACCGGATCAGATACCTTGATCTTCCAAATCCTGAATGGTAGTGCGGCATCAGCGGGTAATGGTGCAAATACAGGCGGTAATGGTGTTGATCACTGGACAGACTTTGTTGTTGGCAACACCAATACTGGTGCAGCGAACTACAATGATCAGGCAGACAAGATCGATATCCAGCATCTGTTGGATGGTGATCAAAATGCACTGAATATTGGCGAGTACCTCCGTGTAACCACAAGTGGTGGTAATACAACGATTGAAATCGATCGTAATGGTGATCCTGGTATCCTTGGTAGCAGTACGTATACACCATTGTTGGTACTTGAAGGGGTGACAACAGATCTGAATACGCTGTTAAATAACAACCAGATCATTTACTAATCCTAAAGCTTTAGCATAAAAAGAGAACCTTCGGGTTCTCTTTTTTCATTTTGAGTAGATCCTAAAAAATTGTGCTATCTTGTTTAAAACGCTTAAAAATTCTAACAACTGAAGACATGACGATTACGACGATTTCAGCACTTGAACAACTCAAACATCAACTCAGTGCTTACTTTGAAAAGGTTCAGCAACATCTGGATTTCACCGACACGGTTATTTTCTTGTCTTATGGCGAAAGAACCCAACGTTGCCAGGTCTGGAATACTGCATTGACTGAGTTACAACCTGCGCAACAGGCGTTGTTTACTTTTCTGGATAAACAATTCAACGAGCAGGGACATCTGTCAGAATTGTTAAAATTTGATCTGGCCTATAACATCCAGCCAAAGCACTGGCAGCAAATCGAACAAGACTTAAAATGCCAGTTGCATAATAATCACTATCGTAAAGGTATCAGTTTTGATCAGCACTTCCAGACCTGTTTTTTGGAACAGGAACTGTATGGCAAGGCCATCATTCGTGGTCTGAGCTATGACACGCCCAACTTTTTTGATCAAGATAACCTGAATGCCAGTATTTCAAAGAAATATCCGCATCAAGAGAGTCCGATCAAGCTCAGTGAAATTCAGCAGGTCTGGAGCTTTGATAGTCATGCCATATTTTATGAACATGGCCAACTCTTTCCTTTACACAGCCAATTCACTGAACATGGGGTACGTTACCTAACAGATGACAAAAAACAGCATTTCATGCACATGATTAAAGCTAACGCCCAGTTTCTTGAACAGCAGATTCAGGAGGATGGACGTTTTATCTATGGTTTTTTTCCAGCCTATGACCGTGACATCCGTAGCTATAACACGGTGCGGCATTGTACTTCGACCTATGCCTTGATTGAGACATTGTCACTTTTCCCACACCAGCACAGAATCGCAAAAATCCAGACAGCCATTGAATATGCCTTAAAACATTTCTATATCGAAAAGCAAAGTGGTCTGGCTTATATGTTAGATGGCGCAGATCTCAGCCAACTGAATGAAATCAAGCTGGGTGCCAATGCTGCTGCAATTCTGATGTTGAGTAAATATCAGGAAATGACAGGGGATGATCATTATCTGAAATTTGCCCAAGCCTTGGCCAACGGTATTTTGTCAATGGTCAATGATGCAGGCGAAACCGTACATGTCCTGCATTACCCAGACTATAGCGTGAAAGAAAAGTTTCGCATTATTTATTATGACGGTGAAGCGGCCTTGGCTTTATTACGACTTTATCAGCTACAGGCTGATGAAAAGCTGCTAAGTACGGTCAAGCGCATGTTTGAACGCTTTATCGAACAAAAATATGATCGTTATCATGACCATTGGCTGAGTTACTGTAGCAATGAGCTCACCAAAATTTGTCCGGAGGAAAAATATTTTCAATTTGGGATCAACAATTATCGCAGGCATCTGGTATTTATCCGCAATCGTAAAACTGCCTATGCCACTTTGCTGGAAATGATGATGGCGGCTTATCAAATGCTGTGCCGGATTCGTGATTTGGGTTTGAATGAGTTGTTTGCAAAAGCACAGTTTGAGGATTTAAAAAAGCTGATCGAGTTTCGCAGCGATTTTCAACGTACCGGATTTTTTTATCCCGAAGTGGCCATGTATATGGCCTGTCCTGAAAAGTGTCTGAATGCCTTTTATGTCCGGCATGACCGCTTCCGTGTCCGTATTGATGATCAGGAACATAATCTTTCCGGTTATGTGGCCTATGTTCAGCATTTTGAAAACTGAATCATGGAGGATGAAACCCATGCGCTCTCCTCAAGAGATCAAGATCATCAGTCGAATTGGCAATGAAAATTATCAGCATCCGCTCTGGCAGACTAAAATCGCAGGCGACTGTAGTGACTGGATTTTAGTTTATCTGGCTTTGCAAGCTATTGTTGCAGGTCAGGTGCAACTTGAGCAGAAGATAGCAATCGAGCAGCCGTTTGAACAGCAGCATCAACAGGGACAGTTACTGAAACAGGGGGCTTCTGTTTTGGTGCTATTGCAATATTGGAGTTTTACCCAAAGGCTCGAGCACAAGCAGGCACTTGGTTGTGCTTTGTTTGGCGATTGGCAGCAGGCTCAAATCCAGATGGTGCAGACTGCCCGGCAGTTTGGATTGCAACTGCCTGATCCAGACCGTCATGTACAGAATACCCTGCAAAATTTATCAGGTCTTGCCCAAGCCATCTTTAACGTGCCTGTATCCTTATTGCATACGGTATTTGTCAAAACATTCAAGCTTGCAGGGCAGCAGATTGCACCATTTAGCGCTGTATTGAGCTGTCACCAGCTCGATGCTGTTCTGATTCTCTCAAATCAGCAGCAACATTATTACTTTTCGTATCGCCATGAAAATCAGAGTCTAGGCATTTTTCATCTCTTGGATAATTTGCATCGGATTGACCATCTGCTGCCGTATTATCACTATTTTGAACCTGCTTTATTGCCTGCCAAACAGATTCAGGCCAAACGTGAATGGATCAATATCATTGGCGATACCTATTTCGGTGAGTTTTATACCCATAAAAGAAAAAACAAGGGCATAGACGATGCGCTACAACGTTATGGCTATGCGCATTCTTTTGAGAAGATCAAACCGTTTTTCCATGAAGATGAGATTAATATTGCCAATTTTGAAGCCGTATTCAACCTTGATCAAGATTCGTCGCTTAATGATAAAAAAGCCTTTATTCTGGGAGCACAGCCTGAACCGACTTTGGCCGAGTTTAAGCGCGTGCATTTGAATACGCTATGTCTCGCTAATAACCATTTAAAAGATTATGGTGAACCCAGTCTTAAACATACTTTGGCGTTGCTAAATCAAGCTGAGATTAATTTCATTGGGGCAGGGGCTGATCAACAGCAGGCGCATCAGTGCCTGCAAATTCATGCTGAACAGCAAACAGTTGCGATTTTTAATGGTTATTGGCATCGGCAGACGGCTTATCAAGCGCATGACTTTTATGCATTGGGGCAGAGTGCAGGTGTGGCGAGTATCAATGCCATTCTATTTGAACAAATCATGCAGTATCGTCAGCAATATCCACAGCATAAGATCATCGTGATCTGTCATTGGGGTGTGGATTTTAAAAGTACGCATCCTGAACAGGAACAGCTTGCACAGGTGTTAACCCAGATCGGTGCTGATCTGGTGATTGGTCATGGGGCGCATACCATCCAGCCTATTCAATATATTCAGCATAAACCCGTGATCTTCGGAATTGGCAATGGCGTATTTAATAGCAATGGCGAGTTTAAAAAGTATCAGGCTTTGCCGTATGGACTGGTGGTTCGAATCAATTTAAAGGCGCAAAGCGTACAGCTTTATCCCATCTTCACGGATAATTTACACAGCTTTTGGCAGCCTTATCCTGTAAATGGAGCACAATTCAAGCAAGCACAGGCTTTTTTAACCGGTCAGCTCAATTCGGCAGATTACAGGTTGGGACAAGATCATTTGGGTCGTTATATCCAGCTAAAATTTTAAGGATAACGCTTGTAATTCTCGAGCATGATACTGAGCTGTTCTTGGGTGAAGCCGAGATTACGTAAGCCACCGCTACCGAGTTTACAGTCATAACTGGTCATAATATTGGTTGGTGTGGCTTTGGTGGCTTTCGGCGCACAGACATGGCTTAAGCCAAAAGCATGACCCATCTCGTGTACACTGGCGGCCTGAATCTGGTAATTTAGGCGTTCCCAGTCAATTAAAATAAAAGGCTGACCCTGGTTTCTAAAGCCCCAACTGGTCACATCGGCATATTTGAGTTTATCGCCGTAGGAATCATAAATAAAAAACAGCACTTCCTTGCTTTTGCGACGGGGAAAGCAGGTTTTTACTGCACCAGGAATATTATCGGCAATCAAGGCTCTGGGCTGATTGAGTTGATTGGCCAGATCACATTTTCGTTTACTAAAGTCCTGATAAGAATAGTAGCGATGGAATTTGAACTTAAAGATTTTTTGATTGTTTTCATCGACAAAATACTGGTTCAGGATGCCCAGCTCTTTATACATTTGCTTTTTGCTATCAAAGGCTTGGGCTTCAGGACGATTGGTGGTAAAAATAAAACTGACATTGACTACAGGCAAGTCATCTGAAGCACCTGCGTGATATTCATAAGGCGTGATTTTTACAGGTGATTTTTGTGTGGTACAGGATGCACTAAAGACCAGACAGCATACTGTCAGTGCTGTGAATTTTAACCGCATTGTTGTTCTCTCAAGTCGTAGCATTTTAATTATTGTGTCTAGCGTTTTCGCATGATTTTTATCATCTTAGCAGATTTTTATAGGTTGTATTGTGCAAGATACCAATGAACTACATCGACAAATCCTGGAAGTGATTGCGCTGATTCCATATGGCAAAGTGGCAAGTTATGGACAAGTTGCCAAGTTGGCGGGCTTGCCTAAACATGCGCGTTTAGTCGGTTATGTGCTCAAGCATTTAGACAAGCAAAGTGAAATCCCGTGGTATCGTGTGATTAATTCTCAAGGAAAAATCAGTGTAACTCGCATCAATCAGCGTGGTGAAAATGTTCAACAGATGTTATTAGAACAAGAGGGAATCTATTTATTAAATGGCAAGGTCAGTTTAAAAACCTTTGGTTGGCAGCCTTAACTTTTAAATGAGCACATTTTATCAGTGAAACATACATGAAAATTGAATTTGTAAAAAATGATCATGAAAATGAATTAGATACCGTGCTTTATGGTTTAAATGTAGATCAATATCAATATGATCAAGAAAAGATTATTTTTCATAATTGTCTCAATCCACAAATAACTACAGAAATGGAAGCGTTGAAATTATTCACTAGAACGAAAAAAGATTATCTCTTTGGACTCTATTTAAGCTGTCATCAAGAGAACATCCATGAAAAGATGAATGATCAAATATATTTTCCCTTTGATTTCGCATATCAAAATAATGATTTAATTATTTTTTATTCTTTTGATGGAGAGGAGAACACAGAATTGGAGTTAAATGAGTTCTTTAAGAGAAAAGAGCTGATTTATAAATATTTAAATGGTGAGTGTGGTCAAAAATATTGGTTTGCTCTCAGTGATTTTGAGAAGAAATGCTGGTTAGATATTGCTTATCTAAAAGCTCAACTAGCGCAAATGGAGGATCGTATTGTTAAAGAAATTATTTTGGATGGGGCGTATATAGAGTCTGAATTAGATTTATATTGCCATATCGGGGAGGAGGTTGGTGGTGTGTTAGGTTACATGGGCTGTAATTCTGCAGCATTAAGGGATTGTTTAACTGATGATGAGATTAGACCAACTCAGTATCCTTTACACATCGTATGGAAAAATTTTGAATATTCATTAGAAAAATTTAACCAAGATGATATTCAGTACTTCATTGATCTATTATCTCAAAATGCTAATTTGAAAATTTGCTGATTGTACCTATCAACGCACAATCAATACTGGAATATGGCTTTCAGCCAAAACTTTCTGCGCCACGCTACCCAAGACAAACTGTTTAAAGCCTGTACGACCATGAGAACCCATCACGATCAGGTCAGCACCTAGGTTTTGCGCTGCGCCAATAATTTCCTGATGGACGGCAAAGCCTTCTAGGATTTGTGTGGCCACCGTCAGGCCATGCTCTTCAAATTTTTGCTCGGCTTTCGTTAAATTATCCTGAACATAACCTCGAACACGTTCAATCAAATCATTGCTTTGACCCATACGGATATAAGCATCTGCCAGATAAGGATCAAGTGCCATGACTTCAACCACAGTCACTTCACTGTCTAAGGCCTTCGCCAGTTGAGCTGCTTCACGAATGACATTCGCAGCAATTTCGGAGTCATCGATCGCAACTAAGATTTTTTGATAAGCCATGTTGTTACTCCTTCTATTTATGATTTTGCATTGAATTGAGTCAATAAAATTTGCTTAATATATGAGCTATGATTCTATTCTAGACCTATTGCGATGAGAATAAAACCTAGCATTTTTATAGGGATAGTGAGGGTTTAAACTTGTATATTCAATGATCTAGCACTAATATTAAATTTTATCTTTATATAATTAATACAATGACTGAATTAAACCAACTTAATTGGAATAAAACAAATCTAGAGAATATTGAAAAGGCTTGGGAGGGAGATTTATGGGATCGTGAGCGTTTAGGAATTCAACTCACAAACTATGTAGATCGTTTGCAGTGTGGAGCTGTTTTAGCTCTAGATGCACGTTGGGGAGAAGGAAAAACATGGTTTGTTAGACATTGGAAAAAACATCTGGAAAATGAAAATCATCATGTGATTTATTTGGATGCTTTTGCAAATGATTATTTAGAGGATCCCTTCTTAACAATAGCATCCGAGATTAGTCATGCTTTTAAAGAGTCTGATGAAATTGACAATCAAAATGTTGAAGATTTTAATTCAAAGACGGCATCTGTACTAATTTCCTTAGCTGCAATTTTGCCAGTAATAGCAGCCAAGGCTGGATTGCATTGGATAGGTCTTGGAGGTGCTGGAGAAGCTGTTCAAGAATTATATAGAGATGGGAAAGAATTTTATGATTCAGTAAGTGATGAGATCACTGCAAAAGTTAAAGAGCACATTGAAAAGAAAATTGAGAACCATCAGATTGAAAAAGAATCTGTTCGAGATTTTAAAAATGAGCTTGCTCAACTTGCTGAAAAACTCAACAAGCCATTAGTTTTTATAATAGATGAGTTAGATCGTTGTCGTCCTGACTTCGCTATTCGATTGATTGAGCGAATTAAACATTTTTTTGATATTCCCAAAATTGTTTTTGTTTTAGTGATGGATAAAGTACAGTTTTCTAAAGTTATCTGCCATAACTATGGTTATGATGAAAACCTAAGTGAGGAGTATTTAAGCAAATTTATTGACTTTACAGTGTATATAAAAGAGGTAAAGGAAATACAGAATTTTAGTTACATTCTACAATCCCATTTATTTAAAATTAATGAAATAGTATCATTTGAAGATAAAAATGAATTTTTTTATTGGGCTTTATTTTTACAGTTAGAGGTAAAGCATAATGCTAGAGAGTTAATTAAAAAGATAAATCAATATGCATTATTAAGAACAGATAATGATTATAAGAATATAATACTCTTTACATTTTTGATGAAAGGTAAAAGTACGTTAAATTTTAGAAAATTTATAGAAAAAATTGCTTCAAACTTGATTGCGAATATAAGAACTGATAAATATCAATTCGCAAGAAAATATGGTATTTCCACATGGAGTGGCTCTTTAGATGAAATATCAGACTCTAATTCGTATCGTATAATTATGCAGAAAGAATACGCTATTGAAGAATCCATTATAGATCAAGTTTTATATACTTATAGTCAAGCAGATGGTACTAGTGATAAGAGTAATAAAGAGAATTACTTAAAAGGTGTTCTTGAAAAACTAGCAATTTTTCCTTTAGAACATTCAAATAAATTTGTAAGCGATTGGGAAAATTATATTAGAACTAGTATTTAGGTCTGATGACTAAAAAAATTGATTAAGCTTTCCACATCATCCGTCTGCAACTGTTCTCTCATCTTTAAAATCTGCTTTTCATCCAGATCATAAAGCTTTAGAGAAAGAAATTTTTCAATGTTCTGTTCAGAAAAGCGGTATTTGATGACTTTGGCTGGGACACCGCCAACAATGGCATAGGGTGGAACATCCTGAGTAACTACAGCACCTGTTGCCACCACAGCACCTTCACCCAGTTTCACCCCTTGCATGATCATGGCACGACTACCAATCCAGCAACCATCAGCAATCACGGTGTCACCTGCAGGTAGAAAGCTGCGTGTATCAAAGGGGAAGGTTGAGATCCAGTCAGGGCGGTGCAGTTGATTGCCACCCATCATAATCACGCATTCCGCGCCGAAACAGACAAAATTACCAATATAAAGTTGATCAATCGGTTTCTCGGGTGTGGACGGCTTATCATGTAGATAACGCACCACACAACGTTCAAAGCCCTGATCCCAATACGCAGAATAATAAGAATAATTGCCCTTGATATGGATGTTGGGGTTTTTCACCGTCTTAGAAATAAACTCGAACTCACACCAGTGTTTCACAGGAGAGTTGATTAATTGATCCATATCTTAACAATAACTACGAGAGGAAAGCGTCGCTATTATAACGACTAAAGTGAATACGGTTCTTTTTATGAGGGAAAAATTTCCTTACTCATGTAAACAAGCGTTGAAGATGATGAGGAAATAAAAAACCAATAAATGCATAGAGCATGGTCATTTTTTTTGAAAATAACACGTCCAAAACCAAAGAACTCTTCAATAAATGAAGAGTTCTTTGGAGACTTAATCGAGCGTGTTAAATATATTCCACACTTACGATTTCGTATTCAACCTCACCTTGCGGTGTTTGAATTTTTACTTCGTCGCCTTCGTTTTTACCTAAAAGACCACGAGCAATCGGGGAGTTTACTGAGATTTTATTGATTTTAAAATCTGCTTCGTCATCGCCTACAATTTTATAAGTCTTACGTTCTTCGGTATCCAGGTTTTCAATGGTAACAGTCACACCAAATACAACACGACCATTTTGCTCGAGTGTTCTGACATCAATTTCTTGAACTGCACCGAGTTTACCTTCGATATCCTGAATACGGCCTTCGCAGAAACCTTGCTGTTCACGAGCAGCATGATATTCAGCATTTTCCTTTAAATCACCGTGCTCACGTGCTTCAGCAATCGCCTGGATAATACGTGGGCGATCAACTGTCTTGAGCTGTTGTAATTCTTTCTCTAAGGCAACCTTGCCTTCGGGAGTCATAGGATAACGTTGCATTTCAGTCCCTCTAAAGTGGTTGGGAAAATACAGGATTAAAAAAAGAAAAAGCCCGCCACCGATAAGGTGACGGGACTTTATCGGTAGAGAATTAACCTACAGTTTGTAAATCTTGCAAGCGGTACACATCCATTGGCAATTTCACAGCAAATGCTTGGCAAACTGCTTCAGCACCGTTGATTGTCGTGGTGTAGTACACCTTGCCTTGTAGGGCAGCACGACGAATCATGGCAGAATCATACTGAGCTTGTTTGCCTTCTGTTGTGTTGACAATAAGATGAATTTCACCATTTTTCAAGCGGTCAACAATATGTGGGCGACCTTCGGTCACTTTATTGACAGCTTCACATTCGATACCCGCTTCTTTCAATACACGGTGTGTACCATTGGTCGCAACAAGTTTGAAACCATAGTCAATCAACTGTTGAGCGATGTTGGCAATGTATTTCTTGTCTGATTCACGAACTGACAAGAAGGCATGCTTCACTTCGCCTTCAGTTGGTAAACCAGGTAAGCGTTCATTTGAGCCTAAAACAGCTTTATAGAATGCTTCACCAAATGTTTTACCTACGCCCATCACTTCACCTGTAGATTTCATCTCAGGTCCAAGCATAGGGTCTACGCCTTGGAATTTAGCGAATGGGAAAACGGCTTCCTTCACAGCAAAGTGAGTTGGAATGATTTCTTTAGTAAATCCTTGAGACTCAAGAGATTGACCTGCCATACAACGTGCAGCCACTTTCGCCAGAGAGTCACCGATACATTTCGATACGAATGGAACCGTACGTGATGCACGTGGGTTCACTTCAAGCACGTAAACATCGTCGCCTTTGACTGCGAACTGAACGTTCATCAAGCCGACAACGCCAAGTTCTTTTGCCATTGCAACCGTTTGACGACGCATTTCATCCTGAATTTCTTTTGATAAAGAATAAGGAGGAATCGAACATGCAGAGTCACCAGAGTGAATACCAGCCTGTTCAATATGCTGCATGATACCGCCAATCACCACGTCTTTACCGTCAGATACGCAGTCAACGTCGACTTCAGTTGCATCGTCAAGGAAGTGATCAAGCAGGACAGGGGCTTCATTGGAAGCCTGTACTGCTTCACGAAGGTAGCGTTTAAGCTCTTCTTCGTTATAGACGATTTCCATCGCACGGCCGCCCAGTACATAAGATGGACGTACAACCAATGGATAGCCAACTTTAGCCGCTTCAGAGATACCTTCTTCAGCAGATTTTACAATGCTGTTGTTCGGTTGACGAAGCTGTAAACGTTGAATCATTTGCTGGAAGCGTTCACGGTCTTCTGCACGGTCAATTGCATCTGGAGATGTACCGATAATTGGTGTGCCGGCTTCTTCTAAAGCACGTGCCAATTTAAGCGGGGTCTGGCCACCGTACTGTACGATCACGCCTTTCGGTTTTTCGGTACGTACGATTTCAAGTACATCTTCAAGTGTTACAGGCTCGAAGTATAGACGGTCAGAGGTGTCATAGTCGGTAGAAACCGTTTCAGGGTTACAGTTCACCATGATGGTTTCATAACCGTCTTCACGCATCGCCAATGCAGCGTGTACACAGCAGTAGTCAAACTCGATCCCTTGACCGATACGGTTCGGACCGCCACCAATTACCATGATCTTGTCACGGTTTGACGGGTTCGCTTCACATTCTTCATCGTAAGTTGAATACATGTAGGCGGTACCAGATTCAAACTCGGCAGCACAGGTATCCACACGTTTGTAAACCGGGTAAACCCCCAGGTTCCAACGTTGCTTACGGAATTGTTTCTGAGAAATACCCATCAGGTCTGCAATACGCAGGTCAGATAAACCTTTGCGTTTGAACGAGCGAATATTGTCAGCATTTAAATCACCAAAACCTAAAGTTTTCACTTGAGCTTCAGTTTTAATGATGTCTTCGATCTGGATCAGGAACCAGCGGTCGATTTTGGTTGCTTCAAATACGTCATCTAAAGAGAAACCGTGACGGAATGCATCTGCAACATACCAGATACGCTCTGGACCCGGAACTTTAAGCTCTTTTAGGATGATGTCTTTGGCATTGGCAGTACCTGCTTCGATTTTTTCATCAAAGCCACTGACGCCAACTTCAAGACCACGAAGTGCTTTTTGTACAGATTCCTGGAAGTTACGACCAATCGCCATCACTTCGCCCACAGATTTCATTTGAGTGGTTAATACCGGCTCAGCTTGTGGGAATTTTTCGAAGTTGAAACGTGGAATCTTGGTCACAACATAGTCAATCGATGGTTCGAAAGACGCTGGGGTTACGCCGCCAGTGATGTCATTTTTCAACTCATCAAGGGTGTAGCCCACTGCAAGTTTCGCCGCGATTTTTGCAATCGGGAAACCTGTTGCTTTAGAGGCAAGTGCAGATGAACGTGATACACGTGGGTTCATCTCGATCACAACCATACGACCGTCTTTCGGGTTAATACCGAACTGAACGTTTGAACCACCTGTTTCAACACCGATTTCACGCAGAACTGCAACCGATGCATTACGCATCAATTGATATTCTTTGTCTGTCAATGTTTGCGCAGGCGCAACGGTGATGGAGTCACCCGTGTGAACGCCCATTGGGTCAAAGTTTTCGATCGCACAGACGATGATACAGTTGTCGTTTTTGTCACGAACAACTTCCATCTCGTATTCTTTCCAGCCAATCAAAGATTCATCGATCAATAACTGGTGAGTAGGAGAGAGGTCGAAACCACGTTCACAGATTTCAAGGAATTCTTCGCGGTTATAGGCGATACCGCCACCAGAACCACCCATCGTGAATGATGGACGAATGATGACCGGGAAACCGAAACCGGCTTGAATGGCCAAAGCTTCTTCCATTGTTTCAGCAATGGCCGCTTTTGGACATTCCAGACCAATTTTACGCATTGCGATATCAAACAGTTTACGATCTTCTGCTTTTTCAATCGCGTCTTTTGATGCGCCAATCAGTTCAACATTATATTTTTCAAGAACGCCGTGCTCATCGAGTGCAAGGGCACAGTTCAATGCAGTTTGACCACCCATGGTTGGAAGGACTGCATCTGGACGTTCTTTTTCAATGATTTGTGCAACAGTTTGCCAAGTGATTGGCTCAATATACGTTGCATCTGCCATTGCAGGGTCAGTCATAATGGTCGCTGGATTCGAGTTGACCAGAATAACGCGATAACCTTCTTCACGAAGCGCTTTACATGCTTGCGCACCTGAATAGTCAAACTCACACGCCTGACCAATGACAATAGGACCAGCACCAATAATTAAGATGCTTTTAATATCCGTACGTTTAGGCATTATTCGCTCCTTAATTACTTCTTAGCGGCTTCGATAAGTTCGATGAAATGATCGAACAACGGCGCACAATCATGTGGACCAGGGCTGGCTTCAGGGTGACCCTGGAAGCTGAATGCTGGTTTGTCAGTACGATGAATACCTTGGTTTGTACCATCAAACAGTGAGCGATGTGTCACTTTTAAGTTTGCTGGTAAAGTACTCTCATCGACAGCAAAGCCGTGGTTTTGAGAAGTAATCATCACTGTACCGTTCTCAAGGTTTTGTACAGGATGGTTCGCGCCGTGGTGGCCGTGATTCATTTTCATGGTCTTCGCACCTGAAGCAAGCGCTAAAATCTGATGACCTAAACAAATACCGAATACTGGCAATGTTGTGGTTTCAACAATGGTTTTGACTGCTTCGATGGCATAGTCACATGCTGCCGGGTCACCAGGACCATTTGACAAGAACACGCCATCCGGATTTAAAGCAAGAACCTTTTCAGCAGGAGTCTGTGCAGGAACCACTGTCAATTTACAGCCACGGTCTGCAAGCATACGTAAGATGTTGGTTTTGACACCATAATCGTATGCAACCACATGATATTTTAATTCTGGTTGAGTGAAACCCTGACCTAAAGTCCAAGAACCTTCAGTCCATTCAAAACCCGTCGGGTCACAGCATTCTTTCGCAAGATCGAGACCGTTTAAACCGCCAAATTCACGTGCTTTCGCAATCGCTTGTTCTTCTGTAATATTTTCGCCAGCAAGGATACAGCCGTTTTGTGCACCTTTGTCACGTAAAATACGTGTCAATTTACGGGTATCGATATCAGCGATGGCTACAACATTATGTTGCTCCAGGTATTCACTGAGTGATTGTTCAGAACGGAAGTTGCTGTGCAATAAAGGAAGATCACGGATAATCAAACCATTCGCCCATACTTTATGGATGCGACCTGATTCAACGTCTTCACTATTACAGCCAGTATTTCCAATATGAGGATAAGTCAACGTCACAATTTGTTGTGCGTAGCTTGGGTCGGTCAAAATTTCTTGATAACCAGTCATGGCAGTGTTAAAAACGACTTCACCAGTCGTACTACCCGATGCACCGATAGACGTTCCTTTAAAGATCGTTCCATCTGCGAGGGCTAAAATGGCGGGGGTGCTCAAACCAAAGCTCCTGAACTAAGACCACAAAAATTAGGCTGTAAAAAAGCGAGAAGACATAAAAAAAGGCAGGCTGTCTTAAAAAAACATGCCCCTCCTTCCAGTCTGCTCGCTTGTAACTTAACAGCGCATTATACGCATGAGTGCGTGAAAAGTCTATGTGTTTTTATTTATTAAAATCAGGAATTACACGATTTATTTTTTTAAATGGCTAGATAACTGTCTATTGCAAAATCTCTCATCTTTATATGGTTATCATGAGATATTATGCAAATTGTCTGACAATTTTAATGTTGTCTAAGAAGTAGCCGTTTTATCCTATGCTTAGCCAAAAATTAACAATCAAGAAGAGGGTAAGCAAAATGGCTGAGAATCAAACTGCACCGGTAACGGCTGAAGAAGTGAAAGATACAGTTGTTGAGAAAACAACCAAAGCGAAACAAGAGGTTACTGCAAAAACGGCTGAAGTGAAAACTGCTGTGGCAGAGAAAACTGCGAAAGCGAAAGAAGCAGTCGCAGAAAAAACCGCAAAGGCAAAAGAAGTGCTTGCTGAGACCCAAGAGCAGGCGAAAGAAGTGATCGCTGAAACGCAAGGTCAGGTCAAAGAAGCTTTGGCAGAAACTCAGGAAAAAATTGAGACTGAAGCAAAAGAATTAAATCAAAACGTTCAAAACCAGTTTGCGCAAATCAAGCAGGATATTTTAGAGCGTATTGAAGTGATTAAAACTCAACTGAATTCATCACAAGGTAACTTGCTTGAACTGAAAAATGCATTGAAAACTGAGTTGAATGCATTGATTGAAGACTTAAGCAAAGTGAGCAAAGAACTGAAAGATGATATTAGCCAGATTTCAGTAAAGCATAAAGATACCCTGGTCGGTAGTTTTAAGCGCACTAAAGAGCAAGCGGTTGAAGCATGGAACAAGGTTCGTGCCAGCTAATTGCCCAAAGAATTAAAAAAAGCGAGAATTTTTCTCGCTTTTTTTATGCTTAACCTATTAAAACTGATGTAACCAGTCGCGCTTGTTATGGAAGTCAGCTTGAGGGCTGCTGTGCTGCATTGCAAAATAATGCATACCTTGAGTGGTATTAAGTACAGCGGTTAAACCGATATACAGGTCAGCCCATTTAAGTTGATGCTCACGCATAAACTGAGAGAAATCTAGACTGACATTCAAGCCATAATGCGTGCGTTGTAAATGATTCAGTTCAATATCATAGGCAGCGACAGGCGGCATATCTTCAGGGAAGCGGTATTCTTCAAATTGATAGACTTGCCACGCTTGAGAAGGGGAAAGGTTAATTTCTCGGTAGAAATCTTGATCTTTCACGCCCACAAAAATTTCAAAGCAGGTCTGTTCCCATAAAAAATCATGACGTGGATGCGCCGTAACCTGATCTGGGTAAATCAAAAATTGATTTGGGTCACGAACCCAAAAACCAACATTCAAGGTTGCTGGTGTTTGTTGCTCAATCGCCCCAACCACCGTAATGGCACTAAAGCGATCAAAAGCGGATAGTTCATAACTCGCCATGCTAATTACTTATTACTTAAGTGAGCAAAACGAACTAAGTTAGACAGGTGCTGGTTTTGTTTCGCCGCTTTTCTATAGAGCAGAACAATTTTACCAATCTTTTGTACAGACTCGGCACCGGTTGCTTCTACAATCGCGTCAATGACGGCACCACGTGCATCACGGTCTTCACCCGCAATTTTCACTTTAATCAACTCGTGATCGTTTAACGCACGATTTGTTTCTTCAATGACGTTTTCTGTAAGACCTTGGCTACCAATCATTACAACTGGATTAAGTGCATGACCGATTTGACGTAAACGTTTACGTTCATGGATAGATAAAGCCGCCATTAAAAATACCTGATTGGAAAAACGACCTAGTATAACTTGCATCCTGTTTCTAAGATAGATTCGCAGACCGACACTTCAAACAAATATGTGAAAAATTGCTGAAATAACCAATTGGCCTGATCGGAAAAAATCTGTAAAAGTTCGTGTGAATGAAGTACATCCGTACTGTAATAGGCGAAATTTTCACGTACAATGACTCATCAGAAGTTTTTTGAAATTTAGTGAGTTATGGCGACACGCATTACCAATCAAAAATTGTCTAAAAGCAGTCGTGCATGGATGAGAGAGCATTTAGATGACCCTTTTGTAAAAAAAGCACAAAAGGAAGGTTATCGCGCACGTGCGGCGTATAAGTTACTTGAAATCCAAGAAAAATATAAAATGATCAAGCCCGGCATGACGGTGGTCGACTTGGGTGCGGCGCCGGGCAGTTGGTCTCAGATTGCGGGTAAACTGGTTGGCTCAAACGGTTTGGTGATTGCCTCAGATATTCTGGAAATGGATGCATTGCCAGACGTAACCTTCCTGCAAGGCGACTTCCGTGAGGAAGAAGTTTTCGAAAAATTGTTAAATATTTTAAATGGACGTCAAGTAGACGTTGTAATTTCGGATATGGCCCCCAATACATCAGGTAATAGGGCTGTTGATCAACCGCGTCAGATTTACTTATGTGAACTGGCTTTGGATTTTGCTCAGAAAGTTCTCGGACCAAACGGACAGTTTGTTGTTAAAGTGTTCCAAGGTTCAGGATTTGACGAATTCCGCAAACAGGTGGTCGATAGTTTTGATGTATTAAAAACAGCCAAACCTGCGGCATCACGTGCTCGATCGAAAGAAGTTTTTTTGATTGGTCAAGGTCGTAAAAAGGCATTGCAATAAAAGTGTACTTGCCAAGTTGTTAAAAATTGTGCATTTTGTACCTTTTAAGTTTTTTGCAACGCAAATTCATTGCTGTTTTTGTGAAGGTCAGCCAAGATTAGGTATGATCAAATTAGATTGATATGGGAATAAAGCCTTGAGCGATTACTTCAAGAATGCCGTATTGTGGCTCATCATACTCGGTGTTCTGATTTTGATTTTTAGCAACGTCAGTGACCGCAATAAGCCTGCAGCGATGAAATATTCTGATTTCGTTGCAGCGGTGAATGCTGGGCAAATTAAACAAGTCACAATCGACGGTTTAAATATTAATGGTGAAAAAACCAATGGTTCTTCATTTGAGACGGTTCGACCTCAAGTAGAAGACACTGAGTTGCTACCAAGCTTAAATAAACAGAATGTAGTGGTTGAGGGCACAGCACCGCAACGTCAAGGCATTTTGATGCAACTTCTCATTGCAAGTTTCCCGGTATTACTGATCATCCTGTTATTCATGTTCTTCATGCGTAATATGGGCGGTGGTGCTGGTGGTAAAAACGGTCCTATGAGCTTTGGTAAGTCAAAAGCGAAAATGTTATCTGAAGATCAGATCAAGTTAACATTCAGTGACGTCGCTGGCTGTGATGAAGCAAAACAAGAAGTGGTTGAAATCGTTGATTTCTTAAAAGACCCAGCCAAATTTAAACGCCTTGGTGCAACCATTCCACGTGGTGTACTGATGGTTGGTCCTCCAGGTACGGGTAAAACATTATTGGCGAAAGCCATTGCCGGTGAAGCTAAGGTTCCATTCTTTAGTATCTCGGGTTCTGACTTCGTAGAAATGTTTGTCGGTGTCGGTGCTTCTCGTGTTCGTGACATGTTTGAACAAGCGAAACGCCATGCGCCATGTATCATCTTTATTGATGAGATTGATGCAGTCGGTCGTCATCGTGGTTCGGGTACAGGCGGTGGTCATGATGAGCGTGAACAAACCTTGAACCAGATGCTTGTCGAGATGGATGGTTTTGAAGGCAATGAAGGCGTAATCGTGATTGCTGCGACCAACCGTGTAGACGTACTGGATAAAGCCTTGCTTCGTCCAGGCCGTTTTGACCGTCAAGTGATGGTGGGTTTACCAGACATTCGTGGTCGTGAGCAGATCCTGAACGTTCACTTGAAGAAACTTCCTTCGGTGACAGGTGTGGATCTTAAAGTGCTTGCACGTGGTACACCTGGCTTCTCGGGTGCACAATTAGCAAACTTGGTCAATGAAGCTGCATTGTTTGCTGCTCGCCGTAATAAAAACACGGTCGATATGCATGACTTTGAAGATGCCAAAGACAAGATCTATATGGGCCCTGAACGTAAATCGATGGTGATTCGCGAAGAAGAACGTCGTGCTACGGCTTACCATGAAGCGGGACATGCCATTGTTGCCGAGATGCTACCGGGTACCGACCCTGTGCATAAAGTAACGATCATGCCACGCGGTTGGGCATTAGGTGTGACCTGGCAGTTGCCAGAGCAAGATCAGACCAGCCACTATAAAGATAAGATGTTGAATGAACTTTCAATCTTGTTTGGTGGTCGTATTGCGGAAGAAGTATTTATTAACCAAATGTCGACTGGTGCATCGAACGACTTTGAACGTGCAACTAAAATGGCGCGTGCAATGGTCACCAAATACGGTATGTCTGATGCGCTTGGCGTTATGGTTTATGAAGATGAAAACCAGAATGGTTTCTTCGGTAATGTCGGTAGCCGTACCATTTCTGAAGCGACTCAGCAAAAGGTCGATGAAGAAGTACGTCGTATCTTGGATGAGCAATACAAAGTTGCACGTGAGATCTTGGAAAATAACAAGGATATCGCACATGCAATGGTGAAAGCGTTGATGGATTGGGAAACAATCGATCGTGACCAGATCCGTGACATCATGGAAGGTCGTGAGCCGCAACCACCTAAAGTTTATGTTGCTGATAATCCAGTGGCGGCATTTGAACCACCGAAAGATGGTCCATCTACACCACCGCCTTTACCAGCAATGGGCTAATCAAAGATCAAATAAAAAGAGCGACTTCGGTCGCTCTTTTTTTGTCTGGATTTTGCGCCAAACTGAAAATAAATCAGCAACGAAGCATCAGCTGTGTTGTTAAAATAAGCCTGTTAAAGTGCAAAGAGTTTTGATGATGCAGTTGATGCCATTACCCCAAAGTCAATTATCCTGTGGTCGTTTTCGATTAGACCTTTCACAACCTCAGGTGATGGGAATCTTGAATGTAACCCCGGATTCATTTAGTGATGGGGGGCAGCATCACCAGAAAGATCAGGCGATTCAACATGCTTTACAGATGATTGAAGATGGGGCAAGCATTATTGATATTGGGGGCGAATCTACCCGTCCCAATGCATCACCTGTAGCGCTAGAGGAAGAACTTCACCGTGTGATTCCTGTGGTCGAGGCATTATCCAAATATGATGTGATCATGTCGATTGATACCAGTCAGCCTGAAGTCATGCGTGCTGCCGTCCAAGCCGGTGCGCATATCTGGAATGATGTACGTGCCTTAACCCGCCCTCAAGCCTTGGAAACCGCCGCCGAGTTAAAGATTCCTGTGGTGTTGATGCATATGCGGGGTGAACCGACCAATATGAATCAGCTGGATCAGTATAATGACGTGACCGAAGAGGTCATTCAGGAGTTACAACAACGTCTGGATCAGGCCATTGCGGTTGGCGTTAAGCCGGAAAATATTATTATCGATCCAGGTTTTGGTTTTGCCAAAAATGCCCAGCAAAATTTCCAATTGCTCAATGAGTTCTGGAAGCTTAACCGAATGGGGTATCCAATTTTATCGGGCTTATCACGGAAACGTTTTATTGGTGAAGCTTTAAATGGTGTCCCAGCCCAAGAACGTGCGGTGGGCAGTGTAACAGGGCATCTTTTAAGTATTCAGCAAGGGGCAAGTATCGTTCGGGCACACGATGTTAAAGCCACGAGCGATGCGGTCAAGGTCTGGAAGATGATGCAGGCTTAAAAGTGGCTGAGATGTCAGTAGAGCTTCAGGGCTCTATTGACTTGCTTGACCAGATTAAATATAACAAGACTATAAAATAAGCAAAGTGATATTAAAAATGGAAAATAAAACAATTACATATAAAAGTTTATGGGTGTTTGCCCTCATTTTGAGTCTTGGATTTATTATTTCTGCAGGGGTTATGGGCTATGCCCTGAAACAGTTTAATAGCACTAAAAATTCAATTACAGTCAAGGGCCTGGCTGAAAAACCGATTCAGGCTGATTCCGCACGCTGGGAGATCCATCTCCAAAGTAGCCATACATCGGACACGATTCCACAGGCCTATCAATTACTTGATCAGCAAATGAAAGCCTTACAGGCGTTCTTTGTAGAGCATGGTTTTAAAGCGGCAGATATGCAACTCGGAAATAAAAGTTCACAACCCTATTATGAAGAAGTGAATCTGGGGGACGGGCGAATCAATCGCGAGTTTAAAGGCTATACCGCTTTACAGAATTTGGTGATTAATAGCCGCGATATCAAGAAGATTGAACAGGCTGCCAAAGATGCATATCTACTGGATGAAAAGGGCATTGCGATTGAGCAGAAACCTGAATATTTGGTATCAAATTTAGAGGAAATCAAAATGTCGCTGATTGCCAATGCCACCCAAAATGCCTATAGCCGTGCCAACGAGTTTGCCAAAGTGGGTGGTGTAAAGGTCGGAATGATGCGTTCTGCCAGTCAAGGGGCATTTTATATCTTGCCAGAAAGTGGCTCGGATGATGATAGTGATTATGGCGGTGCTTATGACAAGGCCACCATTCATAAAATTGCCCGTGTGGTGGTGACCATCAATTATGCGATTGATTAGGACAACTGTTTAGCTGATTGATCAGCCAGGCTGGAAAGATACATTCGAATACGGTGTATCTTTCTTTTTTTGCATACAATTCTTTGTATCGTGACTGTATTTGAAAAAATGAAATAAATTGGGGAAGTGAATAATGCATCAATCAACAAAAATTTTAACCCTGAGTTTGCTTAGTTGTATGATCATGGCCTGTAGTACACCTGTTAAACAGTATGATCAGGTTGCAGTTGAAACTGCGATGCCTGTAGCACCCTCACCAATGAGTCAGTCCAATCAGGGATTGATCAAAGCACGCAAGATGATCGCACCAGCATCTTATATTGCCGTGATGCCCACCATGGAAAGACCGCGCTTAGAGCAGAACACTGAAAAATATCAAAATAATGAAGTCAATCCAGTACATCGTGTTGCGGATCAAGCTGTTTCAACGTTTAGTATTGATGTAGATACAGGTAGTTATAGCAATACCCGCCGTTTTTTAAATGACGGGCGGTTACCGCCTGTTGATGCGGTTCGTGCCGAGGAGATGATTAATTATTTTGATTATCAGTACCCGCAGCCAAATAGCATTCATCCTTTTTCGGTCACTACCGAAACCGTTGATTCGCCATGGAAACAAAATGCCAAGCTGATCAAGATTGGTATTCAGGCCAAAGACCTGAGCACCAAACAATTGCCACCTGCCAATCTGGTCTTTTTGGTCGATGTCTCTGGCAGTATGGATGCAGCTGACAAACTGCCTCTGGTAAAACAGACTTTACGCTTACTCACCGAGCAACTTCGAGCACAGGATAAGGTCACCATCATTACTTATGCCAGCGGTGAAAAACTGGTCCTGGAACCGACCGCAGGCAATCAAAAAGACAATATCTTGGCCGTGATTAATGCCTTGCAGGCAGGCGGGGCAACCGCAGGTGAACAAGCCATCCAGTTGGCCTATCAGCAGGCTGAAAAAGCCTTTGTGAAAAATGGAATTAACCGTATTCTGCTGGCGACAGATGGGGACTTTAATGTTGGTATTACCGATTTTAGTACCTTGAAAGGTATGGTGGCAGAGAAACGTAAAAGCGGGATCTCGTTAACGACATTAGGTTTTGGTATTGGGAATTACAATGAGCAGTTGATGGAGCAACTGGCGGATGCAGGCGATGGCAATTACAGCTATATTGATAATAAAAATGAAGCGAAAAAAGTGGTACAGCGTCAGCTTTCATCGACCCTTGCGACTGTTGCTCAGGATGTCAAAATTCAGGTCGAATTTAATCCTGCAACGGTGAAAGAATATCGTTTGGTCGGTTATGAAAACCGGATGTTGAAGCAGGAAGATTTTAATAATGACCAGGTCGATGCCGGGGATATTGGAGCGGGACATAATGTCACCGCGATTTATGAAATCATTCCAGTGGGGCAACAAGGCTGGCTCAATGATTCACGTTATCAGGCCGCGGCAAAAACTGACACAAGCAAAAAGTCGGAATATGCGTTTGTAAACTTGCGCTATAAGTTACCAAATCAAGAGAAAAGTATTTTATTGAGTCAAGCGGTGAGGGCGGAAAGCAGACCATTGGCTCAAGCCAATAACGATACCCGTTTTGCCATTGCTGTGGCCTCTTATGCCCAGCAGCTAAAAGGTGGACAGTACAATGGCGCAATGGGATGGGATCAGATTATCCAGCTTGCACAGCAATCGGCGAAACCCGATCCTTATCAAATGCGAGAAGAGTTTGTGGAGCTTGCAAAGATTGCCAAAAGCTTAAGTGCTAAAAAAGAGTAAACATGATTAAAAAAAGCGGTCGGAAAACCGCTTTTTTTATGTCTAAATATCGTGATTTTGGTTGGATTATGTTATAAGCATGGCGTTTTATTGGCATATTATTTTTATGTTCGACGATTTACTCCTCCCCATGTTTGACGATGAATATTATCCCGATATTCTCGTTGCTGAAGTGAAACAGCACATCCAGAAGTTTTCAAAAAAGGTGAGCCGTACTGACTTATCCGAAACGGAAATCTATCGTTTTGCACATCAAACCATGATCGAAATTAACGAAATGAAACCGCAATTTGAAGATCTGGATTCCAGTTTAGATGACACTGCCGCAGATTATATTGCCGAAGCCATGATGATGGTGGTGCAAGAGGTCGGTTATCTGGATATTGAAATGGAAGAATTGATTGCCAATCGAGAGTGGTAGAATTCACTCTCGCTGGTTTTTTATAAAAATAAATATTATTTCGAAGTGGTCTCACTCCAAAATTTAGGTAAAACAATGTGCCCTGAAATCCATGCTTCAATTTTAGGCTGTTTTATTTTTTGATAGTACATGCTCTGTGTATTAATGAGTAAGCCTAGGGTATCGCCTTGATTCAATCGCCCATTCATACTTGGCAACTCAATGGTTAAATGCGGTTTATCCAGCTGGGTTATGTCTTGGGTAATCTGGTCATAAGCCTGTTTTCGGGCTGCATTAAACGGCGCAGTCTGATCATTTAAAACCTCATATTTCCCTGTGAGTTTTGATTTAATCGCAACAGAGATAAATAAGGTCGGATCTACTTTAGATGGTGTTTCTACCTGTAAAGACAGCCGTGGGGCACCCGTGATATAACTGCGCTGGGTGGCGGTATGGATAGGTACAAAGACTGCTTGAGTTGCAGTCGGTGCGATCCAGGTTTTATTCAGACGATAGGACTGAATTGCATTCAGGTCATTTAAGTTCGTGACAGGACTTTGATCCACACATAACTCCGGTAAGTTGATCGCTGGCGTTTGGTCCTTCAGCTTCTGGTTGAACCAGTCCAAGATGGTATTTTGCAGATTATATTTTTGCTGGTTGCCACAACTCACCGTTTTGCCAATATACCAGAAGGGTGTGTTGCCGCGAGGCGAATGCTGGGCAAAAGGCTGTAAATGTCCGCCCTGTACTCCAACCAAATGAACGTCATGCTGAGCATGCTGAATACATTGGGCTGCTTTTACTCCTTCATTAAAGGGAAACAAGATATCTCTAAAACCCTGAATAATCAGTGCATCCGCTTGAGGTGCCTGTGCATGATCGCAAAACCAGCTGGCTTGATGGGTTTTTAAAAAATCATAGGTAGATGCTTTCAGTTGACCTTGTTGCGTTTCAAGATAGGCCTGTTTTAATTCGGGATCAAACTTATTCCAGTTCCACCAATCGCCAATCAGGTTGAGAAAACCGATCCAGTTACTTTTGGGTACTCCATTTGGCGCAAGGCTATTGACGATGTCATACCATGTTGTGATAGGAACGATGGCCTGCAAACGGGGATCACGTGCTGAAGCGATGTATTGTACGCCACCTGCATAAGATTCACCGATCATGCCTGTACGCACGCCATGTTGATTTGTTGCCAGTTGCGGCAGGTTTTTTTCTGCCCAGTTCATCAGGGTGATGACGTCTTGAGCTTCTTTCTCCGGATCAGTCAGGCGGATTTTTCCTTGGCTATCACCGTGACCACGCTGGTCATAACTCATGACCCAGTAGCCCTTCTGCCAGGCCGTTTTCGCGACTTGTCCGGTAGGTAACAGGAAACCATACAAACTCAGTTCCGGACGTTTCATCCGAGAGAGACCAAAGCCATGCGTATGTAAAATTAAAGGCGCAGTCTGGCCTGGTTTTAAATGCGGTTGATACACCGTAAAGGCCAGTACAGTTCCATCAGGTGCCGTTGTTTTTGCCTGATAGTAGCGTTGTTTTAGTTCGGTGCTTTTGCTGGTCACCACGGTTGTTTGGGTTGTGGCATGTACACACCCTTGCAAGACGAATAATAGGCCGAAGCAGAGCCAGAAGACGTAAGAACGCATAGATTATTTCATCCTTGAACAAATCTTTGAGAAATCACGAGGTGATCGGGATAGTTTACTGTGGCTTGTTGGTCGATACTATTGCTGACAGGTCCAGTTGACTGACCTGTCAGTTTTAAAACCTTATCTATACCTTATTTTCTACGGTAAGCGTAAAGAAATAAGCCGAAGCATAGAAAAATAAGTCCAATGATCAGATGTGAGCTTAATGCTTCATTGTTAAACCATATTCCCCAGCCAGTCGCAAGAACGGGTGTTAAGATGGTAATCAGCATGACCGTGGTCGGATTCAGTTTCTGGATCAGGTGAAAATAAAAAATCATGGCCAGTACAGATGAAAATAATGCGCTATATAACAAGGCCAGACCTGTTTGCAGACTCGGCAACTGGGTCGGTGCTTGGCTGAGGAAAAAGGGTAATAAACACAGGTAGCCGAACCACGAAACAAGCGTTGAGCCTGTGGTTTGAATAATGGGATGGATCCCCGCACCAATTTGTGCAACGGCAAACATGGAAAATACGTACAGCAGCACTGCAATAATTTCATAGATGACCCCAAGCCTATCTAGCTGGATATGCGTTGCACCAAGACCTAAGGTGAGCGAAAGTCCGAAAACGGCCAGGATGAGTCCATACCATTGGCGTTTTAAAAAGTGTTCGCGTTTGAGGATAAATACGGCGATCAGTCCCGACCATAACGGTGCGGTCCCATATATAATCGAGATCATGCCGGAAGAGACGCGGGTTGCGCCTATATAACAAAAGGTCATGGAGCCGAACAGCCCAAGCGCACCGGCACCATAACTGAGTAGGGCAGTCTTGTTGATGGTCAGTTTCAAGCGAAAATAAAGTAGGCATATTAAGGCCAGTGGAATGGCGATACTGAATCGCAAGAATAATCCCCAAGCCCAGTGTATTTCATGCACTGTCCAGACCGCAGCTAAAGGTGTAAATGACCAGATCAGCACCACGGCGATGAATTGACCGACTGTAGCAAGGCGAGGGGAAACAGGGGCTACAGCCGGTTGTAGCTGTGGTATGGAGAGAGCATTCTTTTCAGGCAATTGGGTCATGACATGATTCCTGTAATAACAATGGTGAAATTAAGACAATAAAAAAGGTCGCTCATGAGGCGACCTGTGGATTCAACTGATGTTTAAAGTGTCATCATCTGAAATATATCAAGTCTCCTCGCGGTAACGCGTAGACACGTCGCCATGCCGCATAGACAGAAATGTCTTGCGCAATCGCATTTGGACGTGAACAGGAAGCTTGAGGGTTCAACATATAAAATATTCGAAACTGATTCTGATCTTTTATAGCATAGAGAGTGTTTGAAAAATAGCCATTTCTCAAATCAAGATAAAAATATAGGCAAAGTAAATCAACAATTGGGCATTGCTAAAATTGCAGATTTTTCCATAATGTTGCCAACAAATTCTGAAAGAAGTTTGCTCTTGTCTGCCTTTGAAATTTTTGCGGTCGTGATCAGTCTGATTGGTGTGACCTTAACCATTCGACGCCACATGTGGTGCTGGTGGTTTAATTTTCTGGCGTGCAGTTTATACGCCTATTTTTTCTTTAGCATCCGCTTATATGGTGAAACACTGCTGCAATTTTTCTTTATTGCGATGAATGTGTATGGATTCTATTACTGGCTAAAAGGCAAACGTCAGGACCATGAGATCCGGATTGAACCGATTGCCAAATCTCGGGTATTGGCGCAAATGGGTATGGCGGTTCTTTTTGGTCTGCTGTTGGGCTTGATGCTTAAACATTTTACTGATGCTGCGGTACCGATGCTGGATTCGCAATTGGTGGCATTCAGCTTATTGGCCACCTACTGGACCAGTCGAAAGCATATTGCCACGTGGATTCTGTGGATTTTTGTCAATATTATCTATGTGGGCATGTTTATCTACAAAGAAGTTTTCCTGACCGCAGGACTGTATGCCGCCTTTGTTGGGCTGGCTGCTTATGGCTGGTGGCAATGGCAACAGGTCAAGCAAAAACAGCATAGCCATGCATAAATAAGGGCAGCTCAGACTGCCCTTAAATTTGAAACAAGACTTATTTTGCCGTGGCTTGATAACTTTGTATTGCCTGACGCCCCAATGCTGGATCATCGGTAAAGATACCATCTACACCTGCTTTGAAATACAGCTGCATTTCCTTGATTGAACCTGCGGCACAACGTTCCGCTTCTTTGGCTTTATCTGCGCTACATTTTAAGCTGGCTGGCAGGAAGTTATTTTCAGGCCGGAAGGTATATGGATGCACCTTTAGGCCCGCCTGATGGGCATCGGTCACAAAAGAAGTGGTTTGCATGGTTTCTTGGTCGATAATATAAGGTTTCCATGGTCCTACACCATTTGCATATTTTGCAACGTCTTTTAATCCCTGTGCAGTTGCCATATTGCCATAGGTAGTCGCAATATTTTGAGCGACATAATCCGCAGGGCGTACTGTTTTTTCATCGTAAAGCTGGATCAGTTGGGCATGTTTGACACTTTTGTGCAGATCAAGCTGGTTCTTTAAGTATTTCAAATTGCCCACTTCAAAAGACTGTAAATAGATCGGTGCAATATCGCGGGTGTATTGGTATTTAGACAGTGTTTTAAGTAGTGTATCTTCCATTGCCAAATTCTGTTTTTGAAAATAGGTGGGATGTTTGGTTTCAATATAAAGACCAATAATTTTGCCAGTTTTCTTATAATGCGCTTCAGCCAATTCGATAATCTGTTCCAAGGTCGGAATGGTATAGAGATCATTATACTTCTGGTTTTCAGGACGATATTGTGGAATACGCTCACGTGCTTTCAGTTGTTGCAATTCGTTTAATGTAAAGTCTTCGGTAAACCAACCGCCATTAAAAGATGTTCCATCAATCACTTTGTTTGTTTTACGATCAGCAAATTGCGGCAGGGTTGAAACATTGGTGGTACCGCCAATTTCATTTTCATGACGGGCAACCAGAACGCCATCTTTGGTTGAAACCAGATCTGGCTCAATAAAGTCAGCACCGTCGTCAATCGCCTTTTGATACGATGCAAGCGTGTGTTCTGGACGAAGTGCACTCGCTCCTCGATGCCCCACCACCAGAATTTTAGGACCCTGATTATTCGGTTGTTTGATATTGTTTTGATCATTGTTGTCATCATTGCAACCAGCAAGGCTGATCAGGCACAGACAAAGAACTGCTTTTTTAAACATAGATAAGCTCATGTGTTTTTTATTCAAGCCGCTAGTTTGAGCGTTGAAGTTATCAAACACATGACAGGGAGATGATGATTTTATGAAAATATCAAGACTTTTAAATAGCAGCAGTACTTAAATAAAATTCCAGTTTGAAGACATTCTCAAACTGGATAAAAAAATAATGTATTTTTAAAATTTATTTTTCCAATAAGGCCAGTTGGCTTCCGGTGTGAAATGATAATTGTCATCTAACCAGTAAGTTTGAGATGGGGAGGATTTGTCTTTCAGTCCCATGATGCGCATCAGATTGTTGTCCAGTTCCGCAGTATTTAAGGTTTTTTCTTTATCTACACCTGTGCTGTGTAAGCGATCTGACCACATGATTACAGGTACTTGATAACCTGCTTTGGTATTTGGACTATGACCGGCATAATCAATTTCATGTCCAACTTCATTGCCATGATCGGAAACCACAGTAAAAGATCTAAAATCAGGTATCGCATCTGCTCTTAAATTATCCAGAAACTGGCTCAGTAATGAATCTTCGTACAAGACCGCATTATCATAGTCATTGCGCAGTGAACGAATCCACGGATCAATGTCCCGATTTTTGAGATCAGTTTCGACAGCATCGTTACTGTTGCTGGAAAACTGGTTAAATGCCGCTGGATAGCGCTCTTCATAGTTTGGATGGGCGCCAATCAGATGGAGAATAATCAGTTTTTTCGGTTCAGGATCGGCCAGCGCCTGTTGATAATCAGGAATGAGTGATTCATCCAGAGAGGTGCTACTACGGCCAGAGCGTTTGTTTTTATAGACTGCTTTATCGGCATAAGAACCGAATAAAGAAGATAAGTAAGTATCGTCCTGATTACTGAGCCAGTAAATTTTATATCCCGCTGCCCGTGCATAGGCCAGAATACTTTCTGGGGAATATTTATTATGTTCTGAAGCAGGGCTTTCGGTTAACAGTACACGTAATGCATTGATTGTAGACGGTGAGGGGGAGAATGCATTACAAAAGACCTTGATCTCATTCACGCGTTTTGCCAGTTCAGGCGTGGTATTCCGCGGGTAGCCACAGATACTCAGATTTAAACTGGTTAAACTCTCTGACAGGACCAGTACATGGGTCTGTTTGCCTTTAGCCTGTTCGGTCAGTACCAGATTGTGCTTGGCACTTTTGTCCCATTGCTGATGGACATTTTTATGCTGTTTGATGCGGTCTTTAAAATCCTGGATTTTGGTCTGATACTCAGTCCAGAATACAATCGGATGTACCTTGCGAGAAGGTTTCATCAGATAACTGGTGATTGCCAGCAAGATCAGAAAAATAATACAGCCCCGATAAATTCGGCTGTGCCAGAGTCGGCTAAAATGAATCGGTTTAACCAGTTTAAATACGGTAATGCTATACAGGATGACTAAGGTCAACAGACCTGCTCCCACCATAAGCATGGTACTAAGATGAAGCTGAAAAAATTCCAGACTTTCCCGACGGTTGGTATTGGCAAGCGCTTCAATAATGAAATAGGCCTCATTATCACTATTGAATAAAAACCAGGTGCTTGAGCGGAGTAAGGCATCTAACCAGGCCAAAAACCACCAGATGATGGCAAGCAAGTACCAATAGACTTTCTGTCGGGTAATGGCCAGATAAATAAATAGCACGCCAGGCAATGATAAACAGCCAAGTCTTAAACCATCAGATAAATTACCGACTGCAATCAGTAAGCCGCCTGTGATCAAGGCGGGCAATAAGATCAACAGCAGAATATTTAAGTTTTTTAAGCTGGCCTTCATATATGCCTAATACAGTATGGGGAGGGGAGATAAACTAAGCGTGCTAATATCGTTTTTAGTGGGGGATGTGTCAATTCAAAATTAAGAAGTCTTTGATTGCACAGTAAATTAAATTGATTCGCACAGTTAAGCTGTTGAATTATTGCAAAGTTAGCGCATTATTTTTTATTGCAAATAACCTGAAATTCATTATTTCTCCGCAATTTACGCTTTTTGAAATGATATGTTAATAGGGATGGCGTTTGCCTGTCAGCTCGGTAATGATCATATTCTGAAAAGTGCCTGTATTTACCTATCTTTTTGAAAAACTGACTGTTTCACTAATGGAATGAACAGCCATGCTATCTAAGTTTTTTATTCATCGTCCGATCTTTGCCACTGTGCTGGCAATTATTGTGATGGCAGTTGGTTTATTCGCCATTCTGAATTTGCCCGTAGAACGTTATCCCGATATTGCACCGCCCCGAATTACGGTATCGGCCAATTATAGCGGTGCGGATGCTCAGGCGGTTGAAGATAGTGTGACCCAGGTTTTGGAACAGCAAATTAAAGGCATTGATCACCTGCTCTATTTTAGTTCGAGTAGTGATGCCAGTGGCAACAGTCGTATTAGTTTATTCTTTGAACAAGGCACCGATCCTGATCAGGCACAGGTACAGGTCCAAAATGCAGTCAATGGGGCAATTAACCGCCTTCCCGATGATGTTCAGCGCCAAGGTGTGAATGTTCGCAAATCTTTAAGTGATTCCTTTATGGTGATTGGGGTCGGGGATAAGTCTGGCCGGTCGACCAATCTGGATATTTCCGATTACATTACCAATAACTTTGAACTCAATCTAAGCCGGATTGAAGGCATTGGCGAAGTCAGTGTGTTTGGTTCGCAATATGCCATGCGCATCTGGCTGGACCCGCAACGACTTGAACGTTATCAGCTTCAGGTGGGTGATGTCCGAACAGCGATTGAAAACCAGAATACACAAGTGGCAGCAGGTGCGATCGGAGCACTGCCTGCGGCAAGCGATCAATACCTGAATGCCAAAGTCACCTCGGGATCATTATTACGTACCCCTGAGCAGTTTGAAAATATTATTATTAAAGCTAACAATGATGGCAGTTTTGTCTATTTAAAAGATGTCGCCCGGGTTGAGGTCGGCGCTGAAAACTATCAGGTGTTTAACCGGATCAATGGTTATCCTGCTTCGGGGCTGTCCTTGTCGCTGACTGTTGGCGCGAACGTGATGCAAGTGGCGGATGCGGTATATAAAGAAGTGGCTCGTTTGGAAAAAACCTTACCAGCAGGTTATTTTGTGATGTATCCACGGGATGACACACCATTTGTAAAAGAATCAATGTCACAAGTGGTATCCACCCTGATTGAAGCCATCGGACTGGTGGTACTGGTGATGTTTATCTTCCTGCAAAACTGGCGAGCAACCCTGATCCCCGCCATCACGGTACCTGTGGTAATCCTAGGAACTTTTGCGGTCTTGGCCGTTTTGGGCATGAGTATTAATACCCTGACCTTATTTGCCATGGTGCTGGCGATTGGGTTGCTGGTTGATGATGCGATTGTGGTGGTTGAGAATGTTGAGCGTCTTATGCACGAGCAGCAACTCAGCGCCAAACAAGCTTCGATTCAATCGATGCAGGAAATCAGTGGGGCTTTGGTCGGGATTACTTTGGTCCTGACCGCCGTTTTTATTCCGATGTCCTTTTTTAGTGGGGCGACAGGGATTATTTATCGACAGTTCTCCATCACCTTGGTGGTGGCGATGGGGTTATCCTTACTGGTCGCCTTGATTCTAACCCCGGCTTTATGTGCCATTTTGCTTAAACCGCAACACAAACAAGCACGTTGGGCAGTCAAATTTAATCAGGGACTGGACTATATTAAAACACGTTATCTGAAGGTGTCTAACAAAGTCATCAGCCTGAAAAGCATGTCCTTGATCGGTATTGCTCTCCTGATTGGGATTTTTGCCTGGGTCTATCGCGAATTGCCTAGTAGCTTTTTACCTCAGGAAGACCAAGGAACTTTAGCAGTGCAATTCCGTTTACCGGAAGGTACGCCGATGAGCAAAACGGAAAATGTCGGCAAACAGATTTCTGACTATTTCCTTGAACATGAAAAAGCCAACTTAAATGGGGTAATGGTGATTCATGGACGCAATTTTTCAGGTACCGGACAAAATCTTGGGCAGGCCTTTGTTTCACTGAAACATTGGGATGAGCGCCAGGGCACGAAAAATAGTGCCCAGCAAATTCGTGCGCGAGCAATGCAGTATTTTGCGCAGAATAATCAGGCCCGTATTATGGTGATGATGCCTTCGGTAATTCGTGGGCTTGGAAATTCAGATAAGATCGATTTCTGGCTACAGGATACCAAGGGTTTGGGCAGACAGAGTCTATTAAGCTCTTTTCAGGATTTACAGCAACAGGGCAATGCGCTGGATTCGGTCGAAAATGTGGATAAAAAAGGCAATGATGATCAGGCGGTACTGAATATCAAGATTGACCATAAAGCAGCGATGATTCACGGACTCAACGTCAGTGATATTAACCGCACCTTATCGACCGCGTGGAGTGGCAGTTATATCAATGACTTTATTGATCGTGGCCGGATCAAGCGCGTGTATCTACAAGGCGATGCGCCATACCGCTCCAAGCCGGAAGACCTCAATTACTGGTATGTGAAAAATGCCAATGGGCAAATGGTGCCGTTTTCGCAATTTAGCCAGATTGATTGGCAAGGCGCACCGCCAATGCTGGAGCGTTTTATGGGCTATCCTGCCATTAGTCTAGAAGCGGATGCAGCCAATGGATTCAGTAGTGGACAAGGAATGCAGGCCATTCAGGGACTGGTCGATAAAATGCCAGATGTCGGGCTGGCCTGGAGCGGACTGTCTTATCAGGAACAGCAATCCAGCAATCAGGCGATCTGGCTGTATCTCATTTCGATTGCCTTTATTTTTCTGTGCCTTGCAGCCCTATATGAAAGCTGGTCAATTCCTTCGGTGGTGATGGCTGCAATTCCATTAGGGGTCGGCGGAACGATTTTATTCAGTTACCTGTTCGGTTTCGCTAACGATATTTATTTCCAGATTGCTTTGCTTACCACCATTGGTTTGTCCTGTAAAAATGCCATTTTAATGGTTGAATTTGCAGCCAGCCTGCAACAACAGGGCCAAACCGCACTGCAAGCGGCTTTACATGCCGCAGGATTACGACTCCGTCCAATTTTGATGACCTCGATTGCCTTCGGTGCCGGCGTTATCCCGCTGATGTTTTCGAGTGGTGCGGGTGCGTTAAGCCGACAGGCCATTGGTTATAGTGTGTTTGGCGGTGTGGTATTCGGGACCATTCTGGTACTGATCTTCATTCCGTTTATGTATGTTTTGGTCAGAACAGCATTCAAGCCAAAACCGAAGATTGAAACTGCTTAACCATATTGTTTTACAACAGCGCTAAAATGAACAGTTGCTGGCTTAGACTAAGCCAGCAACTGTTCATTTTTGTTGAGTAAGTTGAGAATATTCAAAAAAATTTGTAGTATTGCCGTGCCGTATAAACGGTCTAATGAGGTTTGATTGCCTAAATGGACACGCAGAGTTGTAATTTATCCAAGATTACACATTTTTATTTTCATCAAAGTCTGCATGAAGCTTTCTATTTAGCAGTAAACCAATAGGCTGCTTGTAGTTCTTCATTGCAGAGCATTTGTAGTGAAGAGGCTGACATGAGCTACAATAATTTTTTATATTTACTAAGCGACGCACTTAAAAATAACCATATTGAACTTGCACTCGCATCCGTACAGACCTTTCGGGCGGTGGATCTTGCCGACGTCTTGACCCAGCTCTCTGTAGAGCAAAGCCAACTGTTGCTTAGCCACTTACCTGAGCGTGCCTACGTTTTCTCCTATCTTCCGCCCAATGAACAGGTCAAACTGGCCAAAGCCATGCCTAGACATATACTGGCAGAGATTATTGGAGAGATGTCTTCGGATAAGCGCGCTGATGTCTTCAAGTGTCTGGATCAGGAACAACAGAATGCATTACTGCCTGCCTTAGCGCAGGCTGAAAGAGAAGATATTCGCCAGCTTTCTGCTTATCTGGAAGGAACGGCAGGGGCAATCATGAGTTCTGAATACGCCACGCTCAAGCCTGATATTACGGTCAAGGATGCAATTAAAATGTTGCGTCTGGAAGCACCCGATACCGAAACGATTTATTTTGCCTATGTACTGGATCAGGCACGAAAAATTTTGGGGGTTTTATCCCTGAAACAGTTAATTCTGGCAGATGAAGAACAGAATATTAATGAGTTGATGGAAACCAATGTGCTGACTGCGTATGTCGATACCGATCAGGATGAGGTGGCCAAGACCATTGCCCGTTATGATCTGTTGGCACTCCCAATTCTTGATCACTACGACATGATGGTCGGGATTGTAACCTATGATGATGCGATGGATGTGGCCAGTGAAGAAGCCACCGAAGACTTCTTAAAAGTCGGGGCAGTGGATGCATCGTCCAAACTCAGCATTAAATCTGCACCTATTTTACAGCTCTACCAGAAACGCGTGTTCTGGCTGGTTTTCTTGGTATTTGGAAGCCTACTTTCCGGCATCGGGATTGCACATTATGAAGATGTAATTGCGCAGAATCTGGTGCTGGTCTTCTTCTTGCCATTACTGGTGGGGAGTGGCGGAAATGCCGGCTCACAGTCTTCCACCCTGATGGTCCGTGCTTTGGCGACAGGAGATGTGCAGTTTAAAGACTGGTTCTCGCTACTGGGGCGGGAAAGTCTGGTGGCCCTGTGCCTGGGTGGCACCATGGCGGTGGCTGTTTCGCTACTGGGCTATTTCCGTGGTGACGAAATGGTGGCACTAGTCCTGGCCTTAAGTATGATGGGGATTGTATTGATGGGCTGTCTGATCGGGATGAGTTTGCCGTTTATTTTAAATAAGGCCGGGCTTGATCCAGCCAGTGCTTCAGCACCGCTGGTCACTTCGATTTGTGATGCCACCGGGGTGATCGTTTATTTATTTATCGCCTCCATGATTTTATTCTAGGCTGTAATCATAATTGTACCGACAAAACCTAAAAACTACTTTATTCTCAAGCATAAACATCGTTTTTAGGTTGAGCGAATGACTGATTACCCAGAACAAAAAAAACTAACTCAGCAGCAAGCGATTGCGGTCGAGCGTGATTTGGCCAAATTTGCCAATACCATGGACAATCTGGTCCGCATACCCTTTACCAAGCAGGGTGTGGGCGCGGATGCTGCATTAAGCACGATTCCATTTGCTGGAGATATTGCCGGTTTTATCCTGACCTTATATGCCTTTAAAAAAGCCAGAGATGTTGGTGTACCGCAACATAAGCTCAAAGATGTGGTGAAACTGGCAATTATGGATATGCTGGTTGGCTTCGTACCGATTGTCGGCACTGTATTTGATGTATTCATCCGCCCTAGCCGCAAGACGCTGGAGATCGTGCATGAGCATATTCGGGAAGAGTATCAGGTCCGCAGCGATATTCATGTGGTGCATCCATTCCTGCATGAGTCACTTGAGCAAAAACAGAAAACTTCTGCTTTCTGGCGTAATCCGGTGGTGAGCTGGATCTGGTTACGCATTCCCGATCTATTGGGCATCGCAGTGCTGATGTTACTGGTGCTGGCAGTGTGGGTAGGTTTCAGTTATTTGTGGCAATTTTATCAATCTTTCCAGACACGCTAGTCTTTAGGCAAAAATAAAGCCTCCATGATGGAGGCTTTATCATGAATCTGATACTGATTATTGAACGTTTAACTGCTGCAATGCCGCAACACGTTGTTCAATGGTTGGGTGGGTCTGGAATAAAGCCGCTAAGCTAAAGCCTTGTTCCTTACCTTCCGCAATTGCAAATGCTTTCATTTCTTTCGGCATTTGATCAGGCATTTCTGACTCTGCCTGTAAACGAAGCAGGGCAGAAATCATGGCCTGTTTACCTGCTAAACGTGCGCCAGCTTCGTCTGCGCGATATTCACGTTGACGAGAGAACCACATCACGATGGCAGAGGCCAAAATACCGAAGACGATGTCGAGTACGATGGTAATGGCAAAATAAGCAAGACCCGGTGCTTCACCATCTTCACGACCAAATACATTACGGTCGATGAAGTCACCTGCTATACGTGCAAAGAACATCACGAAGGCGTTGACCACACCTTGGATCAGCGCAAGAGTGACCATGTCGCCATTGGCAACGTGACCGATTTCGTGCGCCAGTACAGCACGAAGTTCATCTTTGTTCATACGCTCGAGTAGGCCTGTTGAAACAGCTACTAAAGCATCATTTTTATTCCAACCTGTCGCAAATGCATTGGATTGGTAAGAAGGGAAAATACCCACTTCAGGCATGTTAATACCTGCACGTTGGGATAATTGCGCCACTTCTTGTAATAACCAAGCTTCTGCTTGACTACGGGGTGCATTTGGGTCAATTAATTCTGTCCCAGTGGTTTTTTTAGCCATCCACTTTGACATGAACAGGGAAATAATCGAACCCACCATACCAAAGACAAAACAGACGACCAGTAGGTTGCCTAGATTCAAGCCACCCGCGCCATGGTAACTACCGACACCGAAGAGTGACAAGATAATGCCAGCTACAACCAGTACCGCGAGGTTGGTTAGCAAGAACAAACCAATCCGCATCATTGAGAAAACCCTCTTATAAAGAAAAAGTGATCTGATTTATAAATTATAAATCATAACGCTAATATGCAGGGCGAACCCTAAAAATTCAAGAAAAAAATCGGCGCAGATACATTTAGCCAATAAAAATATCAATTGACTATGAAACAGGGACTTAAATGCGATTTTGTCTAAAAAATAGCGGGAAAAATCATGCCATGAGAATACACAGCCTGAATTGTCAGTTGCTTAGACGGATTCGGGCTGTTGCGGTGGCATTGGCAGTGGTATAGGTTCCCGATGGCGCATCGGTAAAGGTCCCATCTGCAAGGGTAATGATCTGGCGATTGTAGGATCTAGGGGCGGGAGTGGCTTCAGCAATATTATTGGATGATGAGGAATAATTCGCAGATTGCGCCAGTACCTGAGTATTGCTGCTGTTTGATTCTGTAAACGTGCCTAAGCCTGAAGCATAAAGATTTTGGTAACGGCTGGTAACACGACGGACATAATCCTGGGTTTCACGAAATGGCGGAATGCCGCCGTACTTATCGACATTGCCTTCACCTGCATTATAGGCCGCAATCGCCAATTGGGTATTACCATTAAAGCGTTTCAGTAACCAGCTTAGGTACTTTGCACCGCCAAAAATGTTTTGTTGCGGATCATAGGCATTACTGACATTAAAACGGCGTGCAGTGGCCGGCATCAGTTGCATTAAACCTTGTGCACCGACTGGTGAACGGGCCTTGATATTAAAGCCTGATTCGGTATGCATGACAGCTTTAATCAAGCCCTCTGAAATTCCGTGCTGTTGAGCGGCTTGACGGATCAGCTGGTCAAATGCATTTTTATTCCGGCTATAGCTCGGCAGTACAGAGGCTTCACTAGCGCCCCAGTTACTATAGTTATGAATATTACTGTCAGGATAATAAGTGGCTTTGACCACTTTTAGATGACTGTACTCTGCCTTTTTCTTATTGGTGAGTAGTGTTGTCCCATTATCATCTTTAAATTGATAAATGGTCTGCCCAGCATAACTTGATGCTGTCGCATTAAAAAAACCGATTGTTCCCAAGCAAGCAGCAAAAAAATAAGTTGTTTTGTTCATCGTTATAATATTCGCGAAAGGATGAGCATAAGTTGCATGTGGCAGTTTAACAAAAAAAAGCAAAAAAAGATCTTTTGCTACAATTTTTTTATTTTTTACTGTTAGACAAAAATCAAGTCAATTTGTGCGAATGTTCGGCAAAAAAAATTAAAATATTTATTTTAAAAACTAAGTCTTGACTTATGTAAGTTATTGATTTTAAATTAATAAAATGATTGGTTAAAAAATGATCAATTTAATGGGAAGCCTTATTTTAAGATAAAGGCAGTTTGTCAATAGCTAAGAAATCCACAAATTTATCCACAGCTTTTGTGGACAACTGTGGAAAAGTTTGAAATATAAGCAATCTGGGCCAGTTTGACATTTTGTGATCAGAATTTTACCAGTATGAAACTGAAATATGACGATTGAAAGAAATTGAAAAATTCTTTAGATGCGCATTTTTTCGGAATGAGATAAAATCGCGCGGTATTTTTGTTTATGAGTAAATCACGTCTATGTACGCGCCAGTGGAGTCCAACCAAGGATTTAATTTCAAGCCAGAGCTTCCGACAAGTTCGGCGTATTATCGCCTGTTGAAAAAACTTCGTCGTCAGGTGGGGCATGCAATTCGTGATTACAACATGATCGAAGAGGGCGACAAGGTCATGGTCTGTGTGTCGGGTGGTAAAGATAGCTATACCATGCTCGATATCCTGTTGCAATTCAAGCGTATTGCGCCAATCAACTTTGATGTGGTTGCTGTCAATCTGGATCAGAAACAACCGGGCTTCCCTGAAGATGTCTTGCCACGTTATATGGAAGAGAACAATATTCCATATTACATTCTGGAAAAAGATACCTATACCATTACCAAGCGTTTAACGCCTGAGGGCAAGACCTACTGTGCGGTATGCTCACGTTTACGCCGTGGTTCACTGTATGGCTTTGCGCAGGAGATCGGCGCCACTAAGGTCGCGTTGGGTCACCACCGTGATGACATCATGGCGACCTTCTTTTTGAATTTGTTCCATGGTGGAAGTTTGAAAGCCATGCCACCAAAACTTTTGTCTTCGGATAAAAAGAATATCCTGATCCGTCCTTTGGCTTATGTCGAAGAGAAAGACATCATCAAGTACGCGGAATTACGCCAGTTCCCGATCATTCCATGTAATTTGTGTGGTTCACAGGAAAACTTGCAGCGTGCCATTATCAATGACATGTTACGTGAATGGGACAAACAGCACCCGAAACGTTTGCACAGTATTTTTGGTGCATTACAAAACGTTTCTCCTTCGCAACTGGCAGACCGTGAGTTATTCGACTTTGAAGCACTTGATGGTCAACGCGAGTTTGACATGAAAGATCCGGAAGAGATGAAAAACCGTCTGGATGTAGTCAACCTGAGTTTTGCGGCAGAGTAAAGTATAAATTTTTTTGAAAAGGTACTGGTTAAGTACCTTTTTTTTATAAAAAATTTAAAAATTGAATCCTGCGTACAAAAAATCATAGCCCAAAATAAAAATTACATGCTATAACAGGGCACAAGCAAATTGCTTCATGAGATGTCGTCTGGATAGATGGCACAAGAAATTGAACAAATACATTTGAGGAATAATCATGGCTGCATTTTTAACTGATGATTGGTTTGCAACTGTTGAAAAACTTACTGCTGAAGCTGGTGATTTAAACTTGCCACCTGCGCTTGCGAATTTAGCGATTAACTTGGTTGTAACAGATGCAGCTGGTAATACAGAGCTCTCTTTGGATGCAGGTAAAATCCAGAAAGGTTTATCTTCAAATGCGAAAACAACCTTAAACATGGATGCTGAAACTTTACGTAAAGTATTCCTTGAGTTTGACATGGCTGCTGCAATGCAAGCATTCATGACAGGTAAAATCAAGGTGCAAGGTGATATGTCTCAGCTTATGGCTTTACAAACAGCCAAGCCAAGCCAAGAGCAAAAAGATTTATTCAAGAAAGTGCTTGAGCAAACGGCTTAAATTCTTTCTCCATAAAAAAGCTTACCTTAAGGTAAGCTTTTTTATTGCCTGACACTTAGACATCGATACGGCTATTGGTTTTGATGTGTTCCAAGTAGGTACGAATCCGCGTGACATATTGTAGCGCTTGCTTATAACGACCATTACGTGCCTGATTGCGTTGCAAGTGATCGTAGAGGTTAACCCATTGATTTGGGTCCTTACCTTGGGCACGGATACGCTTCTGGATCTGGCTGACAGCGCCGGGGCCCATGTTATAAGCCACCAATGCATACCAGTTGCGGTCCGGATAAGGTACATTCGAGAACTGGTCCAGCATCAGATCAAAATATTTGGCACCGCCCTGAATACTCTGGACCGGATCAGAACGATTACTGACACCCATGGCTTGAGCTGTGCTATTGGTCAGCATCATTAAACCACGCACACCAGTGGGAGAAACTGAGGTCGGTTTAAGATAAGACTCCTGATAGCCAATTGCAGCCAGCAAGTGCCAATCTAAATTGTATTTAGAAGCGCTCTGTTTAAAGCTGGCCTTATAAATCGGCAAGCGTTGTTTCAGATCTTTCTGAATGGTTGACCAGGACTCTGGCTTCACCACATTCCGGTTATAAAATGAAGCGAGCTGTTGGGTAGTTCCCATCTGTTTGCTCTGGCAGACATAACCACTTGCGGTTAAGGTAAGCGGATCATCTGCCTGTTTAAATACCCAGTTTAACTGAGGGTTTAAACCATTTTTACTGAGGCTGGCCTGATCGCCACAACTGGCTGAAAAAGAAACCAGTTGTTTGTTCTCAATTGCAGCGAGGTTGGCTGTGGTCATGGCAAGATTGGCTTTGCCCTGAGCCACCCATTTCAATGCCGTGGCATTGTCAGGAACCGTTTTAAAATCAAGTTTTACATTAAGACTTTGCGCATAATTACGCGCGAGGTCATAACCAAAACCATGTAAAAATTGACCATCATTAAATACTGTGGTTGGACTTTCAACTGCAACGACAGTAAGAACATTGGTGGTTACAACAGAGTTGTATTGATGCGATTTTTCTGCATTCAAGCTGTTAAAAGGTAAAACCGCAATACTTAAAGCTAATGCTTGGAACGGGAGTGTGGAAGATAAAGAGTTAAGGCTAGGCCTAGACCCAGAACTTGAATTACTGTGCATGTTGTCTCCGCTACAGATAATTTATGCCCTAAAAGTTCAGCAATACACTGCCTTAACTTTTAAAAGTTGATAAATTCAATAAGGGGTGGGCAAGTCATGAACGTCATTCAAAATGACATCGATTAAAGGGAAAAAATGACGCAAATGTTTCACAACATTAATAATGCGTATAAAAAATAGACAAAATCAAACTTAGGCGCGCATATTAAGCGCCAAAAAGCAGATTGTCAAATTTTAACGTAAGAAAAAATGAGAATTGCATCACAAACACATGATTTAGAAAAAGAATGAAATTTATACACTTTAGTCGTGGCGAAATAAGGCATACAATGCAAAAACTTGTAAATAGAATGTTGTAGTAACGTATTTTAAGCCTATGAAATCGAATTTAATCACCCGTACCGGACATGATTTACTGGTTGCCGAACTCAAGAAGCTTTGGCATGACGAACGTCCGGAAATTACTAAAAAAGTGAATTGGGCTGCAAGCTTAGGTGATCGCTCGGAGAATGCCGATTACCAGTACAATAAACAGCTACTCCGGAAAATAGACCGCCGTGTCCGTTATTTAGGCAAACGTCTGGAAGAATTAAAAATTGTAGATTATGTACCTGAGCAGGAAGGCAAGGTCTACTTTGGGGCTTGGGTGGAAATTGAAAATGATGCCGGCGAACAAAAAAAATTAAGAATTGTCGGGGTGGATGAAATCTATGATCATCATCCTCAGCATATTTCGATCGAGTCACCGATGGCGCGTGCATTGCTCAGTAAACAGGTCGATGATGAGGTGGAAGTGCACACACCTTTGGGGAAAAAAGTGTGGTATATCAACTCAATTCGCTATGAAAAGCCTGAAAATTCGTAAAAATACCGCTTGTTGATTTTATTTTGAGCATTTGATGCAGGTTTTTAAATAAAAGATTTGCCAAGTTGAACTTTTATTTATATGATAGCCGCCATTGGAAGCGTGGCAGAGCGGTTTAATGCACCGGTCTTGAAAACCGACGAGGGTGTGAGTCCTCCGTGAGTTCGAATCTCACCGCTTCCGCCAAATACGAAAAAGCCCTTGTGAACACAAGGGCTTTTTTATTGCCTGATGATTTAGATCAATAATTTGGTGGCAATTGCCCACATCATGAGGCCGACCAGAACATCTAATACTCTCCATGAGCTGGCCTTTTTAAATAAAGGTAATAACGCTCTTGCCCCATAGCCCAGCGCAAAGAAGAAGATCCACGACGCCAGAATGGTGCCTGCCGCAAAGAGATAGATCTGATCTGCAAATTGTACAGAAATAGAGCCGACCAGAATCACGGTATCCAGATAGACATGCGGATTGAGCCAGGTAAAGGCCAGACACATGCCGATAATTTTAAGCAGTGAATCCTTTTCAATTTCACTTGGATTCAGCCCACTATTATTCTGGATAGCGGAATAAAAATTTCGCAGGCCATACAGAAACAGAAAGGCTGCACCAAAGTATTTCGCAAGCGTGACAATCAGGGGAAAATCCACCACAATTTTCGAGAAACCGGTCACCCCCAGGTAGATCAGAATAGAATCGGAAAGTGCGCAGATTAAACAGACCCAAAAGACATGCTGCTGTTTTAAGCCTTGTTTCAATACAAAGGCATTTTGTGCGCCAATGGCTAAAATGAGAGAAAAGCCGATACCAAGCCCATAGAAAAATGCGGTCATAGATTGAGCTCCTCAAGAATTAGGGTGGAATAGGTGTGTTCTTTCCTGATCTGGGCTTTGGATGCTGATTAAGATCAGACATCGCAATGACTTAGACGCTGAAAGAAGGGAGATGTTCCACAATGAAAATTTATGTTTGCTATTATCTTTTTTAAATTTTAAAAGTCAGTAAAATTAAGATTGTTTTGGGTTGCCTAAATTTTTTTAAGGTAGGTTGATGCAACCCAGTCGATTTCAAATCTTGTTGTCCGAATTTCCCCCCTTTGTTTTCCAATTATTGCCCTTATCTTGCGCGTTGTTTTAAATAAAAATTAAAAACAATCGACACAGGACGTGTTCGAGTACATCTCTAAACAAATATTTTAAAAATAAGTCAGTGAGTCGGGCATGGATCTCAATCTTCCTATCCAAAGTGTAAACGATGGAATTTCCAGCAAAACACGGAAAGTGATTGCGCTGGGTTTTGCAACACAAGGTCTTGGCTACGCAACCGTAATGACCGCACTTCCCAGCATAAAAGGCCGCTTCAGGCTGTCTGATGATCAGTTGTCGTTGATTATTCTGGGGGTATGCATAGCAGCGGCGCTCGGTTCGGTTCTCGCTGACCGTACCGCAGTCAAGTTCGGATCGCGATTTGCTGTTGTAACGGGTTTTCTGCTTGAAGCTGTTGGGGTCGCAATTGCTGCATGTAGTCCAAATGTGATGCTGATGATTGCCAGCTTTTTGCTTTATGGTCTTGGACTAGGCTGTTTAGATGCAGCACTGAATATGCAGGCTGTTATGATGGAACAACGGCTTGGTAAGAGTGTATTTGGTGGTTTCTTTGCTTGTTATACAGCGGCGGCATTTTTGGGTGCATTAATCATGTCAGCCACTGTATCAACTTCACTTGGCGCAACGACAGCATTATGTATTGCAGCAGTGATTGCATTGATTACTTCGCAACTCTCGAGACACTGGTTATTTCAGCAAAAACAATCTTCAGGATTATCTTCACCACCGAAAGCAGTGATTCCATATCGGCAACTTCTCATTTTTGGGATGATTATTCTGATTATATTTACGGTCGATTCTGCCATCAGTACATGGAGTTCAATCTATCTCAAAGATGTTTTAGCCAGCTCGGCCACTGTTGCTCCTTTAGGTTATGCCGCTTATCAGATTGGCATTTTACTAACACGCTTAGGACTGGATTACTTGCTGCAATTTAAAACTGCGACATGGGTTGCTTTGGTCACGCTTCTGATTGGGGCATTTGGCTGTGTGTTATCCGGGATAAGCCATTCACTCGTTACCGTTATTTTAGGTTTCGCACTGGCTGGTGTAGCGGTGGGTGCCTTGGTTCCGCTTACATATTCTGCTGTAGGCCGTTTGGATGAAACCCGAAGAGATGAAATTATTGCTCGCGTGAATATTTTTAATTATGGAGGGGCAGTCGCAGGTGCAGTGATGGTTGGGTTATTAGCGACTCCCTTTGGTTATGCACCGTCTTTTATCGGCTTGGCATTTGCGTTACTCAGTATTATTTATTTGAGAAAACGATTGCTTTGATCTGCATCAATCCAGACAAAGTACGGGGTGACGGTCAGGGATCAGGAACTTAACAATGGCCCTGCAAAAATCAGGGAGGGCAAGCTAAATCAGAATGGTATCTTAAAGCCATTAGATCCATTGCTTCAAAGCATGGGAAATTTTTCAGATTGAACGTTTATATTTACCATTGCCTTTTTAAAATTTAAAAATTCAGTAAAATTAAGATTGTTTTGGATTACCTAAATTTTTTTAAGGTTTGTGATGCTAGACAATAAACAATGTGAAGCCTTCTTTGCTGTTGCAGAAGATGGAAGCTTTGAACAGGCTGGAGCAAAGCTTTGTATTACTTCTTCAGCGGTAACGCTGAGGGTACAGGCGTTAGAAAAAGAGCTGGGCAAATTGTTATTGATCCGTGGTCGTCCTTGTGTACTGACTCAGGCAGGTCAGCAGCTGTTCGAGTATTTGCAACATATAAAACGACTGGAGCAAAACCTGTTACATGGTTTGACGGGAGGAGGAGATGCCAACTTTTTCAAGACGGTGATCGGTTCCAATGAAGATTCTTTGGCAACCTGGCTTCTGCCAGCGTTGCAAGAGGTATTGCTCAAACAGAAAATCGTGATTGAGCTAAGAACAGATGACCAGTCACATACCTATTCCTTACTGGAAAAGGGCACCGTCAGTGCCTGTATTTCAATTGAAGACCAGCCGATGCGGGGCTGTCATGCAGAATATCTGGGGGTGATGCGTTACCGAATGGTGGCCACTGCGTCATTCAGAAAAAAGTGGTTTGCTCATGGTATCGACCGGGAAAATCTGCGTCATACGCCTGCGATTATTTTTAATCATAAGGACCGACTACACTTCGATATACTTGAAAAGCATTTTGGTCTGATGAAAGGCAGCTATCCCTGTCATTTAATTCCGTCTTCCGAATCTTTTGTCACCGCCATCAAGCTGGGACTGGGGTATGGCATGGTGCCGGAGTTGCAATTGGTGACTGAGAAGAATGAAGATGCTTTGGTTGAGCTGTTGCCCGAAGCAAAAATGGAAGTACCCTTGTACTGGCATCACTGGAATCAACAATCCAAACCCTTACAGCTTTTAACCCAGCATATTGTCAGTCAGGCAAAGGCAATCCTGATATAAATAAATCAAGAAGTTTATTTAAAATAAAAAACGCATATTTATATAAATTCTGACATGAGTAATATATTTAATTCTCAGGTCATATTTATATGGAATAGCTTCTAAATATAATCGACCGATATTTAGAAGCGGTATTTCGAGATATATGAAGTCTAGTGGCTATTTAAATAGCTTGCAAGGATTAGAAAATTCTAGAGCTATCTATATATTGTTTAGACACATCATTTAAGGCAGCCAGGATAGACGCTGCATCTTCAGTGGCCAAAGCATTACTGATTTCCTGCATATAATGCGTGAGTTGGGCTTTCACTTTACTTGAAAAATCAGGGCTGACCGGTTGATCTTCATAGAGCAAGACATAGTTTTTTGTAAAACCATAGATGAGTAATAAAGCACAATGTTCTAGAGGATGTTCGGCCTGAATAATGGCCTGTTCACATTGAGATTTGATTTGTTTGTAGGTATCTGTTCCATTCGGAAGCGCTTGAAAAGTTTCAAAGATCGTTTGGAAAGTCATTTGAATTACTCGCTCAAAAAGAAAATCTACAGATCATTGCAATGAAAATCAAGTCATAATTCTATATTTAAAATAATTTTTACAAACTATTTTATTTAGAGGAATAAATAAGGATTTATGGGTCTAATCATTTAAATCCTGATATTAAAAATAAAGATGTATTAACTGTGAATATTGATTGAACAATCTCATTCGCAAGGTGAGGTGTGCTAAATTTTTTAACATTTCCGATACTAGCTATATACATGCAGTACAAATTAAAAAAAGCTTAAATGTGGGAAAATGTACGGAATTATTTGATTTTTATTGGGTTAGCTATGGTTGCGAAGAATATTTTATTGGCCGGAAGTCTTGCTTTTGTTCTGGTGGGCTGTACTTCGATAACAACCATGACACCTGCTCAATTCAGTCAGTTAAGTCCGACCCAGATTCCATTTTCAGGGAGCTGGTCTGGCGAGGCAGGGGCATCGATGGCCGTTTTAAAACTAAATCGTCAGGGAAGCGGTATGTTGTGTATGGATGATCGTAAGGAAGCGATGTCTTACAAGGTAAAATTGGTCGACAATGTGCTGTACAGTGATCAAGGTATAAAATTTAATGTGAAAGCATTGAACCCTAGTAATGCAAAAATTCATGTGAGTTTGTTGGGTATTGGTGCGACGCTGGATCTGAATAAAGATGATTCACTCAACAATGTCACACCCCGTTGCAAGCAGCTTTTAACCGGTGCATGAGTTGATAATTTGATTTTTTCTTATGTTGTTCATTTTTAATCTTTTCCGCTGATCACGAGAGTGCTATGTTTTCTCCTTATATTCATGCATTTGCATTGTTTTTCTCTCTCTTAAACCCCTTCCTGATGAGCGTCTATATGGTGGGGATGATCCGTAATACCGAAGCCAAGGTATTTAGTAAAGCATTGATTCAAGGCAGTTTGATTGCTTTTGGGGTGTTTATCCTGTTTGCATGGGGTGGTGAGAACATTTTTAGCCGTTATTTGAATGTCCGCTTTGAATCATTCCAGATTTTTGGTGGCTTCATCTTTCTGGTGATTGGTTACCGTTATGTGTTTCAGGGTGCGGAAACCATTGGTGAGATGCGGGGAGCACCTGAGCATCTGGCGGGTACTATTGCGATGCCTTTTATGATCGGTCCGGGTACCATCAGTGCAGCGGTCGTGACCGGGGTGAGCGTACCGTTTAGCGGTGCAATTGCAGTGATCGCGCTTACCTTGATCCTGACCTGTAGTATTCTCATTCTGATGAAGTTTGGGCATGATCACCTTCGTTATAAACATGCCAAATATATTGACCGGTATTTTGATATTGTTGGCCGGTTGTCTGCCTTGCTGATTGGTACCATTGCAATTGATATGATCGTCAATGGAGTGGTGGGTCTGATACGCTCGGCCAATTTAAGCTAAAACCATTCAATAATCTTTGAACTGGAGCTGTTTTTATCGGGAATAGATTCTTTTATCCCGTGTAAAAACAGCTTTAATGTCACTATTTCCAATTAAATAATAGAAAGATCATAAAAATAATTGATGATGTTTTAGCGTTTTGCGCATATTTTTATGCGCATGAATCAACGATAATAATCAGGTTACATTCTTAATGAGCTGTTCTCATGTATCAATTAGATCAAGCGAACCAGGCACCTGATGACCAGTCAGAGCTGACTATGACCGTTTTGATGACCCCAGACATGGCAAATTTTTCAGGCAACGTTCATGGGGGGACGATTCTCAAGCTGCTCGATCAGGTTGCATATGCATGTGCAAGTCGGTACTCAGGAAGTTATGTGGTGACTTTATCGGTTGACCGGGTGAATTTTAAAGAACCGATTTATGTGGGCGAACTGGTGACATTTCTGGCCAGCGTCAATCATGTTGGGCGCACCTCAATGGAAATCGGTATCCGTGTCGAAGCGCAACATATCCAGAATAGAACCATACGCCATACCAATACCTGCTATTTCACCATGGTTGCAGTGGATGAGCAGCGTAAGCCCAAACAGGTACCAGCCTTAAATCTGGATACGGAATGGAAACGTTGTCGTTTTGAGGCAGCAGAGCAGCGTAAAGCTACACGTTTGCAAGAAGTTCATCAACCTTCATGCAGTATGTTTAAAAAATCGACGCAATGCTAAGCATCTAAATTTTAAGATGCTCAAAAAATAAAAATCGGACCGCAGCATGGTCCGATCTTTTTTTACATTGGTAATGAAATAAGCGTTAGATCATTACGAATGTTGGTCTAAAGGTCTGGAGGAGACCTTCAGATCTGCTTAGTTTGTTGGTGCAGGTGTAGATGCAGGTGCTTCAGCAGTTGCGTCAGTCGCAGCTTGAGTACCAGGTTGCTCTTGAGTAGAAACAACTACTCTGTCCTGAGTCTGAGCTTGTTCTTCAGCTGTTGCTGCAAATGAAGACGCTGCTGCAAGAGTAAGAGTTGTTGCAAGAAGAGTTTTGATAAGTTTCATGTTTGGCATCCTTATTTCATTTAAAATAACAGCCATCAATGGAGGATTCAGTCAATCCGAATCTCTCATTTCGGCATGAGGTCCATGCTATGGGCCAAACGTTTTTGCAGCAACATCCTTAACAATCTATTACGTCCTTCTTAACAATATGAAATATTGCGTCGCTTTATGTAGTCGCTGTGTAAAATAGCATGAAGAAATTAACGATGAAAATGTATGGAAATATGTTTTTGTGATCAAAAAACAAGCGGATTTTTTACGTATTTTAAACATTGATTTAAGTTTAACAAATATTGGTTAATTGAATAAACCATTTGTTTTTTTAGATTAAATATAATTTTCAGATATTGATTGTGATGAATATCACCTTATTTTCAATTAATGGGTTTAAAGACATAGTATATCAATCAATATTCTTTAATTTATTTAATCAATTTTTCTCTTTAGAATGAAATAAATTTTTAATGCGAGTGCCTCGTGAAATTTCTTGCGCCCAAAACGGTCCCCACCCATATTATTTCCGGTTTTCTAGGAGCGGGTAAGACTACGTTATTACAGCACTTATTGACGCAAAAGCCTGAGAATGAGACTTGGGCAATCTTGATGAACGAGTTTGGCCAAATTGGTGTCGATCAACAATTGATTAACCAACAACAAGGTTATGCAGTCAAAGAGCTATTGGGCGGCTGTCTATGTTGCAGTAGCCAATTGCCGATGCAAATTGCGCTTGCACGACTATTAACTGAAAGTAAACCTGACCGTTTATTTATCGAGCCGACCGGTTTGGGCCATCCTGCGCAGCTTCTGGAACAACTGACTGAGCCACACTGGCACAGCAGTTTGGCGATGCGGGCTTTAGTGATCGTGGTAGATGGTAGCCGTTTACATGATCAGCAGTGGGTCAAGCAAAACTTATATACGGATCAACTCAAAGCGGCACAAATTGTGGTGCTATCCCATATCGACTGTATGACTGCAGAGGATCGTCAGGCATATGTAGCTTTAAAACAAGACTATGAAACCTATGTGCAGTATTGGATTGAAGCTGAAAATGGGCAAGTGGATATTCAACGATTGGATATTCAGCAGCAGGCAATACAACGTAAAATCCAGCCTTTATTAAAGCTACAACAAGCACAACCGACGCATGCACCAGTCGCTGAAATTAAACAGCTGCCTTATCACTATATTGAGACGGCTCAAGGGTATACAGTCGCAGGCTGGAAACTTCCCAAACGTTGGCAGTTCAATTTTTATGAGCTGCTGGATCTGTTGTGTACACAGCAAGACTGGGTACGGATCAAGGGAATTTTTCATACCGATCAGGGCTGGAAAAGTTTTAATTTCAATCCTCAGCAATTTAACTATAAATCTGCCGAAGAAGGCATTGATAACCGGATTGAGGTGATTACGCAGTCTGAGCAGGATTGGCTGGCATTTGAGACCCAGTTACTGGCTTGTCGCAATCCTGAAGATTCATCGAGCATCTGAATAATTCAGCGCATTCTTGCCCGCAAAATAGAGTATGCTTAGCGCCAAATTTGAGAGTACCGTATTTTAAGAGTATCGTTTATGGCGTTAAAAGCAACAATATATAAGGCAGACCTGAATATTGCCAATATGGATGAGCATATCTATGCAGATTATCAACTGACACTGGCATTGCATCCATCCGAAACCATTGAGCGTTTAATGGTTCGTATCCTTGCTTATGCGCGTTTTGCCGATGAGCGTCTGGAATTTACCAAAGACCTGTTTGAAACAGATGAGCCTGCTTTATGGCAAAAAGACCTTACAGGGCTGTTAGAAAAGTGGATTGAAGTGGGTTGCCCATCGGAAGATAAAGTCAAAAAGGCCAGTGCCCGTTGTAAGCAGGTGGCTGTCGTGACATATGGCTCGCAAGCAGACGACTGGTGGCAGAAGAATAGCAAGATTAAAACCTTAAACAATGTACAAGTGTGGCAATTGGCGCCTCAAACCACACAGGCGCTTGAAGGCTTATGCGAACGGACCATGCAATTACAGCTGAATATCATGGATGGCGAATGGACCTTGCTCAGCGACAAAGGTCAGGTCGACATTCAATGGCAACAATTGCAATAATCTTGATTTGAGTTATTTGGAGAGATAGAAATGAGCGCAGAATTAGAAATTATTGATTTAAAAGTCGGTGAAGGTAAAGAAGCGGTGAAAGGTGCCTTAATTACCACGCACTATACCGGATGGCTAGAAGATGGCACCCAGTTTGATTCTTCACTGGATCGCGGCAACTATTTTGAAACCGTGATTGGCACAGGCCGTGTGATCAAGGGTTGGGATCAGGGCATTATCGGTATGCGCGTGGGTGGCAAGCGTAAACTGATTGTGCCAGCACACTTGGCTTATGGCGCGCGTAAGATTGGAAAGATTATTCCGGCCAATGCCAATCTGACCTTTGAGATTGAGCTTTTTGATGTAAAAACCCGCGACGAATAACATTTTTGTAGCGTAGCAATGAAGGTGATTTAGTCTGGTTTTTAGCTAAATCACTTTAAAATCAAATACATATTATTATAAATATAATCTTTAAATAACATTATGATTTTTAAATAAATTTCTTTTATCTGAATTATAGAGCAACCCAAGAGAAAAATATTGATTCTCTATACGCTCCTGTATATGTTTGAGTGAAAAGCGCAATTTTTGATGATACTGTTGTAAAACCCCATTATTCACTACAGGTCATGATCATTTGTGCTTTGGGTGATTACGGGTGGCGGGGGCAAGACCACTTGTAATTGAACCATGATAAAAAAATAGCATAAGCAACGATAAGAATTTGAGTGAGTAGAGGTGGGTATGAATGATTATTTGGATATCACTGCATCAGAGTTGTTAAGGGAGCTGGATCATTTTTTTCTGATTGATACCCATGATGGTGCGGAAACCGGTTTCTGGGTCAATGAAAAAGCTTTAATGGATAAACATTACTGGCTAGATGGTGAATATAAAGTCGAAATTTTGAGATCCTTGCAGCCATCGCATCAATATGCGCCGCATGATTATAAATTGACCCGTTTGGCGACAGGCGAAGATGACAGTAATGTGGTATTACTGGAATATGATGGTGTGCATAAAAAAATATTGACCTTCCGCCGTGGGGAATGGGTGAACCGTTTAAATAAATATTTTTATCAAAAAGAACGGCACTATTTACAGCAGCTCGCAGACGATCCGAATTTTCAGTCCATCCAGTATTAAAGCCAATCACGATTCGAAAACTCCTAATGTTGCGTGTCATCTTAGGAGTTTTTAGATTTTTGTTAATAAAACCCCAGTTATTCTGTGATTTATTTCATAAAAAATACTTTTAAGTTTATTTTCAGTTTTTAAAATTATAAATACAATCCATATTCCCAGCTGATCATTTGAATTCTCTGATGTTTCAATAAAGTGTAAGAGGCTTCAGGCATGCTTTGCGATCAGCACATTTCTAATCTTGAGACGATATCTCTATGACCACACGTTTCGTGTCTCCGACCTTAAATATAGTTTTAGGTCTTGTGTTTGGCGTGGTTGCCAGCACCACTACGTTTGCTGCAAAACCAAAAATTGATGCAACCACCTTAACCGTCATTGGCTATCATGAAATCACAGACAGGAAAGATGCGCTGATTCCTAGCTATTCGGTGACGGCACAACAGTTCAGTGAACATATCGACTGGCTCAAGAAGAATGGCTATCACTTTATCAATGTTGATCAGTTGATCAAGGCACATCAGGGCAAGTATCGACTGCCGGCAAAACCGGTGTTGTTAACGGTGGATGATGGTTATCAATCTTTCTACCAAAATGCCTACCCGATTATTCGTGCTAAAAAAATCCCGGTGGTGCTGGCAGTGGTGGGGTCATGGCTAGAACCTAAGGCGGGCCAGAAGGTGGACTTTGGCGGTGAGGAAATTGCACGCAATAAAATCTTGAGCTGGGAAGAGCTGAAAGATATGCAAAATAGTGGTCTGGTGGAAATTGCCAGCCATAGTTACCATTTACATCAAGGTATTAATGCCAATCCTCAAGGCAATCTGGAGCCTGCCGCGATTGCACGCATTTATGATCCAAAAAGCAAAAGCTATGAAAGTGATGCAACTTATCAGGCACGTGTTTTTGGAGACCTGAAAAAGAATAATGAGCTATTAAAAGCCCATGGTCTCCGTTCACCGCGTGTCATGGTCTGGCCCTATGGGCGCTATAACATGCAACTGGTACAAGCCGCGAAGCAGCTCGGTATGCCGATTACCATCACGCTGGACGATGGGGCAGATCATGCCAAGCAATCCTTACAGAATATGAGTCGTATCCTGATTCAGGGCAGTATGTCGACCAGTGCACTGGCGCAAGAAATTAAAAACCGTGAACTGAACCTGAACGACAATAATCGTCCGCAAAAAATCATGCATGTGGATCTGGACTATATTTATGATCCGGATGAGAAGCAGCAAGAACGTAATCTGGATCATCTGATTGATCGTATTAATGGCATGGGCGTCAATACCGTCTATTTACAAGCCTTCTCTGATCCGGATGCCAACGGCTCAGCGGATATGGTGTATTTCCCGAACCGTCATATTCCAATGCGCGCCGATTTATTTAATCGGGTGGCTTGGCAAATCCAGACCCGCACCCCTGTACAGCGTCTCTATGCATGGATGCCATTACTGGCTTGGGAACTGCCTAAAACCGATCCGGTATCCAAAGATCTTGTGGAAACGCAGCAGGCAAAAGCAGGCGAGCATTTGAATATGGGCTATATCCGTCTCAGCCCATTCTCGCCAGAAGCACGTCAAACCATTAAGGAAATTTATCAGGATCTGGCAAAATCGACGCCGTTTGATGGTCTGTTGTTCCATGACGATGTGACCTTGTCGGACTATGAAGATGCGAGCCCCGAGGCTTTGGCTGCTTATGCTAAGCAAGGTCTGCCGACCGACTTGGCAAAGATTCGTGATAATGACGCTGATTTGCAAAAATGGACAGCCTATAAGACACGCTATTTAGATGATTTCGCAATTGAACTGGCAGGAGAGGTGCGTCAATATCAACCTTTCTTAGTGACTGCGCGTAATTTATATGCACAGGTGGCGTTAAATCCTTATGCGGAAAACTGGTATGCCCAGTCGTTGGAGCAATCACTGAATCGTTATGACTTTACCGCGATTATGGCCATGCCTTATATGGAGCAATCTGAGAATCCGGAAAAGTTCTACAGTGATATTTTAAATCGCGTGAAAAAATATCCAAATGGTGTGAAAAAGACCGTAATGGAGCTACAGGCCATTAACTGGCGCAATAATGAAAAAGTGCCTTCCGAGGAAATGTCAGCGACCATTAAGTCTCTATATGAGCAGGGCGCGATGCATATTGCCTATTATCCTGACGATCCGATCAAAGGGCATCCAGATGTAGAAACAATGCATAAGGCTTTTAGTCTAAAATCATCTCAATTAGTACCATAGTCGAGTAATGTAGATGAGTTGGCTTGCTTTATTGTGGTCATATGCCATTAAATTTGTTTTTTACTATCCCTTGTTCATGTCGTATTTGTGGATGGTCGGGGCAATTATTTTCTACTGGAAAGAGCGTCAGGATCCGCCTTATCAGCAACCTGCTGCTTTACCTGAGTATCCAAAAGTTGCGGTTTTGGTTCCCTGCTTTAATGAAGGGGACAATGCTGAAGAAACCATTAGCCATGCACTGAAGCTGGACTATCCTAACTTTGAAGTGATTGCGATTAATGACGGCAGTTCTGACAATACTGGTGAAGTACTGGATCGCTTGGCGACCCAGTACGACAAATTACGTGTGGTGCATTTAGCGCAAAATCAGGGTAAGGCCATGGGACTGCAAGCAGGTAGCCTGATGACCGATGCTGAATTCCTGATCGGGATTGATGGCGATGCCTTGCTCGATCCGCATGCCGCTACATGGATGATACGACATTTTCTGGAAGATCCAACAGTTGCAGCGGTAACAGGCAATCCACGAATCCGTACCCGTTCGACCTTGCTTGGACGGATTCAGGTGGGCGAGTTTTCTTCAATTGTCGGCATGATCAAGCGTGCCCAGCGTACTTTTGGCCGTTTATTTACCGTATCCGGGGTGATTACCGCCTTTCGTAAAAGTGCGGTGCATCAGGTGGGCTACTGGTCACCGAACATGCTGACCGAAGATATTGATATTACTTGGAAACTGCAACGTGCCGGTTGGGATGTGCGTTTTGAGCCGAATGCGTTGGTGTGGATTTTAATGCCTGAAACCTTAAACGGGTTGTGGAAGCAGCGCTTGCGTTGGGCGATGGGCGGGGCACAGGTGCTGGTCAAGAATATCGATGTCTTCCTGAAACCAAAATTAAATTTTTTATGGCCGTTGATGTTTGAGCTGTGTTTGACACTCGTTTGGTCATATTTGATGCTTATTATGGCGGTGATCTGGTTATTGCATTTCGTGCTTGCGATACCGGCACTGGCAGTGGTCAGCTCTCCATTTTTACCATATGGCAGTGGAATTTTATTGGGGGCCACCTGTCTAATTCAGTTTGCTTTAAGCAAATGGATGGATAGTCGTTATGAGCCAAACTTAGGGAAAAATTATTATTGGATGATTTGGTACCCGTTTGTGTTTTGGTTAATCACGATTACTGCTACAATCGTCGCCTTTCCAAAGGTCCTGTTGCGTAATGATGAAAAGCGTGCCCGTTGGATTAGCCCAGATCGTGGAATTCGTTGAATCGCAAAGATTCATTTTGCTGAGTAACAAGCAATGAAAGCAGACAGTTTGATTATTGATATACGTCGCCAGCTCCCATGGCATAAACGTTATTTTTCGACCACCACCACCGCAATGATGTGGGCAGTCTGGTTGTTATTATGGCGTCCCTTTATTTTGGTCTGGGTCTTGATTGAATTACAAAAGGCCCATATTGCCCAGCGTTTGATGTCGGCATTGAGTGACGGCATTGAGCATGGTGTCACGGCCCTGTTTATGTGTGCAGTAGCTTTATTGCTTTGGGGACTGTTACCGGCCAAGCGTGTGCATCAAAAACATGTAGTGGAAAAAACACTGCCTGATTATGCACGTTATTTTGAGCTACCTGAGCAAGAAATTCAGGCAGGGCGTCAGCAGAAGGTCAGTATCGTACATCATGATGAGAATGGTAAAATTATTCGGGTGGAATAATCTTTGCTGTTTTAGAGTGAATGCCTGAGTCTTTTCTCGGGCATTTTTATTTTATCTTTATAAATTTCAGGCATAAAAAAACCAGCTTACGCTGGATCTTTATTTGCACCATCTTTCATTAGCTGAAAAATGGTGCCCGAGGCCAGACTCGAACTGGCACGCTTTGTGGGCGGGGGATTTTAAATCCCCTGTGTCTACCGATTTCACCACTCGGGCATGTGCGCAATAATAGAGGACACTTTAAAACTTGGCAAGAGTAAAACTCACTATTTGCTTTTTTTTCAAGCGATTCAGAAGTTTGTCTGATGAAAATTAAGCAGTGTCATATAAGCTTCATGATTCTTTCATCAAACTGAGATTAAAGCTTCATGTTGGCGAATTAACTTTACTCATTTATTTAAACCAATAAAAGTAAGGTAGCTATCCAAATAACAGCAAAAATTTCACGGCGGGAACTCATTCAAAAAAGTCTATTCGGTTTCGGGGCGTTGTCTTTAACTGCGGGGTTGACGGGCTGTAACGACAGCTCAGATCAAGAGACAGCAACATTGCAAGTGAATTTTGAACATGGGGTTGCCAGTGGTGATCCATTGCAGGATCGCGTGATCTTGTGGACACGTTTGACGCCAAGCGAGAGTAGTGCGCGTCTGCAAGTGACCTGGGAAATCGCTTTAGATCAGCAATTCAAGCAAATCATTAAAACCGATAAAGTCATGACAACGGCAGCCTATGATTTTACCGTAAAGGTCGATGCCACAGGTTTAAAAGCAGATCAAAGCTATTTCTACCGTTTTATCTTCGGCGATAAGGTTTCACCTATCGGTCAAACCAAGACTTTGCCCAGCAGTGCGACAAAAGTCAGTTTTGCGGTATGTTCATGTTCTTATTATCCGGTGGGCTATTTCTATGTATATCGTGAAATGGCCAAACAAAATGTCGATGTGGTGATTCATCTGGGCGATTATATTTATGAATATGGTGCAGATGGTTATGCAAAAGATGAAGCTGTTCGTAAACTTGAAGCAGATAATAATACGGAAATTATCAAATTAAATGATTATCGCAAGCGTTATGCGCTGTATCGTAAAGATAAAGACTTGCAGGCATTGCATCAGCGTCATCCATTTATTGTCGTCTGGGATGACCATGAGTTAGCCAATGATGCATGGCGGGAAGGAGCGGAAAATCATACTGAAGAAACTGCACAAGCGAAGAATGAAGGTAAGTTTTTAGAAAGAAAGTTGGCAGCTCTACAGGCTTATTTTGAATGGATGCCGATTCGTCCAGTGGATGAGCAACATACCAAGATTTATCGCCAGTTTGACTTTGGCGGGCTGGTGAATTTGATGATGCTGGATGCCCGCATTATTGCGCGTGACGAACAGTTGAACTATGCCAACTATATGACAGCGAATGGTTTGGATATTGCAAAATTTCAGACGGATTGGATCAATCCAACACGTACTTTAATGGGGGAAACTCAGCGTGAGTGGCTATTGGGGAGTAAAGAGAAAAATATAGTAGGTGTCTTGCAAAGCTCAACTGCAACTTGGGATGTTTTAGGTCAACAGATTCTGATGACTAAAATGCTGGTTCCAGCAGAGTTACTGTTTGCGTTGGCAGAAATTACTTCGGGACATCCGAGTGATGAAACTTTGGAAAAAATGAATGCACAGATTGCTGAGCTGATTACGTTGAAAATCCGTTTGCAGAAAGGCGATCCTAGTTTAACAGCACAAGAAAAAGCGCGTGTTTTGACAGTTGCACCTTACAACCTAGATGCATGGGATGGTTATTTTGCTGAGCGTGAGATTGTGTATGCAGCTGTGGCACAATTAAAGAAAAAAGTAGTGGTGTTAGCAGGGGATACCCATAATGCATGGTCATCGAACTTATACAGTAAAGATGGTGTCTTTGTTGGGGTGGAGTTGGCGACCAGTTCGGTATCTTCACCTGGTTTGGAAAAATATTTAGATATTCCATTGGCGCAGCTACAACAGTTTGAATTTGCCTTCACCACCTTGATTGATGAGCTGAATTACTGCAACTTAAATCAAAGAGGTTATTTGGTCGTGCAATTTGATGCTGTGCAGGTTCAATCACAATGGATTTATCTGGATTCAATCAAAAAGTCTGACTATGCGGTTGATCAGAGCCGTGGCTATCAGTTAACGCTGGATAAAAACTTAGTCACAGTCAAAACAGGGCAGCAAGTGGCTTAAGTTTCAAGTGTGGTGGGGAGCCAAGTCAATGTACTTGGCTTTTTTATGATATTCCAAATTTCAGACATAAAAAAACCAGCTTACGCTGGATTTTTATCTGCACCATGTTTCATTAGCTGAAAAATGGTGCCCGAGGCCAGACTCGAACTGGCACGCTTTGTGGGCGGGGGATTTTAAATCCCCTGTGTCTACCGATTTCACCACTCGGGCTTTACCAATGGAGGCGGAGGTCGGAATCGAACCGGCGTACACGGAGTTGCAGTCCGCTGCATGACCACTCTGCCACCCCGCCATCTCTTGGTGATGCACATATTAGCAATCTTTTAAAAAAAAACAATAGTGTTTATCGCGAATATGCACATAAAAACAACATCTAAAAGAATATTGCTCAAATTATCATGTATTATTTACCCAATTCATTCATACCCACTTTGGAGATGTGCTGTGGCATTGGTTTTAGACGGTCGTGCATTAGCAAAACAGATTGAAACGGATTTGTTGGTACGTGTAGAAGCATTAAAAGCAAAATCGGGACGTACCCCAATCTTGGCCACCATTCTGGTTGGCGATGATGGTGCATCTGCAACTTATGTGCGTATGAAGGGTAATGCCTGCCGCCGTGTCGGGATGGATTCGCTTAAGGTTGAGCTTCCTAAAGAAACCACAACTGAACAGCTTTTGGCTGAAATTGAAAAATTAAATGCCAATCCTGATGTGCATGGCATCCTGTTGCAACATCCTGTGCCTGAACAAATTGATGAAAGAGCATGTTTTGATGCGATTTCACTGGCAAAAGATGTGGATGGGGTGACTTGTTTAGGTTTTGGTCGTATGGCGATGGGCGAAGCCGCTTATGGTTCAGCGACTCCAGCGGGTATCATGACCATTTTGCAAGAAAACAAGATTGAAATCGCAGGTAAGCATGCAGTTGTTGTCGGCCGTTCTGCTATTTTGGGTAAACCGATGGCGATGATGCTCTTACAAGCCAATGCGACTGTGACGATTTGCCACTCTCGTACTCAAAACTTAGCGGAACTGGTGAAACAGGCCGATATTATTGTAGGTGCAGTGGGTAAAGCTGAACTGATCCAAAAAGACTGGATCAAGCAAGGCGCAGTTGTGGTGGATGCCGGTTTCCATCCACGTGATGGTGGCGGTGTAGGTGATATCCAGTTGGTGGGTATTGAAGAGATTGCTTCAGCTTATACCCCAGTGCCGGGTGGCGTGGGTCCGATGACGATTACCACCTTGATTCGTCAAACTGTAGAAGCTGCTGAAAAAGCATTAGGATAAGCATTGATAACCCCTCGCCAAGAGGGGTTTTTTTAGAACTAAATCTATATGAGTTGTACATTTCAATTTGCCAAGGCGCCTGAGCAATTGCTGAAGGCATTGCATGAGGTCATTCCAAACACCGACTTGCTGGCACAACAGTTACCTGAAACGCCGATTTCACTGTGGTTGATTCCTCCGGTATTTCCAACCGACCGTTTAGATGATGAAGTGATTCGACGCATCTGGAATGAAACACCGTACTGGATTTTTTGCTGGGCGTCCGGTCTGGCCATGGCGCAATGGTTATTGGCAGAGCCGCATCATGTTAAAGATAAAGTGGTGCTGGACTTTGGTGCTGGATCGGGTGTAGTTGCCATTGCAGCAAAAATGGCGGGTGCGAAGCGGGTGATTTGCTGTGATATTGATCCGGTCAGTCTGGCATCATGTCGTGAGAATGCATTATTGAATGATGTGGAACTGGAATATCTGGATGATTTGTATCAGTCCGGGCAAGTCGACGTATTGTTAGCTGCAGATGTGCTCTACGATCAATGTAATCGTTTCTTTCTGGATGAGTTCCTGAAGTTTGCCCCTGAAGTGTGGGTGGCAGATAGTCGGGTCAAGAACTTTAGTCATCCGCAATATCTAAAAATTGACGAGCGCAGTGCCACTACCTGGCCAGATCTGGACGAATCAAAAGAATTCCGTAATGTGAGCTTTTATCGAACCAAATAACATCAGGCAGGTTCAGGATGAGCTTATCGGATGGTTAAATATAAAATCTTAACACAGCACGCCCCAAGCCCATGTTAAAACATAGAAGATCAGTAATGACGTTGTAAGATGGCATTAAATAGAACATAAATGGAGCATCCTATGGGAATTGAACACGTTGATGATGGGAAACACGGCGCTTTTAAGTTGTTCGAAGGCGAGCAACTGGCAGGTGAAATGGCATATACCTGGGCGGGAGACGGTATGCTCATTATTGACCATACAGATGTCGATGATCAATTTCGTGGGCAAGGTGTAGGGCATAAGCTGTTAAAGGAGTTAATTGCCTTTGTGCGTGAACGTCAGGTGAAAGTCATTCCTTTATGTCCGTTTGCAAAATCGGTGTTTGATAAAGATCTCTCGATTCATGACGTTTTAAAATAATAAAAAGGATATCTCCAGTGCCGGGGATATCCTTTGTTTAAATAATCGGCCTGATTAAGAACAGTTGTAACGTACCACTTTTAAGGTAGCAGGACGGGCTTCAAGCGCCTGACGAGTAGCATAACCTTCGCTATTGTTGAAATCTGGCGAGTTTGATAGGCCAAAAGTTGCGCGACTGTTACCGAGCTTGACGCCATATTGTTCTTGTTGGGTCGGATTCATAATTTCATTGACGCTAAGCACTGAAATTTTGTAGTTTTTTTCTGCACCTAAGACCTGTTTGCAGGCATGTTGTAACTTTTTCTCATCAATATCACGATTGCTATGTGCTGCCAGTGTGTAGGCAATCGTTGCCGAAGTCGTTGTTTTATTTTCAATTTGGTAGCCAGTCACACCATTATATTGATGTGGACTGCTTTGACAGGCTGCAATAAGAAGAGTACCGCTTACAAGAAAGAATAAATTCGTTTTTTTCATATCAATGGTCCTGTTATTTCTGCTTTTAGTATCGCATAAAAACAGTTTTTTATTGTGAGTTATCTTTAAAACATGGGCTATTCATCGTTTTTATGTTCAAAGTTAAAGAAAGAATTTTCGTTTTCGAACAATTTTGCATATAATCTGCCAAGTTTTTTATTTAATACAGAAGTCATTGCTTTTTTGCAGTATTGTAGCCCGTTTTTTAACGGGCATTTAATTTATTGCACTATACACAAGCAAGTCTGGATAGGTATGTCATGATCTCTACAGATAGTCAAAAAAAATACGTGGTTGCATTTGACCAAGGTACAACGAGTTCCCGTGCAATCGTATTGGATCACGATGCGAATGTCATCAGTATTGCTCAGCGTGAATTTACGCAAATTTACCCACAACCAGGTTGGGTTGAGCATGATCCTATGGAAATCTGGGCGACGCAAAGCGCAGTATGGGTTGAAGCTTTAGCGCAGGCGAGTATCTCAAGTGATCAGATTGCGGCGATCGGGATTACCAACCAACGTGAAACGACGGTGATCTGGGATAAGCAGACAGGTAAACCTATCTACAACGCAATTGTATGGCAAAGTCGTCAAAGCAATGAGATTTGTAACCAGCTTCGTCAGGATGGCTGGCAAGACTACGTGCGTAAAGTGACGGGTCTGGTGATTGATCCATATTTCTCGGCCACAAAAATCAAGTGGATTCTTGACCGTGTGGAAGGCAGCCGTGAACGCGCAAAGCGTGGTGAATTGCTGTTTGGTACGATTGATACCTGGTTGTTGTGGAAACTGACCAATGGTCAGGCTCATGTCACTGACTATACCAATGCATCACGCACCATGTTATTCAACATTGAAACACTGGAATGGGATGACAAACTGCTAGAAGCTTTGGATATTCCAAAAGCGATGTTGCCAGAAGTGCGCAGTTCTTCAGAAGTTTATGGTTATACCCACACCATTAGCGGTCAGGAAATTGGAATTCCAATTGCCGGAATTGCAGGTGATCAACAGGCAGCCTTGTTTGGTCAAATGTGTGTAGAAGTCGGACAGGCAAAAAATACCTATGGTACTGGCTGTTTCTTGCTGATGAATACCGGCAAACGTATGGTTCAGTCAGATCATGGTCTGCTAACGACGATTGCGTGTGGTCCGCGTGGAGAAGTGAACTATGCACTGGAAGGTGCAGTGTTTAATGGTGGTTCATGTGTACAGTGGTTACGTGACGAACTGAAAGCCATTAATGACTCCCATGATTCTGAATACTATGCCACCAAAGTTAAAGACAGTAATGGCGTCTACGTGGTGCCTGCATTCACTGGCCTGGGTGCACCGTATTGGGACCCGACTGCACGTGGTGCAATCATGGGCATTACCCGTGGTGTCAGCATTGAACATATTATCCGTGCCACACTCGAGTCGATTGCCTATCAAACCCGTGATGTACTGGATGCCATGCAACAGGATTCAGGCGAAAAGTTACGGACCTTACGTGTGGATGGTGGTGTTACTGCCAATAACTTCCTGATGCAGTTCCAGGCCGACATCATGGGGACTTCGGTAGAACGTCCAGCCATGAAAGAAACCACGGGGATGGGTGCTGCATTCTTGGCAGGTTTGGCGGTCGGTTTCTGGTCTGACCTGAACGAATTAAAGAGTAGAATGACCATCGAAAATACCTTTACCCCGGAGTGTGGTCAGGAAGTGACTGAAAAACTGTACAAAGGTTGGTTAAAAGCGGTCGGACGTACTCGTGATTGGGCGGAAGATTAAGTTAAAATAACCCGATTGAGTAACACCTAAAACAATACAGGATGGATGAGCATGAGCTTGATATTGCGCCAACAGAAAACCCTCGAATTAGTGAGAGAACGTGGCTATATCAGTATTGAAGAGCTTGCTCAGCATTTTGATGTGACGCCGCAAACCATTCGCCGTGATATTAATCAATTGGCGGATGAGGGGTTGTTGCGTCGTTACCATGGTGGTGCAGCGCATGATTCAAGTGTGGAAAACACTGAATATACCATGCGTGTCGGGCATATGCTGGAAGAAAAAAGAACCATTGCAGCGGCTGTCGCTGCAGCCGTTCCGGATCATGCTTCATTATTCATTAATATCGGGACCACAACCGAAGCAATTGCGCACGCATTGTTGAACCATACCGGTTTGCGGATTATTACCAACAACCTCAATGTTGCGAAAATTCTCAGTACCAAAGAAGACTTTGAAGTTCTGATTGCCAGTGGTCGTGTCCGTCCGGATGGTGGGGTGATTGGTCAGGCGACTGCGGACTTCTTTAAACAGTTCAAAGCGGATTATGCACTGGTCGGGATTAGTGGTATTGAAGAAGATGGGACTTTGCTGGATTTCGATTTTCAGGAAGTTTGCGTTTCGCAAGAAATCGTTTCCAGCGCACGTCAGGTTTTTCTTGCTGCCGATAGTAGTAAGTTTGGCCGTAATGCCATGATTCGTCTGGGTTCACTCAAGCAGGTGGATTGTATTTTTACCGATCAGCAACCGAATGAGGCTTTTATGAAAACCATTCAGGAACTGGATGTCGGTTTGATTATCGCTAAATAAATCTTCATTTTAGAAAAATTGTTACTTTTCTTGAGCCAAAGGCTTTTGGCTCGAGATCACTTGATTAAAATAATCCTGATTCTCTTATAAACAATAGCTTTCCGTAATTTTTATCTTTGCATTGTCTTGCTTTTCATTTTTGACCATTTATCTAAAAATGTCTATAAATTGGCATTTTTTAGGCTAATATTTATTGTTTATTTTCATTTAACATGTTTAAATGTTCGTAATTGAATAATAATGAACATTTGCGGTGATTTATGCAAACTTCTCCTCAGTCAAATGACAAAATTTATGATCTTGCCGTGATTGGTGGTGGTATCAATGGTGTTGGTATCGCAGCTGATGCATCAGGTCGTGGTTTGTCGGTGTTCTTGTGCGAAAAAGATGATTTGGCCAGCCATACATCTTCTGCAAGTAGTAAGCTGATTCATGGTGGTCTGCGCTACCTTGAGCATAAGGAGTTTCGCTTGGTGCGTGAAGCATTGGCTGAACGTGAGGTATTGTTAGCTAAAGCGCCGCATATTATCCGTCCAATGCGTTTTATCATGCCGCATCGTCCGCATTTGCGTCCGGCCTGGTTAATCCGTACCGGTTTGTTCTTTTATGACCATCTGGGCAAACGCGAAAAATTATTGGGTTCAAATAATGTCTACTTTAAGGAAGACAGTCCGCTAAATGCTGCGATTACCCGTGGTTTTGAGTATTCGGATTGTGCAGTCGATGACGCTCGTCTGGTGGTGTTAAATGCCATGCATGCACGTGAAAAGGGTGCTGATATTGTGACCCGTACCCGTTGTTTATCTGCACAACGTGAAGGTCAGTACTGGGTGGTTGATCTGGAAAATGAACAAGGTCAATTCCAGATCAAAGCCAAGGCTTTGGTGAATGCTGCTGGCCCTTGGGTTGCACAATTCATTAAGCAGGATTTACAGCTTAAATCACCATACGGTATCCGTCTGATTCAGGGCAGCCACATCATTGTGCCGAAGCTGTATGAAGGCGACAAAGCATTTATTATGCAAAATGATGACCGTCGTATCGTGTTTGCAATTCCGTATCTGGACCAATACACCATGATTGGAACCACAGACCGTGAGTACCAGGGTGATCCTGCACAGGTGAAAATTACCCAGGAAGAAACGGATTATCTGATTAAAGTGAGCAATGCACACTTTAAAAATCAGTTAACGCAAGCCGATATCGTGTCGACTTTTGCGGGTGTGCGTCCATTGTGTGATGATGAGTCGGATAATCCGTCTGCCATTACCCGTGACTATACCTTAGCACTATCTAAAGAATCGGCTGAGCAGGCACCGCTACTTTCAGTGTTTGGCGGTAAATTAACCACTTACCGTAAGTTGGCAGAGTCTGCCATGCAACAGTTAAAACCATTCTTCCCGGACATGAAGGGAAGCTGGACGGCAACTGAAGCCTTACCGGGTGGTGAAAATATGGAGTCGGCTGAACAGTTGGCAAAAGAAATTCGTGCACAAATGACAGATGCTTCTGAAGCTTTAGCAAAACGTTGGGCATCTGCATACGGTTCGCGCATCTGGAATATTGTGGGTGAAGCCACTTCAATCGAGCAGCTTGGACAGCATTTTGGTCAAGGCCTGTATGCACAAGAAGTTGACTACTTATGTGCTGTTGAGTGGGCGAGCAATAGTCAGGATGTGTTATGGAGACGCTCTAAATTGGGTCTGAACTTTGCACAAAGCGAAATTGAAAGTTTAGATGCCTATCTGGCAACTAAACCACATCACACTGTTGCTGCTTAAGTCTTTTTCATAAAAAAAGCCCCTTATCTGAACGATCAGGAAGGGGCTTTTTTTATGGCGATTGATTAGTATTTAAATTTGAATGCAACCGTGTAGTTTGCTGGTGCTCCGTAATAGCCTTGACCACCAGATAAACCTGTTAAGTATTTTTCATTGGTCAAATTGTTACCATTGAGCTGAACTAATAAGTGATTATTCACTTCATAGCTAGCCATTGCGCTGAGCAATGCATAAGAGTCCTGCGTAATTGATGAATATGAAGTATCTTCAATATCATCTTGCCATTTCAGACCAGCGCCAATTTTAAGCTTTGGTAGTTGTGGAACCGTATAGGTTGCAAGTAAATTAATGGTTTGGGTTGGTATGTTGGCACGTGCTTTATCGCCATTTTCCATATTTTTCAGACTTAAACTAGAGACACCAAAAACCAGATTTAGGTTGTCTGTGACATTGCCAGATAAGCCAACCTCAACACCTTGGCTGCGTATAGTACCAATTTGAGAGGTATATTTCCCTGAATTTGTGTCCCAGAGTGGATTCAAGGCAAAGTTTTCTTCATCGGTGCGGAATACAGCAAAATTACCTGTTAAGCGACCATCCAGCCATGAACTTTTGATCCCCACTTCATAGCTTTTGCCTTCTACTGGTGCAGCAGTTTCACCTGTTGCAGAGTTGAGAACAGTTTGCGGGCGGAAAATTGAAGTATAGCTCATATAACCTGTATATTCAGGATTGAAATTATAGGTCAATCCAGCATAAGGCGAAGTTTTATCTTTGCTATATTGGGTGGTTTCAACTTCCGAGAGGTTAAGGCCTAAGATAAGTTTGAGGTCATCTGTAAGGTGGAGTCGAGTGGCTGCATGTGTTGATTTTAGCGTTGAATCTTCATCGGCAGCATAATAAGTATCACCCCACTTTTGTGTTGATGGAGACCAGCTTTCAAGATCAGTTGTAATTGCATTTAAGCTACTGCCATATTGATATTGGCTTTGTGCTGTGTAATTTAACCAAGAATAACCAATACTCAACTCATGACGCTGACCAAATAAGGGGAATGTTCCTTGAATATCAGCAGTCGCGGCTTTCTCACGAAAAACTTGATTATAAATCTCAGGGAATAAGGAAATGCCAGAGGTATTGTCTGATGACGATGGATTGCCAGAAAGGTAGAGCATTTGATCGTCTACTTTTGAGCGTTTGTAATTGTAAGTTAATTTTGCAACCCAATCGCCACCTAATTTTTGTGAAATATCGGTAAAGTAGTTGTCAATATTCCAGTCATAAAAGGTCCATGGAGGTGCATAGTTATAGTTTCTTGAATAGCTGAGTTGTTGTCCTGCATCATTAATTAAAGGTAATGATCCCCATTGTGAGCCATTGGTGTATTGGTTTAAGCGAGAGTAGCCGACAGTCGCTGTTGTTGAGGTTGTTAAATCTGCTTCGACAATCGCTTGAACGCCGTTTTTCTCTTCCGAATATTTATCTAAATAAGAATTACCTGTTTTTTCAAAGGCACTGACACGAGCACGGACATTGCCACTTTGAGTTAAGGCACCTGAAATATCGGCTTCATAGCGTTGCGTATCCCATGAACCATAGCTAACACCCGCATTGGCTTGGAACTCTTTGGTTGGGCGTTTACGAATGTAGTTAATAGTCGCACCTGGATCGCCGAGTGCATTGGTCAGCGCATCTGCGCCTTTAATCACTTCAATGCGATCATAAAAATAACTGTCAGGATCGACATTGTTGTAGTTGTAGCTATCAAGTTGAGGGAAGCCAATACCGTCATAGAGGATGTTGGAAATATCGAGACCACGTGCGGTATAGGTCGTACGGTTGGTTTCTAGACCAGTTACAGTGACGCCAGGTGTGTTATTTAAAATATCGCGGGTGGTTGTTAAATTAAAATCATCCATTTGTTGACGTGTGACAACATTGATGGTTTGAGGTGTTTCTTTGGCTTGGATATTGAGTTTGGTTGCACTTGAGCTATTTTTAATAGTGTAAGCTTTGCTTTGTTCGCTACTTCCATCCTCTTGAGTGGCTTGTACCTTAATCGTCGGGAGTTGTTGCGATGCCTCATCAACTGCATGACTATATGAGCTGATACTGACGAGTGTAGAAATTGCTAAAAACAGGGGAGTGCGTTTAAACAGTGGGGAAGAGCTCATGCTTACAACCATGTAAATGAGAAATATTATTATTATAATTATTGTTAATATTCGTTAATTTTGCAATTAGTTTTGTCTTAAGCTTAATGGGAATAGTTAGGGCTAAGCAGGGGATTGATAGAAAATTTCGACAAGCCATAAAAAAAGGCCACCGAAGTGACCTTTTTATTCTCTTTGAACCCGCTTTATGAAAGAGGGAAGTTAAGAGACTTAAGCAGATTTAACTGCTGCCAGTAATTCATTTTGACGATCTTTAAGCGCTTGAGGTAAGCGGTCACCAAGTTTGGTAAATAACTCAGTGTGGCTTTCAAGTTCTTTGATCCACTGGTCTTTATCTTGTGCTGTAACTGTTTCGAATTGCTCTTTAGAGAACTCGATACCTGTCCAGTTCAATTGTTCGTAAGTTGGAACATAACCGATTGGTGTTTCAGTCGCTTCAGCGCGGCCTTCACAACGATCGATGATCCACTCAAGAACACGCATGTTTTGACCGAAACCAGGCCATACGAAGTTGCCTTCAGCATCACGACGGAACCAGTTTACGTTGAAGATTTTTGGTAATTTGTTACCCGCAGCTTCAGCTTTCGCACCGACTTTTTTGCCCATGTCTAACCAGTGACCGAAGTAATCAGCCATGTTATAACCGGCAAATGGAAGCATTGCGAAAGGATCACGACGCACGATACCTTGTTGACCAACAGCGGCAGCAGTGGTTTCAGAACCCATGGTTGCTGCTTTATAAACGCCGTCAACCCAGTCAAATGCTTCAGAGACTAAAGGCACAGTGTCTGCACGACGACCACCGAAGATGAATGCAGAGATTGGTACACCCGCTGGATTTTCCCAGTCAGCATCAATCGAAGGGCATTGACCCGCAGAAACGGTAAAGCGTGAGTTTGGATGCGCAGCTTTTTCGCCTTCAACGTATGGCTGGCCTTTCCAGGTGATAAGATCAGCTGGAACTTCTTTAGTTAGACCTTCCCACCATACTTCGCCGTCTTTGGTCACTGCAACGTTGGTATAGATAACATCTTTATGCATCGTTGCGATACAGTTCGGGTTAGTCTTGGTATTGGTACCTGGTGCAACACCGAAGAAACCAGCTTCAGGGTTGATTGCGTATAAGCGACCATCTTCACCTGGTTTGATCCAGGCAATATCGTCACCTACAGTTTCAATCTTCCAGCCTTCATAGCCAGCTGGTGGAATCAACATAGCAAAGTTGGTTTTACCACAAGCAGAAGGGAATGCAGCTGCGATGTAGTGTTTTTCACCTTGCGGATTGGTCACGCCTAAAATCAGCATGTGTTCAGCTAACCAGCCTTGTTCGCGGCCCATTGCAGAAGCAATACGTAATGCAAGGCACTTTTTACCAAGCAAGGCATTACCGCCGTAACCAGAACCGTAAGACCAGATTTCACGTGTTTCTGGATAGTGAACGATATATTTTTCATTGTTACATGGCCAAGCAACATCTTTTTGACCATCTTTAAGCGGTGCAGCAACGGTGTGTACACATGGAATGAATTCGCCATCTGTGCCTAACACGTCATAAACTGCTTTGCCCATACGTGCCATTTTTGTCATGCTGACAGCAACGTAAGGAGAATCTGTTAATTCGATACCAATGTGTGCAATGTGGCTTCCTAAAGGACCCATTGAGAAGGGAACCACATACATGGTACGGCCTTCCATTGCACCGTCAAATAATCCATTTAATTTTGCGCGCATTTCCGCAGGAGCAACCCAGTTATTCGTTGCGCCAGCATCTTCTTGGTTTTGAGAGCAGATATAAGTGCGGTCTTCAACACGAGCAACGTCAGAAGGATCAGAATTTGCAAGATAAGAACCAGGATGTTTTTCTTGGTTAAGTTTCTGCATGGTGCCGTTAGCGATCATCAAGTCCATAAGACGTTGATATTCTTCTTCGCTGCCGTCACACCATTCGATTTTTGCTGGTTTGGTTAATTTTGCAATTTCTTCCACCCATGCAATTAGCTTTGGGTGACGAACGAATTCTGGTGCGTTCACTTGGGTCATGGTGATGCCTTTTTAAAGTGTGTACAACGTACAAGTTCTATCTACTGGATGGCAGTAAGATAGATGAAGTAAAAAAAGTGGCTGTATTAAAGCATAAAATCATAAAAAATATAAGACTAAAGAATAGGGTGGGTTCTAAAGCAGGGAATCTGCTTTTGATTTTAAGTTATTGTTTTTATAATGAATTATCATTTTATATTTTGCTATTTTGTTTATTTATATATGTTATTTTTGTTATAAATTTTTATTAAAAACAATAGTTTAATTATTTTTTTATTTTCTTGAGAATTGTTATTGATTATATGAATGAAGCTCATTCAAAATTTACATAAACAAGCTATTATTTGTTGATTTTGTAAACAAAAATAGCCCTGTAATCTTCCTTAAGGTTGAAAGTTATGCCCCCTAATGTCCAGCCTCTGTCCATTATTTATAATCAAAAATCAGGTTTTCATGCGGCACAGCAAGATGAAGAATATGAGCGTCTGATGACCTTCTGGACGCAATATGGATTCGAAATTCAGGTGTTTGAGCTCAGTTCGCAAACAGATTTTGATGCCATGATGAGAACGGTGCTGGCCCGGCATCAACAGACGGAATCACGCGGCGTTGTGGTGGCAGCGGGAGGAGATGGCACACTCAATGCGGTCGCGAAAAAACTGATGCATACCGATATTCCGATGGGCATTATTCCCTTGGGCACTTTTAATTATGTGGCACGGGTCTTGAATATTCCCCTAGATGTGTTTCAGGCTGCAGAGGTGATTGCTACCGGCGCGATTCAGAAAGTCCATATTGCCACCATCAACGATCAGATTTACTTAAATAATGCCAGTCTCGGCTTATATCCTTTATTTATTAAAAAGCGTGAGCGCTTTAACCAGCATCTAGGGCGTCTTCCTTTAAATGCTTATACCTCTGCGCTGGATGTTTTGTTGCGTGAGCATAAATCCCTGAAACTTTCAGTCAGCGTGGATGGAGAAAAATATCCTGTGGCAACGCCATTGATTTTCTTTGGCAATAATCAGCTACAACTCAGTGACATGAAATTAAGAATTGCGGAGTGTGCTGCTAACGGCAAACTGGCTGGGGTGGTGGTGGCTAAAAGTGACCGCTTCAGTTTGTTAAAACTGTTATGGAAACTGATTCAAGGGAAAATCGATCAGGCTTCTGGTGTCTATACATTTTGTGCCGAGCATATCCAGGTCGATTGTAAAAAGCCACAGTTAACTGTTGCAATAGATGGAGAGTTGAAAGAGATGCAAACCCCATTAAAATTTGCCGTTGAAAAATCTGCTTTAAAGGTAATGGTTCCGAATGTTACTGCATCTGTCTGACCTGCATTTTGGAACAGAGCGTGAAGCCTGTATTGACGCGATCAAACAGTTTTGTCTGGATCATCGTCCAGAAGCGGTGGTGGTGAGTGGCGATCTGACCCAACGTGCACGATTGAAGCAGTTTTATGCCTGCCGTCAATTTCTGGATGCACTGGAAATTCCTTATCTGGTGGTACCGGGTAATCATGACATTCCGCTTTATCATGTCTGGAATCGCTTCTTCTCTCCTTTTGTGCGTTATCAGGCCTTCTTTGGTCGCATGGAAACTACCTTGGAGACTGAACATTTTTATCTGGTGGGGGTGAACAGTATCCGGCGGCGCTACCATACCCGGGGACATGTTTCTCTGGAGCAGATTCATGAAACTTATCAGCGTTTGAACAATGCGCCCGCCAATAAAATCAAAATGGTGGTGTTTCATCAACCTTTTTATACCTTTCCCAATGAACATGGCGATAAAGACTGTCCAGTGCTGGGGAAAATTGCTTTGGAGCAGTGGGGTAAAACCGGCTTGTTCGGTTTATTACACGGTCATTTACATAAAGTAGCGGTACACGATCTCAATCAGATTTTTCATTTGGGATTTGATCATCCAATTCTGGATATTCATGCAGGAACAGCCACATCCAAGCGTTTACGCTTCGGATTATCCAACAGTTTTAATGTGATTTCGGATCAGGGGCGGATCGAGCATTACTGGTTCGATGAATCGCTGCAAACATTTGTGAAATCACAAAATGTTGTTTAATTCGGCATAACCTTATTCTTGTGCTTAAAAAAACATCTATAAATAGAATTTTTTTTTATTTTCCCCTTGAAGCCATTTTTTTCATCCCCAAAAAAGTGGCATACCAAAATTTTATATGTGTTGCCACGAACTGGTGACACACATTAATCAATAAGACTAAGTCTGATGGAGTTAACTATGAGCAACATTCGTCCATTACATGATCGTGTTGTGATTCGTCGCGTAGAAGAAGAAACCAAAACGGCTGGTGGTATTTTACTTCCAGGTTCTGCTGCAGAAAAACCATCTCAAGGTGAAGTAATTGCAGTCGGTAATGGTCAGATCACTGACAACGGCGTTCGTGCTTTAGACGTTAAAGTTGGCGACAAAGTATTGTTCGGTACTTATGCGGGTACAACAGTAAAAGTAAGTGGTGAAGAACTCTTGATTATGAAAGAGTCGGATATCTTAGCTGTGCTTGAAGGCTAATCGACACATAACTCAAATTTATTATCAGATTCAGTAATTAAAAAGATTCGGAGTTTAACATGTCAGCTAAAGACGTAAAATTTGGTGATTCAGCTCGCTCAAAAATGATTGCAGGCGTTAACGTACTTGCAGATGCAGTAAAAGTAACTCTGGGCCCTAAAGGCCGTAATGTTGTTATTGACCGTTCTTTCGGTGCGCCACACATCACTAAAGACGGTGTGACTGTTGCGAAAGAAATTTCTTTAAAAGACAAGTTTGAAAACATGGGTGCTCAACTTGTTCGTGAAGTTTCTTCTAAAACCAATGACATCGCGGGTGACGGTACAACAACTGCAACTGTACTTGCTCAAGCAATTTTAAATGAAGGGATCAAATCAGTAACTGCTGGTATGAACCCAATGGATTTAAAACGTGGTATCGATATCGCAGTAAAAACTGTGGTTGAAAATATCCGTACCAATGCAAAACCTGCTGATGATTTCAAAGCAATTGAACAAGTAGGTTCAATCTCTGCGAACTCTGATACCACTGTAGGTAAACTGATCGCTCAAGCGATGGAAAAAGTGGGTAAAGAGGGTGTCATCACTGTAGAAGAAGGTTCTGGCTTCGAAGACGCTTTAGACGTTGTAGAAGGTATGCAGTTCGACCGTGGTTATATCTCTCCATACTTCGCGAACAAGCAAGATACGCTTACTGCTGAACTTGAAAATCCGTTCATCCTGCTTGTTGACAAAAAAATCAGCAACATCCGTGAATTGATTACGGTATTGGAAGCTGTTGCTAAAACAGGTAAGCCACTACTTATCATCGCTGAAGATGTTGAAGGCGAAGCGCTTGCGACTCTTGTTGTGAACAACATGCGCGGTATTATCAAAGTATGTGCGGTGAAAGCTCCTGGTTTTGGTGACCGCCGTAAAGCAATGCTTCAAGACATCGCGATCTTGACTGGCGCGACTGTTATTTCTGAAGAAGTGGGCATGTCTTTAGAGCAAGCTTCTCTTCAAGATTTAGGTACTGCGCACAAAATCACAGTATCTAAAGAGAATACTGTGATTGTTGATGGTGCAGGTAATGCTGAGCAAATCGCTGAACGTGTTCAACAGATCCGTGCGCAAATCGAAGAATCTACTTCTGAATATGACAAAGAAAAACTTCAAGAACGCGTTGCTAAATTAGCAGGCGGTGTTGCTGTCATCAAAATTGGTGCAGCAACTGAAGTTGAAATGAAAGAGAAGAAAGACCGTGTAGACGATGCGCTTCACGCAACTCGTGCAGCAGTTGAAGAAGGTGTTGTTGCGGGTGGTGGTGTTGCACTAGTACGCGCTGTAAATGTGTTAGATGGCTTAAAAGGCGCTAACGAAGACCAAACTGCGGGTATCAACATTTTACGTCGTGCGATTGAAGCGCCACTTCGTCAAATCGTTTCAAATGCAGGTGATGAGCCTTCAGTTGTGATCAATGCAGTTAAAGCGGGCGAAGGTAACTTCGGTTATAACGCTGCAACTGGCGAATATGGCGATATGCTAGAAATGGGTATCCTTGACCCTGCTAAAGTAACGCGTTCTGCACTTGAACACGCAGCTTCTGTTGCCGGTTTAATGTTGACGACTGAATGCATGATTACTGACATCCCAGAAGACAAACCAGCTGCTCCAGATATGGGCGGTATGGGTGGTATGGGCGGAATGATGTAATTCATCTTCGTCTAGATAAAAAAATCCCTGCCTACGCAGGGATTTTTTTATGTGAAAAATATTGAATGTTTATTTAAATAAAATAATTGTCCAAGTAAAAAAGATAATGGCTAAAGAAACAAATTGTGCAGCGCTGCCCATATCTTTGGCATTTTTAGACAACTCATGTTTTTCCAGCGAAATGCGGTCAACGACGGCTTCAATGGCGGAGTTGAATAACTCTACAATAATCGCCAACAGGCAGACGGCGACCATTAAGGCCTGTTCCAGCGCCGAGACATGCACAAAGAAGCTCAGCGGAATCAAGATGACATTGAGCAAGATCACTTGTCTAAATGCAGCTTCATGACTAAACGCTGCTTTAAAGCCGGCCAGTGAATAGCCCGTGGCATTGAAAATCCGTTTGAGGCCATTTTTGCCTTTATAAGGAGAGTAGGATGTCATTGCGATATGGAGAGACTGAAGAAAGCTTTAGTATAAATCCAAATATGTTGCAGTAAATTGGCAAGATGTCGCATGCGTGTACCAATCAAGACAGTTTTCTGCCAGCGAATCTCATTAGAGTTGCATTTATGAATTGTCAATTCAGATCAGGCTAAGGATAATAAGCACAGGTCTATTGAGGGAAAATTCTGCATGAAAATTATCGCAGATGAAAATTTGGCATTTACCGATTATTTCTTTGCGGAATTTGCAGAAATACAGCATCGGGCAGGGCGTAGCTTGACGCATCACGATGTACAGGATGCAGATGCACTGTTGGTTCGTTCGGTGACTAAAGTGAACCATGCCTTAATTGATCAGACTAATATTAAATTTGTTGGCAGTGCCACTATTGGAACCGATCATTTAGATATCCAGGCCTTGGAACAACGAAACATTGCCTGGAGCAACGCGCCTGGCTGTAATGCACAAGCAGTGGCGGAATATGTGATTACGGCCTTACTATATTTAAATACTGATTTATTAGAGAAAAATAAGGACTTTACTTTAGCGATTGTGGGTCTGGGCAATGTGGGTAGCCGTCTGGCGGTGATGGCGCAACTATTGGGTTGGAATGTCATCGGTTACGATCCTTATGTGCAACTTGCCGGGATTGAAAATGTTTCTTTTGAGGCATTGTTAAATCGTGCCGATGCCATTTCAATTCATGTACCTTTAACGGTGTCTGGCGATTATCCAACCCAGCATTTATTTGATGCGACTGCATTTGCTGCAATGAAACCATCTGCTATTTTAATCAATAGTGCGCGTGGTCCTGTGGTTGAGCAAGCTGCCTTGATGGCGGATATTGCAACAAGCAAACGCCAAGTGGTACTGGATGTGTTTGAGTTCGAGCCAGAAATTTCAGAACAATTACTGGATCTACTGGCATTAGCGACGCCGCATATTGCGGGTTATAGTCTGGAAGGTAAGGCCAGAGGCACGCAGATGATCTATGAGGCGTTTTGCCAGACCTTTGCTTATGACGTGACAAAACGTTTTGAAAGCCAGTTGCCACAGGTGCCTCAATACTTTAATCAAGATTTAAAAGCGGCACTTAAACAGCATCTCACGCAGATTTATGATATTGCTGCAGATGATCAGCAACTCCGTGCTTGTGTTCAGGATGGCAAGGTCGAGCAAACTGCATTTGATTTACTCCGAAAAAATTATCCTTTGCGCCGTGAATGGGCTGCACATGGTGGACCGAAAGCATGAGCCAGACGATGAACAACTATCAGCCAACGTGCTCCATTGAGGCTTTAAAAGCACGTGCAACGATGTATCAGAAAATCCGCCAGTTTTTTGCTGAGCGTCAGGTTCTGGAAGTGGAAACCCCAGTGCTGTCTCAGGCAGGTGTGACTGATGTGCATTTGGCTTCAGTACAGGTACAGCGTCATATTCATGGCAAATTAAATACCCAATATTTACAGACCTCACCCGAGTTTCCAATGAAACGCTTATTGGCCAGTGGAAGTGGACCAATTTATCAAATCTGTAAAGTATTTCGTGATGATGAGCATGGGCGCAAGCACAACAGTGAATTTACCATGCTGGAATGGTATCGTCCGGGGCTGGATTTAAAGGCACTGATGCATGAAACGGCGGATCTGTTAGCAACCTGTTTGGCACATCGTTTTGGTGAAATTCGTCCAGTGGTGCTGAGTTATAAGCATGCTTTTCAGGATCGCTTGGAGATTAATCCGTTGCAGGCAACCTTAAAACAGCTCAAGGATACCGCCCATCGTGTCGGTCTGAATCTTGACTTGGGCGATGATCGTCTGGGGTATATGGATCTGTTGTTTTCGCACTTTGTCGAGCCAAGTCTGGGTTTTGATACACCTGTCTTTTTAACCGATTTTCCACCTGAAATGGCATCACTGGCCAAAGTGAAACAGGATGAAGAGGGTGAACTGGTTGCAGCGCGTTTTGAGGTCTATATTGAAGGGCTGGAACTGGCGAATGCCTATGATGAACTGCTAGATGCCGAGATATTGGCCTCCCGTTTTGAAGGGGACAATGCAGAGCGTGCACAACAAGGTTTGCCTATGATTCCAACCGATCAGTATTTGCTGGCAGCTTTACCGCATATGCCTGAATGTTCTGGGATCGCGTTAGGGATTGACCGTTTATTGATGGTGGTGATGAATCAGGTCAAGATTGATCAGGTGATTGCTTTCCCTGCCGAGATTGCGTAACGCTGCATATTTTATGGTCTAGACTAATTGCATCAGCAACTGGATCAATTCACTTTGTCGATGTGTTCTGGTCTTTTTGAAAATAGCTTGCAGATGCTTTTTGACAGTATCAGCCTGAATTTCATATAAAAGGGCAATTTCTTTAGTGGTTTTGCCCTTCAACAGTTGCTCGCATATTTTATGTTCGACCGGTGTGAACATAAACAGCTGGGTACATCGGTCTTTTTGATATTTAGGCAGATGTTGCAGCCCTGAAAATGTTGCCAGTAATACCGGGCGTAAACCAAAAATCTTATGGGTTTTTTCGGGGCAGAGCAGATCCAGTGTTAAAAACAGCTGATGATCGAGGTGCATCACCTGACTTCGTTCGGCATAACCGACCTGAGAACTGGTGTGATGCAGGTGTTCTAATTCAAGCAGGTGCTGTTCAAATATTTGCTGTTTATGTGGTTGGAAGTAGAAGCGGCGCTGTTCAATGCGGATGTGCGTATTATGTTCGATAAATTTTTCTGCCTCTGCATTCATTTCCAGAATATCGCCGTTGAGATTAATAATCGCAATGGGTTGATTCATTTTCCGGATCAATTGTGATCCAAGCAAGGTCATGGTGGAATATTCAAAATGATGGCGATAGTGCTGAAGCTTTTGCTGGATCTGCGGCAATATCTCATAAATCGGCTGGAGTTCAGAGCAACTTAATGCACCACGATCAGGGCTGGTAAGCAAGGCCAGAATCACACAGATTTTATGATCATAAATGACCTGAAGTGCTGAGCAAAAACGTAAATTGAGCGGTTGTAAAATCTGTTGGTAGACCTGGGTCTGAACAATGTCCTGTTCGCTAAAGTGTTGTGTGCAATGCATCCAGCCTGTGAGCGGTGCTGCCAATAATTTTTTTAGTTGTGGGTCATCATCAAAAGCTAAACGAAGTTGTTGCAGCGCCGCTCGCTCAAGTTGCTGGGAATCAAGATCAACCCCATGATGTACACTAAATGACAGGGCCTGCACTTCAAGATCGACTGCCAGAAGTTGTGTGGCCTGAAGGTCAAAATGCTGGTTTAGCTGTTCAAGGAAAATCAACCAGTCATCAGCATGTTGAACCTTGTTCAGAATGTCCAGTACAGCATGGGATTGGGTTTGATTCATTGAATGCGTCCAGCAAAGAGCAAGATCTATTTCCATATAGTTTATATGGGTTTTATCCAAATAAAATGATCAATCAGAAAAAATGTAATTTTCTATACAATTAAAAGATGAATTAAGCCATGCAGGGACGATGGAAAACAAATCAATTGCCTCAACCAACATGGCTTTAGGCAAGATCACATTTAGCAACGACCTTTTTGGGCCTGTCCTGGTGAGCAAAAGTCACCATGCCCATCGTGACATCCTTCCGGATCGCCTACAACACTGCCATGCGGTGTATGCACTGCACAAGCGGATAGGCTGAATATCAACAGCAGATCAAGGTAGCGTGATATTTTTCATGGTTCCGTCCCGTATTTTTATTGCTTTAAGGATCACTTTAAAACGATCAATTACTTTTTACCAGAACGGGACTGAAACTTTTTCAATAAGATGGATGTCACTCTTGTGGTCTTAATACGGTTCTAAACCCGACATGGGTTGCCGCCAGATCAAACTCCTGAGGATAACGACTGCTATTGCGATAACGTGCACAGAAATTAGAGGCACACAAGAATGAGCCACCTTTCAGCACATATTGCGTGGTCGCGTTATTGTGTTGACGCAAGTCGGTATAATTACCCATGTGTTGATCATGTGCACCGTGATAGACCGAAGACGTCCATTCCCAGACATTGCCAATCATGTCAAACAGTTTAAAGGCATTGGCCGGGTAACAGCCGACGGGTGCAACACCTTCAAAATGATCTTCAACGGTATTGTTACCTGGAAAATCACCTTGCCAATAATTGGCTTGCGGATGTTGATGGGCATCTTGTGGGCCTTGGTGTAAAGGGGTATCTGTTTTTGAACCTGCTTTGGCAGCATATTCCCATTCCAGCTCGGTGGGCAAATCATGCCCTAACCAGACTGCATAATGCTCTGTATCATTCTTGGTGACATAGCGCACGGGTTCGGAGGGCTGAGGGGCTTGACCCTGAGGGCCATTCGGGGTTTTCCAGGTATAGTCAGCTTTGAGTTGCCACCATTGATTGGGATGATTTAGATCAGGAGAAAACACCGCCGCCTGCTTTTGCTTTTCTGCATCGGTAACGTAGCCCGTCGCTTTGACAAAACTGGAAAACTGGGCAACTGTGACTTCGGTCTGGTCGATCCAGAAGCCTTCGACTTGACGCTCTCTGGCGCCAAAGTTGAGTTCATCCGGATAGGCCTGATTAGAACCCAGTGGAAAGGAGCCTTTAGGAATCCAGACCATGCCCGCTGTTTTATGTTTTTGCCAGGCATCGGGTAAGCCAGAATAATTCTGGCATTGGCTTAAAGAGCCCAACGATAAAGGTTGAGCCGTTGGGTGTTGTTGCGATGGCTTTACCTTCGACTCAACTTTGCTACAACCTGCCACAACGGACAGGCTACAGATGGAAACTAGAATGCTACTCAGTTTCATTGAGGGTTGTATTCCTTAACGCCATTTTGCTGGGTGTATTTGTTATATACATCGACTAGTTCTTGTAGCTTCGCTGGGTTACTTTGGGCAAGGTTTTGGGTTTCACCACGATCATTTTTCAGGTTATAGAGTTCCCAATTGCCTGTACCCAGTTCAGTTGTGCCTTGTAAGGCAATTTTCCAGTCGCCTTGGCGTGCGTATTTACTGCCATGTAATTCATCGGCAAAGCTAAAGTTGACTGGGCGAATTGCCTGAGCCTTGTTTTCAAGTAGCGGTTTCCATGAATAGCCGCTTGGGGTATTCACCTGACGACCTTTATATTGGCCCTGTGGCACAGCAATATTGGCATAATCTAAAACCGTCGGGAAAACATCCAGCACCGAGGCAAATCCATGATGCGTGCTTTGTGCCTGGGTTTGATAAGGGAGTTTTACAATGGCAGGGGCAGTGGTCGCACCTTCACCTGCCGTATCTTTCCATAAATGGAATGGCGCAGCACTCACTTCTGCCCAGCGTGGCCCGACATAATGATATGAACTGGATGTACCCACATTGGCGACGCTGTTGTCAAAGCCTGATTCGGCGCCATAGTTGAAACGGACAAAACCTTCGGCACCATTATCTGAAACAAAGAAAATCAGTGTATTGTCATATAAATTATTGCGTTTGAGATATTGAATCAGTCGGCCAATATTGGCATCTAGATTTTCCACCATGCCTGCGTAGATTTCCATTCTACGGGCTTCCAGTGCTTTTTGTTCAGCCGAAAGCTCGTTCCATTTGCCATATTTTTGTGGGGCATTTTGCGTGGCAACCGGTTCAGCGGCAATAAAGTTGGCAGGGATCAGACCGAGCTGTTTCTGGCGGGCAATACGTGCATCGCGAATCACGTCATAGCCGACGTCATAAACACCACGATAACGGTCACGATATTCAGCAGGAGCTTGTAAAGGCCAATGCGGTGCAGTGTACGCCGCATAGGCAAAGAATGGCTTGCCTGAGTTTTTACCTGACTCTAGATAACTGATCAATTTGTCTGTGAAATAGTTGGTCGAGAAGAAATCATCAGGTAAAGATGAAATCGGCACTTGTTTACCATCTTCGGTATAGGTGGCATTACGCTTGTAGGCAGCCGGTGCCTGTTTAAAATGCAAATCCAGTCCTTGTAGTAAGGTAAAGGAATGGTCAAAACCTTTGGCATGGGCATTGGTTGCAGGGGTTAAGCCCAAGTGCCATTTACCACTGATATAAGTGCGATAGCCATTGTCTTTAAGGACTTCAGCTATCGAAAGTGAACGTTCATTCAGATAGCCTTCATATCCGGGTTGGCCTTCTAGATGCTTAGGCGTGAGTTCAGCCATCGCGCCAATACCCGCCAGATGGTGGTCGGTCCCTGAAATTAATTGCGAACGGGTTGGCGAGCAGGTTGGGGCAGTGTGATAGTCGGTTAAAATACGACCTGCTCGGGTGAGTTCATCAATATTGGGGGTATGAATTTCTCCACCAAAAGCGCCTAAGTCTGAATAGCCTAAGTCATCGGCCATGATGAATAAAATGTTAGGTTTTTTCTGGGTTTCGACCACAGTACTGGATTCTTTGGAATCATCATTACTGCATGCTGAAATCGAAAGGCTAAACAGGGCAATCGACAAGGTGGTGAGCAGGCTGTTACGAGGCATGAGAATCGACTTAATCCGTTAAAATAATGCAGTCGAGTTTAGAGAGATGATTTTTATGATAAAAATAATTAAAATTTGATTATTAATCTTAAAAAAAGAAAAGCCCCATCTCTGGGGCGAATATTAAATCTATTTAAAAAGGCAGTTTGGTCAACTGGTTCAGGAAATGTGGAATGACGCGAGGTTCCAGAATAATGGTGACCACAACACCATAGGCGGCGCCCCAAAGATGTGCACTGTGGTTGATATTGCTATTGCCCCGTTTGCCCGACCAGATGCTATAAGCCACATATAAAATCGCAAAAATAATCGCAGGCACTGGAATAAAGAACACGAAGATCAGGTTCCAGGGCTGAAACAGAATATAAGCGAATAGCACCGCTGATACTGCACCAGAGGCCCCTAGGCTGGCCCAGTGGGCATCATGGCGATGTTTTAAATAACTCGGCAAAATGGCAACAATCAATCCACCCAAATAGAATAAGACAAAGCCCATGTCATAAAAAAACTGACGGTAAAAACTTTCAATGATATTGCCAAAGAAAAACAGCGTGATCATATTGAACAGGAGATGCGTACCGTCGGCATGAATAAAACCATGCGTGATAAAACGGTCATACTGCCCGCGTTGCATGGCAGGTGGCCAGAAAATCAGACGGTTCATCACTGCCTGATTGGAGAAAGCCAATAAGGAAATTGCAACAGTAATAATGATCAGGGTCACAGTGTGACCAAAGGGTAGATGTAACATAAATAGTTTAAATTGATCAGAGTCTAAGCAATAATGCCATTAAAAACTTAATAAACAATGATCTTGCATAGAATTCCTACAAAAATGGTTGATTTTTTTTAATTACCCTCCATCTTCGGTTAATATAACGACATCAGCTTGAGGATTATTGTTATGTCGACTGAGAACACCAACACTGCTGTCGCAGAAGAAATTCCAAACCTTTTGATTACTCCCTCTGCACAAGAGTATTTAAGTGATTTATTAGCAAAGCAGAATACTCCAGGGATTGGCGTTCGTGTTTTTGTAGAAAATCCGGGTACTCCACGTGCTGAATGTTGTATGGCTTATAGTGCCCCTGAAGAAGTGGTACCAACCGACTATAAGCAGGACTATCCAGATTTTCCTGCCTATGTTGATGCACCCTCAATTCCATATTTAGTGGATGCAGTGATTGACTACAACAAAGACCGTTTTGGTGGTCAATTGACGTTCCGTGCACCGAACTCTAAAGTGCCACGCGTTGGTCCAGATGCCTCAATTGAAGAACGTATCACCTATGTGTTGCAATCTGAAATTAACCCAGGCTTAGCAGGCCACGGCGGTAACTGTAGCCTGGTTGAAGTACAGGATAGTCCGGAGCACGGCTTGACGGCTGTATTGAAATTCGGTGGTGGTTGTCAGGGGTGTTCTGCGATTGATGTCACTTTAAAACAAGGTGTAGAAACCACCTTAAGACAGCATGTACCAGAGTTACAGCGCGTTGTGGATCAAACAGACCATACACAGGCAGAAGGCGCGTATTTTAAATAATCGCAAGAAATCTACTGTATTTTAAAAAGTCCTTTCGAGGGCTTTTTTTGTTTGGACGTTTTAAATGATCCAATTCGTTCTGATCACATCCAATATTTAATTGTAGCAAGAATAATGAATTACCAAGTCTATATAGGGTCGGGTCATAGATTTTTCTTCAGCTTTTACACATCCTAACAGCCAATAATTAGTCAAATAAGTCAGGGTATTGAACTGAAATGGTTCCTGTAGGTTGAGCAAAATTGGTTCTCGTTTTTCTTGGAAATGTAAAGAAAATAAAGGTGCATAAAAAATAAGCATGGATAAGGAAATAAAGGATTTATGAAAAAGAAACTATTACTCGGTCTTGCAGTAGGGATTATCAGCCTCGCAGGTCATGCACAAATTCCACAGGTTGATGTCATTGTAATAAATGCTGATATTCGGACATCCAATCCTGCAAAGCCTAAGGCTCAGGCATTTGCAGTACAAAATGGAAAGTTTCTGGCTGTGGGAGATAACCAGTTCATCCAGAAAATGGCAACCAAGCAGACACAGATCATTGATGCAAAAGGCAAGACGGTTCTGCCAGGATTAACCGATGCACATACGCATCTGCTGGGAGGTCTGGAATTATGGGAAGGGGTAGACCTTTTCGGGATCACGGACCGTCAGGAATGGTTCAAATTAATTGCCAAAAGAGATCAGGAATTACCTAAAGGGGCCTGGCTGGTAGGTGGTCGCTGGGACCTTACTAGCCTGAAAGATAACCGTATGCCAACACGTCAGGAACTGGATGCGATTGTGCCTGACCGCCCTGTGGTATTACAGGACATTGACTACCACACCGTCTGGGTCAATACCAAGGCAATGCAATTGCTGGGCATTGACAAGCATAGCAAATCCCCGGAAGGCGGTGAAATTGTAAAAGATCCAAAGACTGGCGAACCTACCGGAATTTTTAAAGAGACAGCGGGAACACAACTAATATTGGGTAGTCCGCAATACAGTGGCGCATTACTTTCTGGAAAGGCGGCTTTACCGACAGTTGAACGTATCATTGCTCATTTTAATAGCTTGGGGATTACCTCAGTCCATGATATGTGGACCGAGCTGGCAACCGTATATCCGGCCTTGCTGGATTCAAAACAACAATTGCCGATGCGAATACGTTTTGGCTTGATGACAGGAGAAGATCATACCTCACCCGCCCAATTTAAAATCTATGCTCAACAAAGAGATGAGCTGAACCAGCGTTTTATGCAAAAAGAACGCGAATGGCAGCAGGGGCCGCAATTCCGTTTTGGCTATATCAAGTATATTATTGATGGAACCTTGATGAATTATACCGCCGCACTGAATGAACCTTATGCGGATCGTCATCATTTTAATATTGAACCGATGACTTCACAGGAAAATCTGAATAACTCAGTAAAAAATGCCAATGACGCCGGTTTCCCTGTCGCAGTTCATGCGATTGGTGACAAGAGTGTCGATATGGCGCTGAATGCCATTGAAAAGAGTCCCAAACATCAACAATTTATCAACCGAATTGAACATATTGAAGTTTTATCTAAAGATGATATTCCACGTTTTGCTCAGTTAGGTGTTGTTGCTTCGATGCAGCCTGATCATGCCATTTCCGGTAATTATCAGGAGTCGCGTCTGGGCGAGGCGCGTATGCCGTATAGCTATGCCTGGCAGTCTTTGCTGAGCAGTGGTGCCACAATGGTATTGGGAAGTGATTGGCCAACTGCGCCGGAAAATCCAATGTTGCAGTTAAGTGATGTGGTTTTTCGCGAGTATCAGGGCAAAACCCGTTATAGCAATAATGCCTTGAGTCTGGATGAAGCCTTATATGCCTATACTCAGGCACCAGCCAATATTGCAGGTTGGGGAGACCAGCTTGGAAGTATCAGCGTTGGAAAATGGGCTGATTTCGTTGTTTTGCAAGACACCTTGAAAACACCTCTAAATAAAGATATCAAGAACTGGAAAGTAGATGAAACCTGGTTTGCTGGCCGGCAGGTGTATAATAGAAAGACAACTGAAAAATAAAACAAGTGTATTAAAAAAGAAAGCCTTCAGGCTTTCTTTTTTTTACCGATAAAATGTTTTTAGGATATGTAAATAAATGGCTCTTTCATTTTTTTTAAATTGGTTCTAGGTTTTAATTATGTATAAAAGATAATAAAAATTCAGAATAATCAGATATTAATGGAATAAAGAAATGACAAAGAATAAGTGGATTATCAGCGTTATCGCATTCATGCTTATCTCCTCTGTACATGCAGAATCACCTGCTCAAGAAGAGACTCAGGATAACTTTCTAGTCAGTGGTTCGCTTGCTTTTTTAACAGAGTATTATTGGCGAGGTACCACTCAAACGAAAGGGAAGCCTGCGGTTCAGGGCACATTAAGACTTGACCATGATTCAGGATTTTATGCGCAATTATTTGCTTCAAATATACAGCTGGATATCGGGAGCAGTTTGGAGCTAGATTATTATATTGGTTATAACTATCCAATAAATAAAGATTTAAAACTGAATCTACAATATCTGGATGTGAACTATCCAGGTGAGGATAAAACGCTTCCGCAGGTGGATTTTGAAGAGTATTCAGTAGCTTTACTCGCTTCAAACTTACTCAAAACCGAGGATGAGCTGAATCTATCTTTTTACTATTCACCGGATTATACCTTGGAAACAGGAAAGACATTACGTTATGAGGTGGGATATCGCTATCCTGTTGCTGACCAATGGCATGTTTACACTCAGGTCGCCTATAACCAGTTTGCCAGCAAGGCTGCCTATACATTACTTTGGGGGACGGATGAAAAACGGGATTTTTATGATTATAAGCTCGGTGTAGATTTTAACTACCATGATTATATATTTGATCTGTATTATGCCAATGCTAATGTTAATCAGAATTTGCCAAGTGCCGATCAAACTGTAGTTTTTAGTCTGACTAAACTGTTTTAATTTAAATGCTGTTAAGTAGTAAAAAGATTTTGAATGATCAATATAATTTTTGCATGGACTGGTGTTGATAAAAGAAACTGAATATAAACAGTTGAAAATTTATTTTTAAAATAATTTCGTTTCTGAGATTGTTTTATATATAACTTTTTGACTGTTTTATGTTCGTAAAAGGAATTAAGCAGAATTTTCCAAAAAACAAATACAACAATAAGATCATTTTTTTATCAAATAGAATAATGGTGGAATTTAGTTATTTGACTGAAAAATAAAAGGAATTATGATTTATTTCACTATGCTTAAATTGGTACCTGTTTTATTGGAAGAATTGGCACTCGTTTTTAATTGAGTAATTTATCAAAGTAGAGTGAATAAAGTGAAGTCTAAAATATATTGATAAATGGATGTTAAAACGATGAGAGTGAATGCAGAGCGTTTATGGCAGATGCTCATGGATATGGCAAAAATCGGTGCGACAGAAAACGGTGGAAATACACGTTTGGCACTTACGGATGAAGATGTTGCTGGACGTACCCTATTGTTGGATTGGGCAGAAAAAATCAATCTTTCAGTTCACTATGATGAAGTCGGTAATTTGATCTTACGCCGTTCAGGTCAAAATGAAGCTGCTTTACCGATAGTGATGGGAAGCCATCTGGATACTCAGCCCAAAGGTGGCCGTTTTGACGGCATTTATGGTGTGCTGGCGGGTATGGAAGTATTACAGCGTTTGGCTGAAGAAAAAATAACGACTTCACATCCGCTTGAACTCGTGGTCTGGATGAATGAAGAAGGCGCACGTTTTACTCCTGCCATGATGGGTTCAGCAGCTTTTGCTGGTGTCATTCCGAAGCAGAAAATTTATGACAGCACAGATAAACAGGGTGTTTCGGTTTTTTCAGAGTTGGTACGTACTGGTCAGTTAGGTAATCATCCCTTGGCTCGCCCATTTCAGGCTTACTATGAAGTACATATTGAGCAGGGGCCGGTACTGGAAAAAAATGAAATTTCCATCGGGGTGGTGACGGGTGGTCAAGCTATTCTTTGGTTAGATGTTGAAACCAGGGGGAGAGCCGCACATGCAGGTACTACGCCAATGCAGATGCGTAAAGATACTATGGTCGGCACTGCAGCAATGATTGTTGCCTTGGAGCAAACTATTTTGCAGCAATTTCCTGAGGGGCTGGTGACCTTTGGTGAAATGCAGGTGGCCAATTCTTCGCGTAATACCATCCCGGGCAAAATCCAGTGGACGATTGATTTACGTCATCCGGAAGATGCTTCTTTAAAGGCTATGGAAAATGCAACCTATCAACTTTTGCAGACGCTCGCAGCACAAAGAAATCTGGAAGTGAGTATTTCACAACACTGGTTAAGTCCTGCGACCTATTTCGATACCGCCTGTATCACAACGGTACAAGATGCAGTAAACCGTTTGGGATACAGCAATCAGACCATTGTTAGCGGTGCCGGGCATGATGCAATCAATATTGCCAAACATTGTCCAACCACCATGATTTTCATCCCGTGTATTGATGGATTGAGTCACAACGAAGCAGAAGATATTTATGCCAAGGATGCGGCTCAAGGGGCAGATGTACTGCTTAATGCGATTCTGGATTATGACGCAAAATACGCAGCCCCAGCTGATCAAAAATATGTAGAAACAGTTGAATAATTAATCATTTAATGATGTGAAAAATGCATGCTCCAGGAATGGGGTAATGCGACAAGTATGGACGGATAAGTAATGAACTCTAAATTACCAGTAGAAACTGATATTCAAGATATCTGGCAAAAAGACAAGGACCATGTGATTCATCCATGGACAGATTTTTCGACTTTTAAAGATGAAGGTTCTTTAATTATGTCGAAAGGTGAAAATGTCTATGTATATGATGCACAGGGCAATAAATATCTAGATGGTATTGGTGGCCTGTGGTGCGTCAATGTCGGTTATGGACGTAAAGAGATTGCTGATGCTGTAGCAGAACAGATTATGCAGTTACCTTACTATTCTCCTTTTGGCCATCAGACCACAGCACCAGCAGCCAAGTTGGCCGCTAAACTGGCTGAGCTGGCACCGGGTAATCTGAATCATGTGTTTTATGGCTGTGGTGGTTCAGTGGCGAACGATACTGCAGTACGTTTAATCCATCACTATTTCTATCAGATTGGCAAACCATCGAAAAAGAAACTGATTGCCCGTAAAGACGCTTATCACGGCAGTACGTATATCAGTATGACCTTGACCGGTATTGAAGCTGATCATGTTGGTTTCGAGATTCATAATGAACTGGTTCACCATGTGTCATGTCCAAATCCGTACCGCAAGCCAGCATCGCAGTCGATGGAAGATTTCTGTAATGAAAAGGTTCAGGAACTGGAAGATACCATTCTGAAACTTGGCCCGGACAATGTCGCGGCTTTCTTTGCCGAGCCAATCATGGGTGCGGGCGGGGTGATTGTTCCACCAGAAGGCTACCATGCCAAAACCTTGGCCGTCTGTAAGAAATACAATGTATTGTATGTGTCTGATGAAGTGGTCACTGCATTTGGTCGCTTAGGTCATATGTTTGCTTCAGAAGACGTGTTTGGCATTGTGCCTGACATTATTACCTGTGCAAAAGGCCTGTCTTCGGGTTACCTGCCTTTAGGTGCAACCATCATTTCGGATGAGATTTATGAGGCCATCAGTAAACCACATCATGAAGGTGGTTTGCTTACCCATGGCTTTACCTATTCAGGTCATCCGGTCAGTTGTGTTGCTGCACTGAAGAATATTGAGATTCTGGAAAAAGAAAAGATTTGTGAACATGTTCAGGACATGGGCGTTTACTTTGAAGAGCAATTAAAAACTTTGGCAGATCTGGAAATTGTCGGTGAAGTACGCGGCAAAAAATTCATGATGTGTATCGAAAACCTGCGTAATAAACAAACCAAAGAACTGTTTGACCGCTCTGTTGGGGTAGGCAAACGTATTGCCAATCATTGCCAGAAACTCGGTCTGATTGTACGTCCTGTGGGACACATGAATGTGTTATCTCCACCCTTGATCCTGACACGTGATCAAATTGACTTTGCCGTGAAAACCTTACGTCATGCGATTCAGAATACCATTCAGGAATTAAAGGCTGAAGGTCATTTGTAAGCCGAATCTCTTTGATCTTTCAAGCAGTCAACTTGCCCTGCGGGGTGAGTTGAGTCTCGTGGGTTACCGTAACTTGCGAAAGAGCACTAGATGAGCGCGATGAAATAAATGAGTGATAAAGCTGATATTGGCGAAACAAAAAAGGTTGCATCATAGAACCAAAAATTTATATCAGCTTTATAACGTGTATGAGAGCAAGCAGATGAAGAATTATATCAATGGTCAATGGAAAGAGACGACAGGAACTTCCCAGATTACGGTCATTAACCCTGGCAGTGAAGAGGAGTTAATCCGTTTTACGACCGCTTCCCAACAAGATGTAGATGCTGCCGTAGCGGCTGCGCAACAGGCGCTGGAAAGCTGGAGTTTGACCAGTGCTGAACAACGGGCAAACTGGTTAAACAAAATTGCCGATGCCATAGACGCAGCAAAGCACACCTTGATTGAACTTTCCCACCGTAACAATGGTAAATCTTCGGAGCAAGCCCAAGTCGACGTCGAGAATAGCATTAAGTGCTATCGCTACTATGCCAATCTCGTCAAAGAATTTGCATTTAGTCAGGTGACCCAATGTGAAGATGGCATTGAACTGACCCATCAGCAAAATCCGGTGGGTGTGGTTGCTTTGATTACGCCGTGGAATTTCCCGTTAATCACCAGCGCCTGGAAAATCGCACCCGCCCTTGCCGCAGGTTGCACACTGATCTTTAAACCATCCGAACTGGTGCCATTGCCAGAGTATGAGTTTACCCAATTACTGGACCAGATCCAGTTTCCGCAGGGGGTATTTAACCTGATTCTGGGAGATGCCGTGGCAGCGCAGCATCTAGTGAATCATCCAGAGGTCAATAAAGTCTCCTTTACCGGCAGTACGGAAGTGGGCATTCATGTGATGCAGGCTGCGGCGCAATCGGTCAAGCGTGTCACATTAGAATTGGGGGGTAAATCCCCGATTATTATTCTGGAAGATGCTGATCTGGATGAAGCCGTCGATAAAGCACTTGGTGGCATGTTCTACAACAGTGGTCAAATGTGCTCTGCAACCTCACGTTTATTGGTACACCAATCACTGGCAGAGCGCTTTTACCAGAAGCTTAAAACTGCGGTGGAGTCGATGACTTTAGGTTCTGACCTGAGCGGCCCGTTGAGCATGGGACCGATGACGACACAAAAGCAATATCAGAAAGTTCATGAATATTTAACTATCGCACAACAGGAAAAGCTTCAATCCTTAATTGATCCTGAACAGATTGCCATTCCGGAAAAGGGCTTTTTCATTCAGCCTCATGTTTTTGTAAATGTACCGGCTGAAAGCCGCTTATGGACAGAGGAAATCTTTGGCCCGGTGATGTGCTGTCGAAGCTTTGAAACTGAAGAAGAAGCGATCCGGCTAGCCAATGATTCTGATTTCGGTCTGGCCGCCACCATTATCACCGGATCTTTACAACACGGTAAAAAAATTGCCAAGCGACTCCGCTCCGGGCATATCTGGATCAATTCTCATCAAATGATTCAGCCTGGTTCCTTATGGGGTGGTTTCAAAAAAAGTGGTATCGGACGTGAACTCGGGCAGTCCGGTATGCAAAGTTATTTAGAAGAAAACGTCATCACTATTTAATTTTTTCTAACAGTTTATTGAATCGGGAAAGGGACTTCTCTTTTCAATATAACGTCGGACAGGTGATTAAGAAGCACTGAGCAAGTGTGTGCATTGATGCAGGAGAAATATGCATGGAACGCGAAAAGAATCATAAAGGGCTTTCACTATGGCAAGTAGTCGTTATTGGTGTAGCTTATATGGCTCCAGCAACTGTATTTGATACTTTTGGGATTATTTCCAGAGTAACCGAGGGACGAGTCCCGCTGGCTTATATTCTGGCTTTATTTGCGATGCTATTAACTGCATTTAGCTATGCACGCTTTAGTAAACTGACACCAAAATCAGGATCAGCTTATACCTATACCACTGAAACCTGTGGCAAGACAGCAGGCTTTTTTGTCGGTTGGTGTTCCTTGATTGATTACTTGTTGATTCCGCTGGTGAATGTTTTGCTGGCTGCATTTTACCTGAATGCACTTATGCCTGATCTTTCCTATACCGCCTGGGTCATTATCATGGTTGGCATCATTACCCTGATTAATATCTTCCGGATCAATATTCTGGCCAATTTTAGCTTTATCTTTATTGCTGCCACGATTTTAATGATGTTGATTTTTATTTTCCTGGTGGTCACGGATATTGGTCATTCACAAGGCTATCAAGGCTTGATGACCGTTAAACCATTGTTTAATGGCAACCCTGAATATTTGACCTTATTAACTGGAGTTTCACTCGTCTGTTTCTCCTATCTGGGTTTTGATGCGGTATCGACATTGGCCCATGAAAGCCGCAATCCAACCAAGACTATTCCACGTGCCATCATGTTAACGACATTATTGGGTGGCCTGATTTTTATTACAGTGTCCTGGTTTGTACAGTTGTCCTTTCCAACACTTGAACAGTTTAAAAATCCAGATGAAGCCTTACCTGAAATTGCATTGTTTGTTGGAGGCGTATTTTTCCAGTCAGCCTTGCTTACCGTACAGATCATGAATGCATTTGCCTCCGGTTTGGCTTCTCATGCCAGCGCTTCACGTTTACTTTACATCATGGGACGTGATGGTGTGTTTAGCCAAAAAATATTCGGTTATGTGAATCACAGATTAGGTACGCCGTTATATTCGATTTTATTCGTGGGGCTGATTTCCCTGTTAGCGATTACCGTTGATCTGGCAACCGTGGTGAGTCTGGTCAGTTTTGGTGCCTTGATTGCATTTACCATGGTGAACTTCTCTGTATTCATGAAATTCTTTGTGCTTCGTAAAGAGCGTACGGGCTTTAAAAACATTTTCTTCAATTTGCTGCTACCACTGGTTTCGGTGCTGTGCTTATTAGGTTTATGGGTACATCTGGAAAAATCGGCACTGGAATTTGGAGGCGTGTGGCTATTGGCTGGGATTTTACTGCTGCTTTATAAGCGTATCCGCAAACAGCCGCTCTCGTTTGGGGCCACCACTTAAACCGTTTTAAACAATTGATTTGATAAACGAAGGTTTGACTTGTAAAAATTTGAAAATATGGAGACAAAATATATGGAACAGAATGCGACAACCCCAAAGCAGCAAGGTTTTAGCATGCCCGGCGAGTGGTCTGCACAAGAAGCGGTATGGATGATCTGGCCGTATCGTACGGATAACTGGCGTGGCAATGGCGCACCTGCACAACATGCTTTTGCCCAGGTTGCGGCTGCAATTGCCCAGAAAACGCCAGTATTTATGGCTGTTCCTCAAGCTGAAATGGAAAAAGCACGTCAAGTTATGCCTGCACAGGTGACTCTGGTGGAAATGGAAAGTGATGATGCCTGGACCCGTGATACGGGGCCAACCATTGTCAAGAATACGCAAGGCCAGAAAAAAGCCATTAACTGGGTATTTAATGCATGGGGCGGTAAAAATGGTGGATTATATTTCCCATGGGATCAGGATCAGTTAATTGCAGGCAAAATCGCTGCTCAGCACGGCATTGACACTTACTCGACACCGCTGGTTTTAGAGGGTGGGGCCATTCATGTGGATGGTGAAGGCACATTGTTGACCACCGCAGAATGCTTGCTGAATCCGAACCGAAATCCGCATCTGACTCAGGCCCAGATTGAAAATATTCTGCAAGAATGCCTGGATGTCACCACTTTCATCTGGTTACCTCAAGGTGTATTTAATGATGAAACCGATGGACATGTTGATAATATGTGCTGCTTTGTCCGTCCTGGTGAGGTGGCATTGCACTGGACAGATGATCTCAATGATCCGCAATACGCACGTTCACAAGCTGCATTACAAGTACTGGAAAATACAAAGGATGCAAAAGGCCGTCAATTGAAAGTGTGGAAGTTGCCATCTCCAGGGCCACTGTATGCCAGTGGAAACGAGACGATCGATATTGATAAGGGCAATGCCATTGAACGTTTTGAAGGTAATCGTCTGGCGGGCTCTTATGTCAATTACCTGATTAGTAATCAGCAGATTATTTTCCCGTTACTGGATGAACGTACTGATGAACAGGCGAAGGCATTGTTCCAGCAGATGTATCCAGACTATCTGATCACAGGTGTTCCTGCGCGCGAAATCTTACTCGGTGGCGGCAATATTCACTGCATTACCCAGCAAATTCCGGCTTAAGTCACGATGCGATATACAAGTTGAAACGTGGTCCAGATATGAGGCGCACTTTTCAACTTGCGCAATCAAAAAACAACGTAATATGCTTAAAAATTACTAGAAAAGTATCATAATTTTAAAGAAATAATCTAAAGCATAAAATTCCTAAAAAATTTGAAATATTTATTCATTTGATGATTAGACAGAGAGAGGGCTGCACGTAGGTTTACATGTTAGAATTTTATTCAAATTCTTTATTGTTATTTTTTAATTAAAAATTAGTTGTTTATGATTGGTTTTGTTTTCAAAATACTAAAAATTTAAATTATTTCCTCAATCTACCTACCAATCAATAATGAATATAAAATGAAGATATAAGTAATAATAATTATCATTTATATTTATTTTTTGTTAGAATTACCCACAAATTTTTCAATAATCTTTAAGATCTCTCTGAATCGGGTGGGAATATGTCCAACAAGATAGCACGTCAATCACTCCTCACTATTTCCGTATTGGGCAGTATGATACCGCTTGCACAGGCAGCAGAAACTCAGGCCAATAAAGAGGCCGTACAACTGGAAAAGATTGTTGTAACTGCAAGTAGCCAAGCTGTAGATGTAAAAGATGCGCCGGCTAGTATTAGTGTGATTACGCGGGATGATATTGAAAAACAGCCCGTAGCAAGTATTGGTGATTTGCTAAGTAAGGTTCCTGGTGTTACAGGCGGTATTAGCCCAAATGGTGATGGATCGAAAATTAAATTACGTGGTTTACCGGATAATTACACACTTATCTTGATTGATGGTAAACGTATTGGATCTTCTCGCGATACCAACTACCGTCCAGATTTAGGTCGCCAGGATTTAAACTGGATTACACCAGAAATGATTGAACGAATTGAAGTGGTACGTGGACCTATGTCATCACTCTATGGTTCAGACGCAATGGGCGGGGTGATTAATATCATTACTCGAAAAATTCCAGATAAATGGGGTGGAAGCTTAACCCGCAATTATACTGTTCCGACAGCGTCAGGAGATCTAGGGCATACGGATCAGATGGGAGTTATGGTAACAGGTCCCTTAACAGAAAACTTGGGTTTACGTTTAACAGCAGGCCGTACGGAGCGAGAAGCGGATCAGAATATTAAAGCGGGTCAGGGAACATCGGGTTATATTGATGAAAATTATAATGCCTTATTAAATTACAGAATTAATGATAAACATCAGGTTGCAGTTGAAGCGGGTATCTCTACCCAAAAAAATAAAGCAGGATTTGGAGAGGTTGTTGGCCGCGGTGGAGTGATTCGTGAGGGTGAGGTTGCTTGGGGGCCAGATGATTTAGAACATCATACTTATAGCATTTCACATGATGGGGATTGGGGCTTTGGTAAATCAAAACTGTCTGCTTATTACAACGATTACGATAGCAGTAATGAAAGTGGGATTGCCAAATCAAATGAAACCATTATTGAGGGAAATTTAAATATTCCATTTAATACCTTGTTTGAACACACTTTAACGATTGGTGGTCAGTGGAAGAAAAACGAACTCACGAACACACAAACAATCGGGACATTACCTGAGGGAAGCTGGGATGGTCAGAAATATTCTGATCCGACGGTTGATAATAAAACCTGGGCAATTTTTCTGGAGGATAATATCAGTCTATTAGATAACTTGAATTTGACAGTTGGTAATCGATTAGATCATGATGATAAATATGGTTCACATCATAGTCCAAGAGCTTATCTGGTTTATCATCCTTTCAATGATTTCACCATTAAAGGTGGTGTGGCAAAAGGATTCAGAGCGCCGTCATTAAAAGAAACAACGCCAGGCGCAGCAACATTTTCGCGTGGGAATGGCTGTAGTTCTTTAATCCCGCTGGGCTATGTATCTGGCGGTTGTTATATGGCGGGTAATCCGAATTTAAAACCAGAAGAAAGTACTAACTATGAAATCAATTTAAATTACAATGGTTTCAACTCTGATCTTGGCTTAACTTATTTTCATACAGATTTTAAAGATAAAATTGATTATGCGCCATTGGCTGAGATCAATGGCCGTTGGTATACCCGCAATGAAAATATTGGTAAAGCACGTACGCGTGGCTTAGAGCTTGTCGCCAATTTCCCGATTACAGACACTGTAAACTGGAATAATAATATGACGTATTTCTTTGAAGCGAAGAACTTGGATACGGGTAAAGAGTTAATTACCACACCTAAAATTACAGTAAATTCGGCCTTAAACTGGAAACCTACGGATGCCTTGGCATTAGAGTTCAATGCCAGACATCTAGGTAAACAATATTTCGGTGACAAGGTAACAACCAGCAGTTTGCAAAAACCTCATACTATTTTCGGGGTTTCAGCTAACTATGATTACAATGATAATCTGACCTTTAGAACAGGCATCAATAACTTGTTCGATAAAAATTTATCAAATGGCAGTGATTCATATTTGGTTGAACGCCAACGGGCATTTGTTGGTATTACTGTTAAATATTAACCTTCTGAAACAAGCCAGAAAGATAACTTGGGTGATCTTTCTGGCCTTAAACATCTAGTATTTTCACAATAATAAAACTTCTGTAAATATACGTCGGCACGTCCACGTACATAATCTGTCTCAATCACCTGTTCTCGTGCAGGGGATGAGCAAATGTCTGAATTCATGTTCAAACAAGATTTCGTCAATATTCAGATCACGCAGTTACAGAGCAATTGCCTGTTCGTGATGACGTGCGTACCGACAAAGCCCCCCTGATGCAGTTGCTGTTCCGGCTATGAAAATAGCTTCTTAAAAAATCAATAAAAAAGATTAGACAAAACAAAAAAGAATTAGGATTCGGATATTCACAATATGACTTGTATATGGCAATAAGTCATTAAATGTATTACCACCCATATAACACTGGTACTGCTAGTTTAAACCTCAATTAATTTTCGGACATGTCATATCACAGCAGGGTAAAGCTTATTTGCAAATATTCAGCTCAGAAAAAGCCTACATGATCTCGTGAAGGATAATTTTCATCCATCGGGTAAGCTAATCGAAATGTGTTAAAGCAAAGCAAGCCTTATAGAAAGTCTTCTTCAGTATGAGGAGAGAGCTACAGAGCATCGTTGTTCTAAACCTTATTTGGGGATAAATGTAATAGAAAAAGATTATTTTAGAAGTAGTGTTTAAGACAAAACATTTTCTTTTGAGCGGTTTAAAAAAGACAAAAGATAGCTTTATTAATAATAATTATCATTTTTATTGAGTTTTATTTAATTCTTGTTAAAATTCCTTTGAATTTTTAAGCGTATTTTAAGATTAATCTGATTTAGGTGGGAAAATGGCCAAGCACATAGTTCGACAATCTCTACTCGCAGTCTCAGTAATAAGTAGTATGATGGCGTTTGCAAATGCTGCTGAAACAATAAATGAAGAAACTAAAGTATCCGATAAATCAGATGAAACCGTTAAATTAGAAACGATTGTTGTGACTGCAAGTGGATCTGGTGTGAATGTTAAGGATGCCCCGGCTTCGATCAGTGTGATTACTTCCGAAGAAATTGCAAAACGACCTGTCTCGAGTATTGCGAATTTACTGGGTGAATTACCAGGCGCAGTTGGGGGCTATTCAAATGTTGGGCCGGGTTCAAAAGTTGCGTTTCGTGGTGCTCCAGATAAATATACTTTAATTTTGGTCGATGGTAAGCGAGTGGGTAATTCATCTCTGCTGGGTCATCGTCCTGATACAATTTCTCAAGATATTGACTGGATTTCTCCAGAAATGATTGATCGCATTGAAGTTGTACGAGGTTCAATGTCAACACTTTACGGCTCTGAAGCTGCTGGTGGTGTGATCAATATTATTACCAAGAAAATTCCCAATAAGCTTACGGGCTCATTAAGAACTGATTATAGCCAGCCTGATGGTAGCTCCCGCGGGGATACTGTTAATGTGGCTGCAAACATCGCAGGACCAATTACGGATAATCTAGGTTTTAGACTCGGCGGAAATATTAAAAAAAGAAATGCCGATGAGGGGATCAAGAATGGAACGGGTGAAAATCAAGAACAAAATATTTCAGGCCGTTTAAACTGGAAACTTTCTGATAACCAAGATTTTAATTTTGATCTGGGTTATGGGGTTGAGAAAAATCCTCAGTTGAGTGAGGCTGAGCAAGCGGAGCTGGGTACAGAACATTTTGGTGCTGACAAAATGGAGCACTACAATGTTGGTATCGGCCATGAAGGGCGTTTTGCTGAGGGATTAGTGACAAATGCAGACCTTTACTATAATCAATATGAAAATAAGACACCTGCATTTGCTGTAGACGGCGGTTCTAAAAGTAGTGAAACAGTTCTAGATCTAAAAGCCAATAAACCTTTAGATCTTTGGGGCCGTAAACATGATCTGACCCTTGGTGCACAAGGAAAATATGAACAGGTTTCTAATGCATCAAATATCGGCAATCAATTGGTCCCTGATGAAAATGGTAATATCCAGACCCCGGATAAGAACCCAGATGATTATTCATGGTCTTTATTTGCTGAAGATCAAATTCATCTGCAAGATAATTTTATTTTAACGCTAGGCGGCCGTGTTGATGGCAGCAATGATTATGATCCTAATTTTAGTCCACGTATTTATGGGGTCTATCATCCGACAGATGCCTGGACTGTTAAAGGTGGGGTTTCACGTAGCTTCAGAGCACCCAATTTAAAAGAGCGTTCAGGTTCATCTGGTACGAGTTCGATGGGGATGGGCTGTACAAGTTTAGCACCTCATGGCTGGCAATCTGGTCAATCTTGTTACATGTTAGGTAATCCGGATCTTGATCCGGAAACCAGTACCAATTATGAAATTGGTTTTGGTTATGAAGAAGATGGTTATGGTGTTGATTTCATCTACTTCCTCAGCGATTACAAAGACATGATTGTAAACAATTACTATGGGCGAATTAACGGTATCTGGTATACGCGCCAATCAAATGTTGAAAAAGCACGTACAAGTGGATTAGAACTGACCTATAAATTCCCGTTGAATGATTATTTACGCGTGACAGGGAATGCCACTTATATGATAGAGTCGGAAAACAAAGCAACTGGTCAATCATTGGCTCAAGTGCCTGAATTTACTACAAACTTGGCGGTATATTGGGATGTTACAGATCGTCTGAATACTTTTGCACGTGTGCAATATCTCGGTAAACAGGCCTTTACAGAAGCAGATCTCGTGGCAGGATCAGGTTCGGCTGGGAAGGAGTTATACTTCTCAAATGCCACCACAACGGGCGCAGTTGGGGTGAATTTTGATTATAATGATTCACTTAGCTTGAGAGCTGGCGTTGAAAATATCGGTGGTGATAAAGTCAACAAAGGAAGTGTTGATTATGGTGATGCGCCGCCAGCGACATATTATGTAGGTTTCACTACTCGATTCTAAATCGATATTTGATCAATAAAAGGGATCAGCTTATTCAGGTAGTAGGCTGATCTATTTTTTGAATTATTGGATGGTTTTTAGGTAAATTGAATGAGTTCTTCACAAGACGGTTATATTGTAGATGTACCTTATCCAACATTTGTACATAGACAAACGATGCCGTCGTGGCTGAATATGATTATTCAATCAAAAGGCTTTTGTGCTCCTGATCTTGTAACCCCGTATCGATATTTGGAACTGGGCTGTGCGATGGGAATCCATTTACACCTCACAGCTGCTGCAAATCCTCAGGGTCATTTTGTTGGCGTCGATTTTAATCAACAACATTTGATGGTTGCGCAAGAAGGTCTGGAAATGACCCATATTGATAATATCGAATTTATTCATACTGATTTTGAAAGCTTTTTAAATTATGACATAGAGCCATTTGACTTTATTGTAACGCATGGGGTTTGGTCGTGGATTTCATCTGAAAATCAAAATATTGTTGCACAGATTGTTGATAAATTTTTAAAAAAAGATGGTGTTTTATACTGTAGTTATATGAGCCATCCGGGTGCTACTTCTTTGATTTCAGTCCAGAAGTTAATGCTGGAAATATCTAGGAATTTGCAAGGGGACTCAGCAACCAAAGCTGTCCAAAGCCTGAATTTAGTTCGGCAAATTGGTGTAGCGAAGAGCGGATTATTTGAAAAAATACCAGGTTTAAATCAAGAGTTAGCCGAACTTGCCCAAGATAAGCCCAACTATATCGCTCATGATTTTTTGTCGGAACACTGGCAGCCTCAGCATTCTGCCGATATGATCCAACGCTTTGGCAAATTAGGCCTTTGCTATGTAGGGGGAGCAGGAATTATAGAAAATCTGGATAAGATCAGTTTGCCTGTAGACGTTCAAAAAGTTGTAAAAACTTTACCGTTAATTACTTTGCAAGAAACAGTCAAGGATATTGCCCGTTATACCTTGCAGAGACAGGATATCTATGTAAAAAATAGGACTCAACTCAATCAACAGCAATTAGAAAACTATTATTCAACGGTGAAATTTGGACTTCTACCTGCAGCTCCGCTTGGACAGGATTTAAGTCTTGATCCTAAGGTTGGTCGGATCAAAGATGCCATCCAGTTATTTGAACAGATACTTGCGTTATTAAACAAACAGCTGTGCTCAACGCTTGAGCTATCTAGTCTGCTGAAACAGAAGCTATCATTAAAACAGCTCACAGAGATTTTACTGGTATTGATGTGGGCAGGTTATATACATCCCTGCCAACACAGCAAAACTGCCTCTAAATTTGAAGCATCTATGAATCAATGGATGTCTGATCAACAATTGAATTGGAGATGTCTGACAAACTATGGGACGGCGATTCAAATATAAACGCAGGATTGAAAAAGGGTTATTTTATTATTTCTTAGCACAAATCTGCTGAACTTGCTCCGAATAATAAAACTTTTCTAAATAAGGGCGGGCACGCTCCCGTAAATAACCTGTCTCGATTACCTGTTGCAGTACAGGGATGAGTAATTGACTGAGTTCATGTTCAATCAATGCCTCATCAATATTCAGGTTACGTAATAAAAGATCAAAAGTCCGTTCCTGATTACGTGCGTACCAGGCATAGACACCATCATGCACTTGTTGTTTTAGATACGGTGTTTGACGAATATGATCCCAGATTTCGTGTCCCATCTCGACGGTTTTTGGTAAGTCCTGTACTTCAATATAATTCCGCAATACCGATAAGGGCATGACTTTAATTTTATGCCAGAGATTGGCCTGAAAATGATAGAGCTTGTCATCATTAAAGTGCTGATTGAGCACTCTTTCACTCATTTGACTGATTTTTAAAATATTCTTTTGCAGATAATGGGCAATGGTCTGGTTCAGGTTGGAATCAGTCACTGTTTCTAAAACCGATTTGCCCATTTTCATAAAATGCCCGACACCTGGAACGCGTTTCGACATCACTGAATTATCCAGATAATCCTGAATCGAGTGCTGGATTAACTGGCTAATCAGTGCTGAGAACGCGGGATTATTCACCACGGTTTTAATTAAACGCTGGCGGTGTCCACTTTTACTGGCCACATACTGCGCAATCGAATCTACTGTCAGCACAGGGATGACATCTTCAATGGTGGTCTGCTCGTTAACAGGATGAATCAGGGCAAAACGGATATGCTCCGCAATCTGCTCAACCAGAAAGGCACTTGCGGGTGTCGCAAGAATCTGTTTTTCAATCAGGTTAAAAATTTGTTCAAAAGACCAGAGTTGCTGTAACGGCTGTAAACGCAACCAATGATAGAACTGTTTAAATTCAGTTTGAATGGTGTCTGGCTGAGCAAACTCATGTTCAAGAAAGTCGAGCTGTGCATCAATCAGTTGTTCTATCATTGGATGTTTAGACATATATTCTCAAATTGCTAAATTAAGTTTATTGCGCTGGAGCCGCAGCAGTTTTTTGTGCCTGAATCTTGCTCAGGAACGGCAGATATTGCTGAACCACCAGTTGATCTGCTTCCAGAATCGGCATATGACCGACATTGTCCAGAATCACAGGCGTCTGGGCATTTTTCAGTAATGCTTTTAATTCTGGTACCACCTCAACATTAACGATTTTATCCTGCTTGCCCCATAAGATCAGGGTCGGTGCATCAATCGATCTTGCCAGCAAGGCAAATGAATCCGGCGTATAGAGCTTGTTCAAGGCAATCACCTGATCGACCATTTTCTGAGTCTGCTCAACCTGACCAATCATCATTTTTTCTTGTGCCTGAGCAATTTCTTTTGGAATGAATGGTGGAGTAAACATGGCTTGTTGCATCAGGAAATTGAAATCTCCTTTCTTGCTCACAATCATGTTTTTCACCTGATTTGGATCTTTTAAATAAGGCGTGGTCGCTGCCTTATAGACACCCGCCGCATCAATCAGGAAAAGACTCTTGGTTTCAAAGGGATATTGACCTGCATAGAGCATGGCAATGGAACCACCGAGTGAATGACCGGCAATATGTGCAGGTCCGGTCAGATTGGCGGCTTCCACAAAACGGCGTAATTTTTCGGTGACATTTGGCACAGAATAGTCAAAATCTTTCGGAACCAGTGTTTCACCGCTGGCTGGTAAATCCGGAATGATGACGTGGTAATTTGCTGTGAGGGCGCGTGCGACACGGTTCCAGTTGTCACGACTGCCTGCCAGACCATGAATTAAAATAATAATAGGCTTACCGGCTTGACCGCCTTCGCTATAAGACCAGGTGATATCACCCACTTTTAAGGTCTTGCTTTGTAAACCAGCCCAGGCACGTTCTTGCTGCAACAGGTTTTGAAAGCTCATTTCTATTTCGGCAGCTTGAGTTGTACTCACCGCGAGTGTGCTTAAGTTACATACCAGTAACGCAGCACCAAACGTCTTGCGCAAAGGTTGGGCAAATCGGGTATTGATCATCTTTGTTCAATCCTTGATCTATTTTTAAACCAATTGATTATTGAGGAAGAGACGACGCGAGTCATTTGCATAATCTACAGATGTATGGAAATTCTTGCCAATGAATTCAGCGATTTTCCGCTATTTTAGCGTTCAAAAGATTAGCAAGTATGCTGATCGTTTCTATTTTTGTCAGTGACTTTCAAACGGGCGCACATTAAACTGTTGCCTCAGGTCAATCACAAATGGATATACACATGCTCACCGCACAAGAAGCATTAGAACGTTTAAAAGCTGGTAATGCCCGTTTTGTAAAAGGAGAAGCAGTTCAACAAAAATTGTTATCTCACCAAGAACGTGCCGAGATGGCAAGTGATCAAAATCCTTTTGCAATTGTTTTAGGCTGTTCTGATTCACGTGTACCTGCTGAAATGGTTTTTGACCAAGGCTTGGGTGACTTGTTCGTGATTCGTGTGGCAGGCAATATTGTCGCACCTTCACAGGTCGGCAGTGTCGAATTCGCTGCAGAGCGTTACGATTGCGCAGTGGTGGTGGTACTGGGACATAGTCATTGTGGCGCGATCCAAGCTACGATTGATACCTTGATGAACCCAGAGCAACCACCTTCATCGAATTTAATGTCGATCGTCAACCGGGTACGTCCTTCAGTTGAAATCCTGATGCAAACCGAACTCAAAAATGATTTGAAGAAATTGTCTGCGCATGCGGTCCGTTCAAATGTATTTGCTTCCGTGAATCAGCTCCGTCATGGTTCAGCTGTACTGGAAAGCCTGATTGAAAAGGGCAAAATGATTGTGGTTGGCGCAGAATATTCACTCGAAACAGGTGAAGTTTCTTTTTTTGATTTCTAAGGATCAGGGCGAGTTTTAACTCGCCTTAATTTCGCTGATTAAAGTATAAATCTTTATTTTTATTGAATTAGAAAAATAAGCAAAGTAAAAGGGCAGAATCGATATGAAAATCATGCCTGTAACCGAGCCGTTCTTGGCTGACTGGCTGCAGTTAAGACGATTACTCTGGCCTGATCATGAAGACGCGCATTTACTGGAAATGCGGCAGTTACTCGAACAAACACAGACCCTGCAATTATTAAGCTATAACGATCAGCAGCAAGCAATTGCCATGCTGGAAGCGTCTATTCGATATGAATATGTAAATGGCACACAAAGCTCACCGGTGGCTTTTCTGGAAGGTATTTATGTGTTGCCAGAATATCGACGTTCAGGTGTTGCTAGCGCGTTGGTACAGCAAGTAGAACACTGGTCCAAGCAGTTTGCATGTACCGAATTTGCTTCGGACGCTGCGCTGGATAATACGATCAGTCATGCCATGCATCGCGCGCTGGGCTTTCAGGAAACCGAGCGTGTGGTTTATTTTAAGAAAAACATCAGTTGAAATCGTCAATTTTGTCAAAGGCGCGGTTTATAACGCAGCTTTGATATAAGGATAAGCCAGATTCAGCATCAGGGGTTGTGCTTTCGCATTCGGATGGATCTGGTCGTTCTGGATCAAGTGCTTCTGTCCTGCGACGCCGTCAAGAAAGAACGGTAGTAATTTCACTTTATATTGCTGGCTGACCAGCTTGTAATTATTTTCAAAGGCCTTGCTATAAGCGGTGCCATAATTCGGTGGTATTTTCATCCCGAACAGTAAAACATGGGCTTTCTGTTTCTGACTCAACTGCACCAGCTGGGCAAGATTGTTTTGAATCATTTGTGGAGGCTGACCGCGCAAGCCATCATTGCCACCCAGTTCAATCACCACCACTTCCGGCCGATAGGTTTGCAATAATTTTGGCAGTCTGGCCAGTGCGCCGCTGGTGGTTTCGCCGCTAACACTTGCATTGACCACCTTGTGCTGTTTCGGATACTGTTGGTCTAAACGTTGTTGTAACAAGTGAACCCAACCTTGTTTTGCATCTATGCCATAACCCGCGCTCAGGCTATCACCCAAAATTAAAATAGTCTTTGCTGAAACCAGTGTCGGGATCAAGCAGACACTGATCATTGCAAGCGTTTTAGATACTGACAAGATAACTTTAGATATTTGCATTGCACTTCAAATTTGTCCTAAAGGATACGTGACATCATGCCACAACCGATTATTTCTGCCCAAAAAGTTACACAAAAGATTCAAATTAATCAGCAAAGTTTAACGATTTTAAAAGAGATCGATTTGGAGATTTATCCAGGCGAACAGATTGCCATTACCGGTCGCTCAGGTTCAGGTAAATCAACCTTATTGGGCATCCTGGCAACGCTTGATCGTCCCAGCGCAGGGGAGTTATGGGTGTGTGGACAGGCGGTGCATAGCTTGTCGGAAGAACAGCGTGCGCAGGTTCGTCTGGAAAATATCGGTTTTGTATTTCAGTCTTTTCAGCTATTGCCGCAACTCAGTGCACTGGAAAATGTCATGTTGCCCTTACGCTTACAACCTGACTTTAATTTCAGGCAGGCAGAACAAAAAGCATTGGCCTGGTTAGAACGGGTTGGGCTAGTACGTCAGGCCCAGCAAACACCGAAAGTGCTCTCGGGTGGGGAACAGCAGCGCGTAGCCATTGCACGTGCCTTGATTGCAGAACCAAGAATTATTTTTGCCGATGAACCGACAGGTAATCTGGATGGACAAACGGCTGAAGAAATTGAACAGCTGTTATTTGAGCTTAATAAAGAATTAGGAACAACCTTGGTGCTGGTGACGCATGATCAGAATCTGGCTGCTTTATGTCAACGTCATGTCAAACTGGCGGATGGTCAGATTCAGGACATCGTCAAGTTTGGAGAGGGCCTATGAGTTCAGTGCTTAAGCCTCTCTTACTGCAAAGCTTTCGTACGGGAGGCTTGTATTTATTAATCATTGCCCTTTCTTTAGCGATCAGTGCGACCACAGCCCTCAAGTTTAGTAATACCCAAGTCCAAAATGCCGTCACCCTACAGGCCGCTGAAATGTTGGCTGCGGATCTGGTGCTCTACGATAAGGACCCGATTCAGACCGAATGGTCACAGCAAGCCCAAAAACTGGGTTTGCAACAGGCAGTGGTGACGGTATTTAGTTCGATGGCGCATACCTCGGATCAGTTTGTGATGGTCAATGTCAAAGCGATTGATGCACATTTCCCATTACGCGGTGAACTTGAAATTCAGCCCAAGTCACAAGGCCTGCAAACTGGACAAGTCTGGTTGAGCCCGCGGGCCGCTGATCTTTTACAGGCGAAAGTAGGGGATCAGGTTGCGATTGCGGATGCTCAGTTTAAAGTAACCGGGATTATTGAACACGATGCTAATCAGGAGCTTGGCTTTTCCGGATTTTCGCCGACAGTGATGATTCATCAGGCCGATATTGCCAAAACCCATGCCGTGCAAGTGGGCAGCCGGATTGAGTATCGGTTATTGATGGCAGGGCCGCCTGAACAGGTTAAGGCTTTTAAACAAGTCTTCAGGCAACAGACCCATCCTGAAGCGATGCTCGATCAGCCCGATGAGCAGCAGATGGAACAGGGTGAACAGGCTTCGCTGAAGTTACGCGATGCCAGCCAATCCAATACGCGCTTAATGAAACCGATTGAAAATCTGGATACCTTTTTACAGCTTGCCAATTTGTTAACCATTTTGCTGTGTGGTATTGCCATTGCCTTGACCAGTCAACGTTATGTACAACAAAATCAGGATCATATTGCGCTGATGCGCTGTCTGGGGGCGAGTAAGAGACAGATTTTGCTGGCTTATCTGGCCTTGCTTGGCATTGTCAGTGCTTTGTCGATTGGGCTGGGCAGTCTGATCGGGATTGCTTTAGGTTATGGTTTATTGCAGTTGATGTTGCAGCTGATTCCACAATTACAATTGAGCTTTGCACTGGCTGATTTACTGTTTGCCTTGCCTGTCGCCATTTTTACCAGTGTGATGGTGCTGATCGGTTTTATCTTGCCCAGTATCTGGGAGTTACTCAATACCCCTCCGATTCGGGTGATCCGTCAGCAGGAGCGTTCACGTAAATCGTATATCGCCATGTTTGCAGTCGGTATTGCCAGTCTGGTGATGTTTAGTCTGGTGCTGAGTGATAATTTGCAGTTAAGTCTATGGGTGTTGACCGCGATCTTGATGTTATGTGCGGTGCTTTTTGCCGTGATCTGGTTGCTGTTAAAAGCAATCAAGCAGCTCAAGCATCCGATCTCTGCCTATGTACGGATTCCGCATCAAACTACGCTACAGATTACCGCTTTGGCTTTGGGGCTGAGCCTGATTACGGTCTTGAGTGTCTTAAGAACAGATTTATTGCAGCGTTGGCAGCAACAATTGCCAGCAGGAACACCAAACCAGTTTGTTTATGGCCTACCGCCATTTGATATGCCGCAATTGAAACAGCAGCTTGAGCAGAATCAATGGCCGAGCACTCCGCTTTATCCGAATATTCGAGGCCGTTTGCTGGCCAAAAATGGTCAGCCTTTTGCAGCAGAACTGGTCAAGCAAAATAATTCGTTGCGTCGTGAACTGAATCTGACCCAAGCCGCAGTGTATCCGAAAGATAATCTGATTACTGAGGGCAATCCAGATTTTACCCAGACGGGGCAGGTGTCGGTAGAAGCCAAACTGGCCACGGAACTCGGGATCAAGATTGGCGATCAGCTCAGTTTCAGCTTACCCGAAGGGCCACTGAATGCGACCGTCATCAATCTGCGGAGCGTGGAATGGGAAAGTTTTAGCCCGAATTTCTTCTTTATTTTTTCACCGAAAACCATGGATGAAAACGCAGGCAGTTATTTAGGCAGCTTCTATGTGCCGCCAGCGGATCAGCCGAAAATGGTGCAATTGATTCAGCAATTTTCCAACACGGTGTTTATTGATGTCGGGCGTATCCTAGAAGAGGTGAAACGTCTGGTCAATGTTCTGGTGCAGATTGTCACGGTTCTGGCCTTGCTGGTGGGTTTATCGGGGGTACTGGTACTGATTGCCTGTTTAAATGTGCTGATGGATGAGCGCCGTAAGGAGGTGGCTTTATTGCGTTCCTTTGGTGTCGCCAAGTATAAATTAAAACGCATGCTCAGTCTGGAAATCGGTTTTATCGGTCTGTTGGCGGGCGTGGTGGCCTGTCTGTTTGCAGAGGTGATCAGTGCGATTGTCAGTTACAAGATGCAAATGGCGATTCAGTGGCATGCGGAAATCTGGCTGATTCTACCGTTGAGCATGCTAGTGGTATGTACGCTGATCGGGCGCTATCGTTTGAGTTACTTATGCGATATTCCGCCCTTACAAAGTTTAAGAGAAATGAACCAGTCTTAGAATGTAAGCTGGTTCTGACGCAGGATTTCATGCCACAGTGGAGTAAGTCCTGTGCTTAATTGGGTGCAATAAAAGTAGAATGCATAGAGCAGTAAGCTGCCCATCATTATGGCAATGGCCTGAGCCAGTGCTTTTCTTGGCGTTTTCTGGCTGAAATACCAGGTTGCGGCCAGTAATGCCCCCATCAGCATGCCGCCAATATGCGCGGCATTGTTAATGCCTGAAACGGTGAAACCGAAGACAAGGTTAATCCCCATCACCATCAGTAATGATTTTTTATCCAGCAAAAAGCGTTGCTGGGGCAAAGGGGGAAACAGGGAAATGACCGTAAGTGCTGCACCGAGTCCCATTACTGCACCCGAAGCGCCTGCACTGATATGCGGGAGTAATTTCGGGTCAAAATGTTGTAACAGGGCGTAGCCATCGCGAATACTTAAATAACTGGACAGGACACTGCCCATCAGGCCAGCCAGCACATACAAAGCGATGTAATAGCTGCGACCAAATAATTGTTCTGCCACACTGCCAAAGATATACAGTGCCCACATATTTAACATTAAATGGATCAGGCCAAAATGGAAAAACATACTGGTAAATAAGCGTTCCGCCTGCCCGGAAAAGGTAAGCGGGGTAAAATCTGCGCCCCAGGCGATTGCATCAACAGGGGCAGGGTCGGTAATATTCACCCCTGAAAGAATCTGCCAGCCAAATAATCCGACATTAACTGCGATTAATAACGCAGTAAACCACCAAGTTTGTATGTGCAATTTTTGGTTGATTTGTGGTGGAGTCGTTTCAGTCATATGTTTAGGCTAGTGATTGATATAAAAAATAGCTTAGCATGAATTTATTGCATGATGGAGTGATGCACTTTAATGAAAGCCTTTTTAGCACGCGCAGTAATGTTGATTATCGGCGTCATTCTACTGATCCAGCTGTGGATTTTTAGTAGTCTGGTCTGGTGGCGCACCCATCCAGTTAATACGACTATGTTTATGCGTTGGGATTATTTGACCGACTTTAAACCGATCAAGCAAGAATGGCGTGACTATGACAATATCAGTGATAACTTTAAACGCGCCATTTTAGCGGGTGAGGATGCCAAGTTTATTCACCATCATGGCTTTGACTGGGCAGGGATTCAGTTTGCGCTGGAACGCAATAGCGAAAAAGGTGAACTGGTGGCAGGCGGTTCAACGGTATCGCAACAGTTGGCAAAAAACCTGTTTTTGTATAATAAACGTTCTTTTATTCGCAAAGGTCAGGAAGCCGTGGCCACCTGGATGATGGAGCGGATGTGGTCAAAACGACGCATTCTGGAAGTGTATATGAACTCGGTTGAATTTGGTCAAAACCTCTATGGGGTTGAGGCAGCAGCCCAGTTTTATTATGGCAAAAGCTCTAAAAGTTTAACCCGGGAGCAGGCTGCATTTTTAGCCGCGCTGTTGCCCAATCCAAAGTATTATCAGGACAACCGCAATGACCGTAAGCTGCAATATCGTAAGCGGGTGATCCTAAAATATATGAATGGCATACAACTTCCGCAATAATTCACCAAATTTTAAAAAAAAGCCCAATATTTTGGGCTTTTTTACCAAATTGACATAATTTTGCAGCATACTTAAATCATCACTTGATGAATGATAAAGCAACAAGGTTGGGTATGAATACTGCAGTGACGACAACAACGCCAATAGAATATAGTTACAACGATCGTTATATCAATCGTGAGCTTTCGATTCTCGATTTCCATCTACGCGTACTGGAACAGGCTGTCGATCCACTTCATCCATTATTAGAGCGGATGAACTTCCTTTTGATCTTTTCACGCAATCTGGACGAATTCTTTGAGATCCGTGTTGCGGGCATGATGGAACAACTGACCTTGGGCAATGAAAGCCGCACGCCAGATGGCTTGACCCCAAAGCAGGTTCTGGAACAGATTTCTAAAACCACGCATGCCGCGATCGAACGTCAGTACCGCATATTAAATGAAGAAATCCTGCCGAAATTACGTAAAGAAGATATTTGCTTCCTGCGTCGTGGTGAATTAACACCGGCACAATCGGCCTGGATCAAAAAATATTTCCATGAGCAGGTTGCACCTGTGCTTACCCCTATCAGTCTGGACCCGGCCCATCCGTTCCCGCGACTGGTCAATAAAAGTCTGAACTTTATTGTCACGCTGGAAGGGAAGGATGCTTTTGGTCGTCAAATTGATCTGGCTGTTGTACCTGCGCCACGTTCATTACCGCGTGTAGTCCGTTTGCCTGATGAATTGACCGATGGTAAAGAACATCACGTGATGCTTTCGGCGATTATTCATGAACATATTTCTGATCTGTTCCCGGGCATGACTGCAACCGGTTGCTACCAGTTCCGTGTCACCCGTAATGCCGATCTGGCCTTAAACGAAGATGTTGAAGATTTGGCAAAAGCGCTGAAAGGTGAATTAAGTTCACGCCGTTTTGGTCGTGCGGTCCGTCTGGAAGTGACCCATAACTGTCCAAAGCATATTTATGAATATCTGCTTGATGAGTTTGACCTGAACGAAGAACAGTTGTATCGCGTTGACGGCCCTGTCAACTTGGCACGTTTATTATCCAACTTTAAACGTCCACATTTGCGTTATGACTCGCATACGCCTGTGATTCCAAAAGCCTTTAAAAAGTCGGAAAGTATTTTTGCAGCCATGCAAAAGCAGGACATTTTATTGCACCATCCTTTTGAATCCTTCGCCCCAGTAATTCAACTGTTGCGTGAAGCTGCGCGTGATCCGCAAGTGCTGGCGATCAAGCAAACCCTGTATCGTAGTGGTGCAGACTCGGAAATCGTGCAGGTGCTTGCCGAAGCTGCACGGAATGGGAAAGAAGTCACCGCGGTCATTGAATTACGTGCCCGCTTTGATGAAGAATCCAATATCGAAGTGGCCAATGTGTTGCAGGAAGCGGGTGCCGTGGTGGTGTATGGCATCGTTGGTTATAAAACCCATGCCAAAATGATTCTGGTGGTACGCCGTGAAAATAATAAACTGGTGCGTTATGTGCATTTAGGTACAGGCAACTATCATGCAACCAATGCCCGTATCTATACCGACTATGGTTTAATGACCACGGATAAAGACCTGTGTGAAGATGTGCATCGTATTTTTCAGGAATTGACCGGCATGGGTAAAATGGCCAAGCCGAAAAAGTTACTGCATGCACCATTCACTTTACATGCGCAGTTGATTAATTATATCGATGACGAAATTGCCAACGCTAAGGAAGGCAAACCTGCACAGATCATTATTAAAGTGAATGCCTTAACCGAAGTTCAGCTGATTAATAAACTATATGAAGCCTCACAAGCGGGTGTGCAGGTCGACCTGATCATTCGTTCAATCTGCTGTTTACGTCCAGGTTTACCGAATCTGTCGGAAAATATTCGTGTGCGTTCGATTGTCGGGCGTTTCCTTGAACATACCCGGGTTTATTATTTCAGTAATAACGGTAATCCGCGTATTTACGGTTCAAGTGCTGACTGGATGGACCGTAACCTGTTTAACCGTGTGGAAGCCTGTTTCCCGATTGAAGAGCCGACCTTGAAAAAGCGGATTTATCAGCAGGGTTTACTCAACTATCTCAAAGACAATCAGCAAGCCTGGTTGTTACAAGGAGACGGGGTGTGGGAACGTGCACGACCGGTAGAAGGTGAAGCGCCGCATAATGCCCAGCAGACCTTGCTGGAAGCCATTAAATAACCTGAAAAAGCAAAAAGCCGATCCTGATGGGTCGGCTTTTTTATACATGAAATTTAGTTGGTTTTTATTTCCAGCACCAGTTGATTGACAAGATCGGCTGCCTCTAACTCTCTGATTTGTGCCACATTACTCCCAGCCCAAAAAGCGCCATAACTGAAATCATGCTCAGCACTGGCAATGCTCATCAACTGCTTGGCCAAGTCATAGGTATATGGGTATTGCGGGGTTGCAGGACGATTCGGTGTATCAATCTGGGTATGCCAAGTCCCAATCAAGCCACGTGCCGGACGACCGGAAAGACTGGCGCTGATCTGGGTAATACTTTGATTGAACAATGCTTTGCGATAGGCGGCATTGGCACTGGAGCTTTTACACTGCACAAAGGCGGTCCCTAGCTGGACTGCTGACGCACCACGATTCAACATTTCCTTGGCCTGTTCGCCATTCATGATCCCGCCCGCGGCAATCACTGGACGATCGCAGTGTGTGGTAATCAGTTGAACCAGATCGCTGGTTTTAATTGCAGCATCAAAATGTTGATTGAAAATCCCGCGATGCCCACCAGCCTCAATGCCTTGCGCAATAATAATATCAATCCCCGCTGCTTCAATCGCTTGAGCTTCAAGTAAATTGGTTGCGGAAACCATGGTGATGATACCTGCTTGCTTCAAAGCCTGAATTTGATGCGGATGAGGAATACCAAAGTGAAAACTGACCGCCTTGGGACGGGTTTCCAGCACCACATTCAGGAAGTCATCATTGTCTAGAAAGCTTGGATAAATACAGTGAAGTGCGGTTGGCGCTTCTGCAGCGAATTTCTCAAATTGGGGACGGAGATAATCAATCCATTGCCGGGCAATTTTAGAATCCAGCTGTTCAGATTGATGGCAAAAGAAGTTGACCTGAAAGGGATGATCGGTCAATTCTTGCGTCTTCAAGATTTGTGCTTTGGCTGTTTCAGGGGTATTGGCCCCCAGACCTAAAGAGCCGAATGCACCTTGATTCGATACCTCAGCGGCAAGTTCCGGTGTGGAAACCCCAGCCATTGGCGCAAGTAAAATCGGGTGTTTTATTTCTAATAATTCTAAAATCGACATGATCAATGACTCATTGCATTTTTAATCACCTTAACGTAAAAACAAAAAGGCTTGCAAATAATAATCGCTATTTAATTATTGAATATAGGTACTATTTTCAATAGGTCAACATCTTCGGTTTAAATCGGGGTGACATTAAACAGGGAACCGACCCAGCTGGAAAATGCCATGGCCAGCATGCCCCATAAGCTAATCCGCAGACTGCCTTTCAGCAGGGAAGTGCGGGCAAAGTAACTGGACAATGCACCCAAGAGTGCCAATGCAATAATCCCGGTAATTAACACAGCGGATGCAATCCAGCGGTCTGGACTGAGCAAGATCGCTAGCATGGGGAGGGCGGCACCACAAGAGAACGATGCGGCAGAAGAAAGCGCTGCCTGAACGGGATTGGCGGCGGTATTTTCATGGATGCCAATTTCATCCCGTGCATGCGCACCCAGCGCATCATGTTCGGTCAGTTGTCTGGCCACTTCATGTGCGAGTTCCGGATTTAAACCGCGTGAGATATAAATCTGGGTCAGTTCCTTGAGTTCGGCATGCGGGTTGTTTTCCAGTTCTCGGGCCTCAAAACGCAGGTCGGATTTTTCAATATCTTCCTGAGACTTGACTGAAATATATTCGCCTGCCGCCATAGAGGTCGCACCAGAGATCAGCCCCGCGATACAGGTGATCAATAAGGTATGCGAGCTGGCACCACTGGCTGCCACCCCCATAATCAGGCTGGTCACCGAAATGATGCCATCATTGGCGCCGAGTACAGCCGCACGCAGCCAGCCTGAGCGTTGCATGACATGAGGTTCTGCATGATGTGAAAAAGACATTATTCTACTCGTTTAAATTTATTTAATCTGTTCAGGCCTGGTTTTATAAGGGCTCAATTGTCTATAAAATTCTATTGTTGTTTCATAAACTTAATCTATTATAAATTAACTTATTTTAACGATAGCATAACGATGATTTGGTTATCATATGTGAACAATTTAACATTTTAAATGCGAATAAGCCCTTTTTGCCATAGGCCCTGTTGTGAGTATTTTTAGTTGAGATTTGCGATGAATAATTCCAAAAATAAGCTGCTGAGTCATACACTATTCATTTTGGGGCTAATCTTGCCTGTACAACAGGTACTGAGTGCCGAGCCTGAATTTGTGAAGGAAGGGGATGCGGCCTATAAACCCGGCAATCCGATTTATGACCGTTGGGACAAGTTTTACAAGCTTGAACAAAGCCAGCCGGAAGAAGCTGAAAAAATCCTGCTTGAATTGGGACAGCTGACCCCACAAGACCTTAAAGTCTGGAAAAGCCTGACCTATCTGCAAATCCGTTTGAACAAGCAAAATGAAGCCATCCAGAGTGTACGTAAAGCCGAGCAGCTTGCACCGCAGGATGAACAGCTGAAACTACAGGAAGCCTATTTACTCAATCAGCAAAAAAGAAATAAAGAAGCCTTGGTGATCTTTAAAGATTTATCGGCTTCATCTGATCCGGAAATGGCGAGCAAGGCTCAGCAAGCAGTCCAGAATCTGAGTGCTTCAGCCGTCCCATCCACCTTTAAAGATGTCTACTTTGCGCCTTCTTATGAATCGCGTTATGACGATTTCATTTTCCCATTGAAAATGCGCTACGGGAAAAATCTGGATAATGGTCGGGCACAGGTGTATGGCTTTGTAAACCTGAACCGTGATACCAAATCCAAAGGCGGGGTACGTCCCGAGATTATTGATGAAAATGCGGTAACCGTCGGTGTTGGTGCAAATTATCAGCCGTGGCAGTCGATTCCTGTGCGTGCCTATTTAGAGGTGGGCGGGAGTTATGATCTGATTGATCGTAATCGGGATAAGTTCCGTGAAAGTGTAGTCGGTGGTGTTACTGGCTATCAGGAATGGTATGCCAATCCAGCGGTTGATCAACGTACCCTCTGGAATGATTATTTTACTGATTTATACGGTAATGTCGCGAGTTACTCACGAGAAGACTATAACGTTATTGCCGATCTGAGATTACGTTCGGGTTTTAATCTTTATCGTGGAGAAGCGGGTACCGTACAGGCCTACGGCAAGCTACATACTTTAGCGGATTCGGAAGGTGAAAATTATAATAACTTATTTGAATATGGTGCAGGTGTTGCCTGGCAGCCATTTAACTATGTACCGGTAAAACTACGCGTTGAGCGCTTATACGGGCATTATTTCAAAGATGCGCTGGCTGATGGAACGGATCGCTATAACAATACGCGCACGGAACTAGTGTTTTATAAGAGCTTCTAGTCGCGCGCGTTTGTAAGATAGGGTTATCCGCTAGAGCCGTATTTCAGTTTGTACCATAATGCCACGATATAAACAGTAATACGGTTCATATAATGCGGACCGTCAAAAATATACACTTTCTGTCCTTCATAGGCCTTAAGCTGTTCCACCACTTCCCACGGATAAGCTGAGCGGAACTGGCCTGATTTTGCTGGACGGAAAGCTTCCAAAACAATCACCACCTTATCCTTACCAAACTCTTTCTGAAGATTTTCCAGAATGATTTTTGCTTGCTGGGGCGAACGCGTTCCGACACCGACACCATCTTGAAAAAAAACATGGGTATTGTGCGGTAACCAGCTTTTTAGCCATACATCCAGATGTTCAGGGGACTGTTCAGCACTGTAGATACTGACCCAGACCGGTTTGGGCAAGCTACTGATCGCCTGTGCCAACATACCGACACCGAGCCAGGTCGGATCGGCCTCAACAGGAAAATAATAACCTTTTAGAGGAACGGACTGTGTTTTCTCAATGATCTGTTTGGAACTTTCTGCTAGTTGCAGCACATTAGAGCGGGCAAGTTTTTCATCATATTCGCCTGCTAGCCCCAAAATAATATTTTCAGACCACGGCTGCTGGTTGAGCTGTTTTAAGTTAAGTGTTTTGTCCCACTTTTCAAAGCCCATATCATGATCGAACCAGGCTTTGGACTGCACCGTTGACCATTGCGGTACAAAGGTGGAAACGCCAAGTAAATTCCAGTTGCCTGAGGGGGGAGCGGTTGCCAGATCGGGTTGCCAGAATATTCCCTCAATTTGGGGAGGCTGCACATCTGCCTGAAACAGATGCATGCAACCTCCTAAACTGATTAAGGCTGATAACGTAATCGTTTTTAAAAGTTTAGATTTAATCTGCCTTATTTTTAGCATGCGGTCGTTTACGCCAGTACCAGAGCAAAATTGCCAGAATCATGATAGCAGAGATTATTACCACCAAGATAAAGAATGATGATTGCTGAACCAGAGGCGCTTTCTGATTACCGACAATAATTTTTTGTAAGATAAATACTTGTCCGTTTTCTGCCACCAATATTTTGCTGGCATTATTCGGGATGTTGGTTTGAATCTTATCCCAGAGCTTGCTGAAGTTCTGCGCACCCTCAATTGAGTCGGTGATCACATCAAAACGTTGCTCATGGAAACTGACCAGAAAACCGCGTGCAGTGGCGGGCGCGTACAGAATATCTTTATGCATCAAAACTTGCTGACGGTAGATATTCGGGTTGACCTGTACATTGAGAAGCTCTGGTTTGGCTGGATCAAACTTGACCAGATTTAATGGAATCGGATCATTGGTCATCAGCATCTTTTTCGCCACCTGACTCATGCTCATGGCAATTTCCAGACTGCCTGAATTGCCATCAATCGCAATGGTAGGATGGGTGGCAAAACTCATCGAAAGCGAAGCGACACCGTTTTTGATTTTATGCGGCAGTTTTACGGTCGATTTTTGTGTATCAATCCAGAGTGAGCCTTTGGCTGAAGGCAAACATTGCGAGTTTACAATCACCGAGTTTTCCAGCTTCATGCTGAAATTGGTATTATTAGAAATGGTTTTGGCAAAATAGTTAAATTGCCGGTTGACCGGATCTGAATCCAGTTCAGCAGTTTTTAAGCTACCGGCCAGACCGCCATCAATCCAGGTGGTAATATTTGAGCCCTCTAGTAAACCACTCTGCACGCGCAAGGCGATTTGTCCTTGCAAAATATCTGTGGGTTGCCAAACCGCAGGGAAGTTTAAGAACAGGTTCTTTTCTGCCTGATTGAGTCGGAAATCGCTGATGCCTAAATCGGCAAGGGTCTTGATCTGTTTAATTCTGGCCCAAGGCGGTGCGGCCAGCTTATTAGGTAGCGTCGTGGAAGAGGTATCCAGTTGCTGTAAATAACTTGGATTTAATAGGCCATTGATGGCAGAGACCAGTTTTTCTGGATTGTCATATTGAATACGTAAAGTCGGGACATCATTCTCGGCACTGATCTGTACCAGAGTGCCATTCGGCAAAGGCGTTGCAGACTTTGCAATTTCAATAAAAAAGTTAGCTGGCTGATTCTCTGGCGCATTTTGTCCATACCACTGGATCGGAGTAACTGAGCTCCAGGCACTGATTAAACGCCCCAGCATCGAGGCTTCATTGAGATTGGCCTGATTGTATTTTAATACCCCGACAAAAGGTGTGGGACGGACCACCTGCGGGTTAAATAGGGCATCGGGTAAATCTTTTAAACGGTAAATTGGTCGGTGGCGGGAATAATCAATCTTGGAGTTGCTGAGATAGGTGACCTGATCCACATCTTCACTACAGAAGGTGGTTCGATCAGCTGCAGGCGAGGTCGGTGGCGAATATTGTTGCAAGATGAAATCTAGACGGTGAAAGCCACTCTTGGTCGCTGGAATATTAAAGTTCAGCGTCCCATCACCATTCAAGGTAGTGTTATAAATCAGCTTGTCATCATATTTCACCAGCAAAGTGGTGAAATGTTCGGTCGAATATTCACTACTAAACTGAATGTTCTGCCACTCCGAGCCTTTGCCCACATAAAAGAAATGCGGTTCAATGGTGTACTTGTTGGAGGTATTGATATTATCAAACGTCCAGGTGTTTATCGTGTCGGCGAAGCTTAACCCCGGCAAGGAGATCGCGGCACTTGCGACCAGTATTTTAAAAATTTGTTGATGTAATGGCTTCTTTTTCATTTATTTTTTCTCCTTGCTGCGCTCAGTTTTGTACCATTGTAGTGAGTTTCCCTGTATCTTATTTTTCAGCATGTCATAGGCCGCTTTGAACACGATAAACAGAAACACCTGTGAATAGGTGATATACGATAAAACCGAGAAGAAATAGAGTTGAGGTTGAGCTCTTTCCAGAGATAGGGTAAACCACATTTGTGCGACATACAGACAGAACGATAAGCCCCAAAGCAGGGTAAACGGGCCGGGAACGGTAATCCCGGCAATACCCAGTAAACCGAGGGTTAAAGTAATGTGACTCCAGATCAGGGCGGGCACAAACAGGACATAACACATAATATTGTTAAAAATTTCGATTCCGATCGGGAACGGTTTTCTTAGCGCAATCGGTAAATATTTGCTGGTGACATAGAAGTTTCCTTGGGTCCAACGCGAGCGTTGCTTGACAAAGACACTTAAGGATGGCGGATCTTGCTGCCAGCCGACGGCGTAGGGTACCCATTTAATCCGACGTTGACCCAAAAAAATCCGGAAACTCATTTCGGTATCATCGACCAGAGATTTTTCATCAAATCCACCCAGGGTTTCCAGCGCATCCCGCCAGATCACATAATTGGTTCCCATCAGGGTAGAAAGTTCGAAACGTTGCCAGCGTCCTCCCTGAAAAATCCATTGAAAGAAGATAAATTCAATGGCAATGAATCGGGTCAGGATACTGTCACGCCAGTTACGGGTACGTACTTTACCGTTGACGGCAACCAGTTTTTTATCTGCCAATAAGGTCTGTGCCAATAAACGTACACAGTCCGGCTCAGGGGTACTATCTGCATCATAGACCACGATTAATTCACCTTTGGCATGCGGCAGGCCATTATTCAAGGTGCGGGATTTGCCTTTACCGCCCATGCCTTTGGGGACATTGACGATTTTAATGCAGGGATAAATCGCTGCCATACGCTCGGCAATTTCTAAAGTATTGTCTTTAGAACCGTCATTGATCAGTAAGACTTCATAGGCATGCGCTGGATAATCCTGTTGTGCAATTGCATGTAAGGTATCTTCAATGACCACGCCTTCGTTATAGGCGGGAATTAATACGCTTAATACTGGCCAATGCTCCGGCACAGGCATGTTTTCCAGTTCTTTGGCAGCATTTTTAGAATATTTCCAGGCCTGATAACTGAGCCATGCCCAGAAGGCCTGAGGAATCCAGATGCCCAGAAAACCAAATAGAAAAAGAATATCAATTGCGGGCATTGATTCTTCTCCTGCGAATGATGGAAATGATCAGGATCAGCAGTAGTCCTCCGCCAAGCAGTAAGGAAATCCAGGAAATAGAGCTACCAAAGGTGCTGAGCAGGCTTGGATAATGCGCGGAATAGATATAATCCAGCGGAATCACGACCGTACTCAAGGCAATCAGTAAATAACCAAAAATATTGGTTTCTACACCGTCGATGGTACTGGTGTATTGAATATTGTTAATGTCCCAGGAGATGCCCAGATGCGGATATTCAATATTATCTACCGGCATGTCGGTTGGAGGATTGATCACCACCTGATAACCGGAAGCTTGTGAAGGATCCTTGATCACCTGATAAAAATAATGTTGATTCTGCTGAATTTTACGTGCAGGAATTCGAAGTTCATTGGGGCTATCGGATTGAATCAGATAACTGCCCGCGGGTTGCGAAATCAGGTTTTCATCCCAGCCTGTTTCAATCAGGGCAGCGAGAGGCCGCAGTCCAAGGGCCGTTGAAAAGGTGGCTTTGGCGGCAAAATACTTGGAATGTTGCATCTGATAGAAGGCGACCGGAATCGCGCCCTCATTAACAGCCTTTTTGATTTTATAATATTTAACAGCGCTAAAATATTCATTGGGCAGGATGATGCCCGGTTTGATCCCTTTCTCCATCAGTTGTTTAAAACTTTCCGATTCCACCTGATCGGAGGTAAACACTGGCCACCAGGTCGAGGGTTGCGGGAAAAAACCTGCGATCGTTCTGGGAAGTTGGGTCTGAGGGTTGAGCTGATTTTGTGCAGGCTGGATCGAGCAGTGATAATACTGCTGATAAAACTGTTGCAAGGTGGTATCTGGATAATTTGCGGTGGTCACCAGCAAACCACAAATATTAAGCAATACGGACATTAAGGCACCTCTTGATCTTGAGGGCGCAGATATTCAGTGTGTTGTTCAATTTTAAGCTTCAATACCGACATGTCTTGAAGTTGCTGGATAAATACAGGATAGACCTGATTTTCCTCAATCACCGGTTCATGAATGACAATACTTTTGATCTGGCTCAGCTCTTCATTGATAAAATGATAGATAACGCTGTCTCTCTCGGTAGAAAGAATCGCCATGATCTTGTTCTGCGTTTCTTTCCAGATATCTTCACCCAGCATTTCCCGGATCAGCACCGTGTTATTGATCTGAGTGGTAATAACCTTGTAATGATCCTTCTGCGTAAGTTTAAGCAACTTCTTTAACTCGCCCTGAAAATGTTTCAAGGCCGTCAGTGGCAAGATATCGTGTTGATAATTACGATCATAACTTTGAATGGCTCGGAAGGTCTTGAGCGCATTCTGAATGTTGTGACGAATGGCACTTAAAAAAATCGGGGTAATCGGCAGCACAAACAGCAACAGCAGTTGACGTTCCACATAGGTTTGATTGGCCAGGTCAAGCAGGAAATAAACAGCGACGCCAATAAAGGTAATTAATCCCAGAATGATGGCCAGACCGACATTTACAAAGGCACCGGCGATCAACAGGATAAGCAGGAAAACCCAACTGCCACGATAACTTGCCGGTAACCACTCATACGCGACGATGCCCATAAAAACATGGGCTGAGATAATCCACAAGACGAGTGCTGAAGCCGGATTTTTCTGCATAATATTTTTAGTTTTAATAAATGTATTTTGTGATCAAGGTATCATTATTTTACGGCTATGACGATAAATTTTCTGTTAGGGATTGTGTAAAATAATTTTATAAACAGTAACATACAATATAGTCTATTCAAAGGAACGAAGAAAAGCTTTGTATTTCAAATAAAATTTATTTTATGTAACTAGGATAAATGCGCTTTGAATACCTCGATGGCACGGGCACGGCTGAGCTTTAAATCAACGATGGGATGGGGATAATCCAGCGCCAAAGAGTGCTTTTTTGCATAGGGTTCATGGATGGTTTTTTTATCAAGTTGGGCCAGCTCGGGCAGCCATTTCCGAATATACTCACCCTCAGGATCAAACTTCTGTGATTGGCTCACCGGGTTAAAGATACGGAAATAAGGGACGGAATCTGTACCGGTTGAAGCACACCATTGCCAACCACCGTTGTTGGCTGCCAGATCGCCATCCACCAGATGCTGCATAAACCATTGCTCACCTTTACGCCAGTCAATCAGCAGGTTTTTGCTCAGAAACATGGCACAAATCATCCGTACCCGATTATGCATCCAGCCAGTTGCCAACATTTGACGCATACCCGCATCAACGATCGGAATGCCAGTCTGACCTTGCTGCCATTGTTGTAAAGCGACGGGATCATCGCGCCATGGGATATTCTGCGTTGATTGCTTAAAGGGTAAATGCCGTGAGACACGCGGAAAATCAAACAGGATATGCTGATAAAATTCCCGCCATAACAGTTCATCCAGCCAGCTTTGCTGGGCATCGGATTGAATATCAAAATGGCCTTGCTGTGCTCTGAACAGGGCTTGCAGACACTGGCGTATCGAAATGATGCCGATATTTAAATAAGCCGAAAGCTGACTGGTACCCGCGCGTGCAGGGAAATCGCGTGCAATTTTGTAGTCACTGAGCTGTTCCTCAATAAACTGGTCGAGTTGTTGCAAGGCATAGGCTTCGCCGACCTGCCATTCGTGATCATGGGGGTGCTGGATGTGTTTTTGATATTCGAGTTGTAGTGACTTGATATCGGTTGATGAGATCAGCTTTAAATCGGTTATCGCTTGTTGAGGAGCTGGTATTGGATAACATTGTGGTAGAGCAGGCTGTAAACGCTGATAACAGGTCTTTTTAAACGCACCAAATACTTGATAAGGCAGATTGGACTGGTTACGAATCGAGCCAACAGGAAACAGGGTACGATCATGAAAAAGTGTCAGTTCCTTGTCTTGCTGATTTAAAAGTTTCTGTACAGCCTGATCGCGTTTTAATTCATTTACACCCAATTCAATATTGGCATATACATGTTGAATCGGCAGTTGCTGTATGAGCGTTGCGAAATACTCAGGTATATCTTTCCAGAGCGAAATGCTGTGAACCAGTAGGGGTATATTCAGACTTGCAAGTTGGTGTTTTAAGCTTTGCAGTTGTCGAAGATAAAAGTCAATTTTAATCGGGGCATCATCGTGTAATTGCCACTGTTCAGGCGATAAAATCACAAGTGCGATGGTAGGGCCAGCCTGAGTCGCATGCCAGAGCGCAGCATGATCCTGAATTCTCAAGTCCTGACGAAACCAGAGCAGTTGATAAGCATTCGACATAATTCTGTTTATTTTAAAGAAATTGACATGACCATAAGCGATTTTTTGATTTTATAAAAGTAGGGCCAATAAAAAAGCAAAGCCGAAGCTTTGCTTTTTTCATCTAATTCAAAAATGAATTAGTGGTGGTGACCACCTGCACCGTGAACGTGACCGTGATCTAATTCTTCTTGAGAAGCATCACGGATTTCAACGATTTCTACTTCGAAAGTAAGGTCTTGACCAGCAAGCGGGAAGTTTGCATCAACGATGATGTTGTCGCCTTCAATCGCTTTAACAGTTACGATTTGAACGCCGTCATCAGTTTGTGCTTGGAATTGCATACCAGGCTGGATGTTGTCCACGCCTTGGAACATTTGCGCCGGAACTTCTTGAACAAGTTCAGGGTTATATTCGCCATAACCTTCAGCAGCTGGAACGTTTACAGTGAATTTTTCGCCTACAGTTTTACCTGTAAGTGCATTTTCTAAACCAGGAATGATGTTGCCCGCGCCGTGCAAATATGCAAGTGGTTCACCTTGAGATTGATCAAGTGTTTCACCCTCAGCGTTTGTTAAAGTGTAGTGGAATGAAACCACGTGGTTATTTGCAATAGCAGTCATGTTTTAAATCCATGTCATCAATAGTTTTAACTGTATATCATAAAGTGAAAAACAGCTTTTGTTGACTATTTTCCACTTTTTGAAACGATTTAGTTAAATATTGAGACGAAATATCAAATTTCAACTCAATACAGTTTAATTTTTGGACGGACACGACGCGTCAGGAAATCTTTCATGGTCAACATGCCCGCTTGGGTATAACCATGAATATTGGCCTGATGCATCCGATAAAGTGAAACATACATGGTTTTGGCAATGAAACCTTGTACGCTGACATCACCTAACAATTCTCCTACCGCCTGATTACGACTCAGTGAAACCAGTGAACCTTTGTCATTAAAGGTAAACATCGGTTGTGGAGAACCCGATAAACGTGCGGCCATTGCATCGACGAGAAAGGTTGCTTGCTGACTCGCTACCTGTGCACGCGGGCCTAACGGCGGCTGGCGGGCATCTAACTGACAGTTGGCACAATCGCCAAACGCAAATACATTCGGATCAGAATAAGTTTGCAGGGTGGCGTACACCATCAGGCGATTGATCTTGTCCCGTTTAAAATCAGTCAAAGACTCGAGAACTTTCGGCGCTTTGACACCTGCGGCCCACACCGTAATATCGGAGTGAATGACATTACCATTACTGAAGTAGACTTGGGTTTCTTCGACTTTCTGGACTTTATGCTGAGTCAGAATTTCAATCCCCATTTTCTTGAGCTGCTTGGCACTATGCGCTGCCGTTTTTTCATTCAGGGCAGGCAAGATACGGTCAGAGGCTTCAATGAGGGTAATTTTGACTTGCTTCGGATTAATTTTCTTTAATCCATAGCGATAGAAGTTCTTGGTGGTTTCAATCAGTTCTGCTGCCAGTTCCACCCCCGTTGCGCCCGCACCGACGATGCCAATATTCAAGGCCCGTTCATTTGACTGATTTTGTGCCTCGATATAGAGGTGAAATAAATCCTGCTGGAAAATATCGGCTTGTTGACGGCTATCCAGAAAATGACAGTGTTCACGTACACCTTCGGTACCAAAGTCATTGGACACAGAACCGACTGCCAAGACGAGCGTGTCGTAGCTGAGGGTTTGAATCTGCGGCGTATGTTCTTTAGAAAGCTGCGGGGGAGAAAGGGTAATTTGTTTTTGATCTTTATTTACATCAACAAGTGTGCCGAGCACGAACTCAAAATGATGTTTTTCTGCATGGGCAAAATAATTGGTTTGTTCTTCGTGAGGGTTTAGCGAGCCGGCTGCAATTTCGTGGAGGAGCGGTTTCCATATGTGTGTGAGATTTTGATCGACTAGGGTAATTCTGGCTTTCTCTCGTCTGCCAAAACGTTCACCTAGCTGTGTCGCAAGTTCCAAACCACCTGCGCCACCGCCCACAATCACGATATGATGTAAGGTTTTGCTCATGATTAACCTAATTATTTTTGTGAAAGGATGGCTGGATTATGCCATCCTTTTTTCAATAATGTATGTTTAATCTTGATAAAAAAAGTTGGTTTTTTACCCTTGATTTAAAGGATAAAGTTTGGCAGTTTTGCTATCGCTGGTCGAAAAGAATGAAAACAGGTTAGAGAACCAGAGCATAATTTTCTGAAAAATATTGGCTTCTTCAATCTGCACATCATTTTCAATCTGTAAGCTGCGAATCAACTGGTTATTCTGGTAAATCGAAACCGTCGCCAGATTCATGGCCTGTGTCAAAGGTGCAGTCAAATGCTGTTCATTCAATTCAATATTGATACGGGTATTGGTGGTTTGTAACGGTTCAACCGTCGTCACTTGCTGATTGGCATCGGTTAGATGAATGCGTTGGGTGAGTAGATCAAAAGTATTTAAGTCGATGGGTGTTGCCTGACCGTATAACGATGTGGTGACGATGGTCGGTTGCTGCGTTTCGACCTTAAACATTTTTAAGCTCGATTTAATCACAGGCAATTCCGCAATCAGTTTTTGTTTTGGAATCACTTCCTCATCACGGGTATAGGTATAGGCCAAGTTCATTAACTTATGTGCTACTTCCGCGCGTTTGACTGCACTTGGCGTTCCCAGTACCACCACAATCAGACGACGTTTATCAACATGCGGATTAAATGTTGGACGTTCTGCTGTCAGGGCAAGGTTATAACCTGCGGCCTTGGTATAACCTGTTTTAAGACCATCTGAGGTAGGGTCCATTTTCAGGGCAAGGTTAGTGGCATGGTGGAAACGTTGATTGTAGCTAAAGCTCGGCATTTTAGAATAATACAGATATTCAGGCGTTTCTTTCACAATGGCTTTGGCTAACAGGCTGAGATCAGCCGCTGTTGAATAATGATCGGTCATGGTGATCCCGGCAGGATTGCTGAAATGGGTATCCTTCATGCCCAATGCCTGGGCTTCCTGATTCATCCGCGCGACGAATTGTGGCACGCTGCCAGAAATTTTTTCAGCAAGCGTTACCGCAGCATCATTGGCAGACATCACGATCAGACCTGCTAAAAGCTGATCAACAGAAATCTGTTCACCTGCTTTTAAATACATTTGTGATTCATCCCACATCACCGTACTGACCACAGGTGTTGCAGTCAGAACATCTTCTTTACGTAATTTACCAGCCTCAATATCTTTTAACGCGATATAAGCCACCATCATTTTGGTGAGTGAAGCTGGGGCGCGTTGTACATGACTGTTGTGTTCAGCAATGATTTGTCCAGACTGGGCATCGATGATGGACCATGCTTCAGCTTCAACTGTTTCAGGTGCAATGTTAAGCAAGTTTGCATGGGCGAGATTTGCACAGATGAGACTGAACAACGTAAAGAGAGAGAGGAGAAATTTCACGTGCATACCTTGTATTGCCGATCCGGTGGCCTAAATGTGAGAGGAGAATGCTATGACTTTTTTGTTGAAGAATCTAGGGGCTATTGACATTTTATATATGAATTGCGTTGTAGGCTAAAAATTCATCAGACGAGGCATGAAACGCAGGGAATGGCTTTTCCCTTACCAAGTTTCATAACGAAGTATGAGGGATTTTTAGCTACAACCCTTTGGGACAGGGACATTTTTTGTCGCTACTGCGTTATGCCTTGTTCATTTAGAACGACTAAATTTCTCAAGGCATGCCTTGTATCACCTAAAAAACGCCCGCTGTCGCAACCATAGATAAAGTGACAATAGCCCCCTAAACTTTTGCTGACAATTACGACATCTGCGCATGACTTTGTAAAAAAATGCTAAGCTGTGTGAAACCGTTCCTATTTTCATGATTAGAAATTATGTTGCACTATCAAATTGAGTTCGACGATTATCGCCAACACCTGATTCATGTCACCCTACGTTTTCTTGCCAATCCTAATCAGGAGTTGTGGTTACCGACCTGGATCCCTGGCAGCTATCTGATTCGGGAGTTTTCCAAGCATATTGAGTCGGTGAAAGCCTCTGATGAAGCCGGGCGTTTACTGAATATTAAAAAAACCGAGAAAAATCGCTGGCGTTTATTCAATACCGATCATGAACTGATTACGGTTGAATATGATGTCTATGCTTATGATCTATCTGTACGTGGTGCCTATGTCGATCAGAGCCGTTTGTACGTTAACCCTGCCTGTGTCTGTTTGGGCCTGCAAGATCAGGAACAGGCAGCTTGTGAAGTTGAGGTTTTCCTACCGGATGAATTAAAACATTTCCAGCTTGCAACGGGGTTACCAAGCAAGAGTCTGGTCAAAGGGCGTTTTACCTTAAAAGCAGACAATTATGATCAATTGATTGATAGTCCATTTGAACTGGCAGAGCAGAGCCGTTTCAGCTTTGAAGCAAACGGGATTCCACATGAGTTTGTGATTTCGGGGAAACACACCACCAATATGGGCCGTTTAGAGGCGGATATTCAAAAGATCTGTCAAACTGAAATCAACATGTTCGGTTCAGCGCCCTTCCAGAACTATACTTTTATGACCATGGCAACCGGCAATAGTTATGGTGGTCTGGAACATTGTAATAGCACCAGTTTAATTACACCGCGCGACGATTTACCAAAAGCAGATGAGGCCGAAGAACCTTCTAAGGATTATCAACGTTTCTTGGGTTTATGTAGCCATGAGTATTTCCATTCATGGTTAGTTAAATTTATTCGCCCGGAAAATTTTGCCCATTATGATCTACATAAAGAGGGCTATACCAGCTTATTGTGGATATTTGAGGGCTTTACCTCTTATTATGATGACCTGATTTTATTGCGTAGCGGTGTGATTTCGCAGCAGTCTTATCTGGAGCTGTTAAAAGCACAGCTGGATCGTTATTTGCAGAATCCGGGCCGCTTGATTCAATCGGTTTCAGATTCAAGTTTTGATGCGTGGATCAAGTTCTATCGTCAGGATGAAAACTCTAATAATGCAGGCACCAGCTACTATAACAAAGGCAGTTTAGTGGCACTTTGTCTAGACTTGGGCTTACGTTTGCGTGGTTCAAATCTGGATGCCTTAATGCGCCGTTTATACGAAAATACCCAACAGGGTATTCAGGTCAATGAACGCACCATTTTTGAATTATGTCATGAGTTGACAGGCGATAACTGGATTGAGCAAATCAATCACTTGATCAATACCACCGATGAATTACCACTCGATCAGTTGTTCCCCGAGTTTGGAATGAGTTACACGCTTAAACATGACAAGGCTCTGGCTTTTGGCTTGAAAGCGGTAGATAAAGCGGAAGGCGTGGTGATACAGCAAGTGCGTCGTGATAGCGCAGCCGCTCAAGCAGGTTTGTCTGCCAATGATGTAATCCTTGCCATTGATGGCGTTAAGGCTTCCGAGAAGCTTTTAGCCAAGTATGCCAAACAACAAGGCACATTTACGGTCCATGCCTTCCGTCGTGATGAGCTTTTGCAAGTTGAATTGCAAGCGGGTGAAAGTGAATTGACCACGGTTGAATTAAAAGTTGAAGACCAGCAAAAAGTTGATCGCTGGTTGAAGGGCTAAGACTCGTTAAAAAGGACGCGACTAGCGTCCTTTTTATTAGCTGCCCCGATAAGTCGAATACCCGTAGGGGCTGAGCAGTAATGGAATGTGATAGTGCGGTAAACTGCCGTCAACTTCAAAAATAACCGGAATTTCAGGAAAAAAACTGCTTTGCTGTTGTGCTTTATACCAGTCACCTGTTTTAAACGTCACTTTATAAACACCTGACTTTAACTGTTGCTGTGCAGGATAAAGCGCAGTAATTCGTCCATTCTGATCAGTTTTGGCCTGATTGATTTCGATCCACTGGTTTTTTTGTTGGGCTTTGAGCACAACGGTGACATCAGCAGCAGGTAGACCATTCTGCTGGTTGAGTACATGCACACTCAAAGGGTTTGTCGCTGCGTACAAGCTGCATGAAGCCGAGAGCGCGGCGATGGCGAATAGATTTTTATACATCGCAATATTCCACCTTGATTAATCAATGTTTTGGTATGTATTGCCGTCAGTTGTTGTGAGGGCAATACATAGGGGACGAGTGCAAAAAAGGCACTGCTGATCAGTGCCTTCAAAATTTAGAATGCGTATCTGGCACCGAGATAGAACTCACTTGAATAAAGATGGGCTTTCATCTGTTCATCTTGCAAGTTACGTGCATTGGTGAAGTTATTCAGACCGCTATCAGCTTTGCCCAAGTCGACATAACGGTAGCCCAAGTCCAGCTTAAGGTTGTCAATTGCTTGATAACTTGCACCCGCACCTATGCTATACACCAGTTGGGTTTCGGTATTGGAAAGATATTGGCGAGAGGCATTACCTTGCCAGCCTGAAGATTCGGTACGGGCAACCCCTAATCCCAGATTGCCGTATACAGCAATATTCTGCATCACTTCAAAATCTCGATAAGCATTCAGCATCAGGCGCTGCGTCTCGACTCTATGATGGTTGAGACTGCTTGGAAAGTGAGTTGAACCGCTGGTAAATTCTGCATCATTTTTAAAGGTATATTCTCCTTCGGTACGCCAGCCGTTGCCAAAGTCATAACCGAACCCCAGTGATGCATTGGTTAAATCTTTTTGATCGTCACCTGCGACAAATTTGCCAATCCCGGGGCGTAAGCTGGTTTCCATATTGTCGGCTTTGAGTTGGGCTGCTGCGACTTTTGCAGAGAGATAATAGCCAGAAAGCGCTGTATCTTGCGCATAGCTGAATGATGCGGTCATCAATAATACAGAACCCAAAGTGAAGCGTATAAATTGCTTGTCCATATACAATTTTCCAAATTTCATGAAGACGTGTTTGGTGATAAAAATCTTTATTTCCTCAGTACATGCTAGGAAAAAATGCATGGGACCATGATGACAATTGGATTACCGATTTGTAATCTTTGCGCTGAATAAAAAAGGTTAAGATGTGGGATGCATATTTTAATTGTTGAAGATGAATCCAAGATTGCGCAGTTTCTGGCAAAAGGATTAAATGAATCAGGCTATACCAGTGCGATTGCAAAAGATGGCATGGCCGCTTTGTCACGCTTGCAAGAAGAAGCATTTGATTTATTAATTCTGGATGTGATGTTGCCGAAACTGGATGGCTGGCAAGTGTTGCAGACGCTCCGTACATTTTCAAAGATCCCTGTACTCATGCTCACGGCGAAAGATCAGGTCATGGATCGGGTCAAAGGTCTGGAACTGGGGGCGGATGACTATCTGGTTAAGCCGTTTTCATATATCGAATTATTGGCACGCATCAAAAGTTTATTACGTCGTGTTCCCAAGGTTGAACAAGAGATTTATAGCATTGCCAATCTTAGCTTGAACCGTTTAAGTCGGGAAGTGCATCGTGCAGAGAGCAAAATCGATTTAACCGCCAAAGAGTTTGTGCTGTTGCAATTATTGCTACAACATCGCGGTGAAGTGCTCACACGAACACAAATTGCCTCTATGGTCTGGAATATCAACTTTGATACTGACACCAATGTGGTCGATGTGGCGATACGTCGTCTACGCGCAAAGATTGATGACCATTTTTCTCCCAAGCTGATTTATACGGTGAGAGGAATGGGCTATAAAATCGATTTAAAAGAAGACCATGACGATGAATAGATTGTCTTTGGCTTCGCGTCTGAGAATCGCGTTTAGTCTGATTTCATGCGTGGTTTTTATCAGTATTGGCACATTGTCTTATCAAAGTTTTCGTGAAATGGTGTATATCCAGCAGGACAAAGCGCTTGCGGCACGGATTAAACGCATGGAAGTGTTTTTGACAGATGCCTATACCGTGCAGATTTTGGGGAAATATCCCAAGCTGTATGAAAATATGGTTGGACATGAGGATAGTATCTTTATCGTTAAAGAGGCGGGTAAGGACCTGATCCGAATCAATCCGTTAAACATCAACATCCCTCACTTAAACTATTCCGCTAAAATCCAGTTTACGAACAATAATCCTGAACAGCCCACCACACGGCTTGCATTTCAATCGGTACAACATGGCGATCAGCATTATCAACTGATTGCAGGCCAACAGTGGTATGCTGTCAATCAAACCCTGAAGCAATATTTCTGGAAAATTGCCTTTTATAGTGGGCTGGGCATTTTATTATCAAGTTTATTAGGTTTTATGGTCGGGCATTACCTATTCCGTTCGATGCGGGAGTTGATTGCAGCAACCAGTAAAATCAACGTGCAAAAACTCAATCACCGTATTCAGGTCGAGACCAGCAATACCGAAGTACAACAACTCAGCCATGCCATGAATGAGATGCTGGATAAAATCCAGCAGGATTATCAAAAACTGGCCCAGTTTTCGGAAGATATAGCACATGAATTGCGAACGCCACTCAATAACTTGATGGGGCAAACCCAGATTTTGCTGTCGCAACCGCGTCAGAAAGAGGAACTGGAAAATCTGCTGTATTCGCATCTGGAAGAATACGAAAGACTGACCAAAATGATCGAGAGCATGCTATTTATTGCCCGTTCCGAATATGGAGAACAGGGGCTTGAGAAAAGTCTGGTGAATATTCCTGAGTTGATTCGAGATGTGACCGAGTATTTTGATTATCTGGTCGAAGAGCGTCGGATGAACTTGATGCTTCAGCTTCCTGATGAAATGAATTTAATGCTGAATGAAGCCTTCATGCAGCGTGCGATTGCCAATTTAATCAGTAACGCGGTGATTTATGGTGCAGAACAGGGACGTATTACTCTGACGATACAAAGGGAACAGATGGATTGTGTGATTGGTATTGTGACGCATGGCATCTGGATTGATGAAAAACATTTGCCTTATCTCTTTGACCGTTTTTATCAAGTTGATGAGAGTCGACATAACAGAGCGCAAACCGGCGGGCTAGGGCTGGCCATCGTCAGATCAATTATGCAGTTACATGGTGGTTGTGCTGAAGTTGAAAATCAGCCTGAAGGCGTCACATTTAGGTTGCGATTACCACTAAAGCCTTAACCTAATTTTCATGAAATTCTGACAAAATAGGGCACATTTATTTATCAACACCTATTTGTTTGCTAAATGATCATTTTGCTGGACATTTTCCCCAAGAGAAAGCTTTTGTAGTTGAAAAGGCAACATTTGGCCCAAAATATATGAACTTGCAGTATCTATTATATATAATTGTAGTATTTTTTAGCGAAATGTCGTTATCACGGGATAGGGCGTTGACTAGTATGCTATGAACGCTGATACTCTCAAGTTTGTTTTAAGCAAATCGGTTCTAGGAGCTGGGCCACAAGCGCAGTTTTCCATAACTCAATCCAACACAAGGGGCTATATATGGCTGGTGGAAAGTCAAAAATCATTTATACACTGACTGATGAGGCGCCGTTATTGGCGACCTATTCATTGCTACCGATCATTGAGACCTTTACCAAGCCTGCTGGCATCGAGATTGTGAAAAGTGATATCTCAGTTGCAGCACGTGTACTTGCAGAATTTTCAGATTACCTTAAAGATGAACAGAAGGTAAACAATAACCTTGCAGAGTTAGGTCGTCTTACGCAAGATCCAGATACCAACATCATTAAACTTCCAAACATCAGTGCTTCTGTGGCTCAGTTGACCGCATGTATCAAAGAGCTCCAGTCGAAGGGCTATGCGATTCCTGACTATCCAGAAAATCCAGCAACTGAAGAAGAGAAAGAACTTAAGGCGCGTTATGGCAAATGCCTGGGCTCGGCAGTTAACCCAGTATTGCGTGAAGGTAACTCTGACCGCCGTGCACCTGCTGCTGTGAAAAACTACGCGAAAAAACATCCGCACTCAATGAGCGAGTGGAAACAATGGTCACAAACTCACGTTTCTCACATGGATGAAGGCGACTTCTACCACGGTGAAAAATCAATGACTTTAGACCGTGCGCGTAATGTGAAAATGGAGCTCATCACCAAGTCTGGTGAAACGATTGTGCTGAAGCCAAAAGTTGCACTTCAGGATGGTGAAATCATCGATTCAATGTTCATGAGCAAGAAAGCGCTTTGCGATTTCTATGAGAAAGAACTTGAAGATTGTCGTGAAGCGGGCATCCTGTTCTCGTTACACGTCAAAGCAACCATGATGAAAGTATCACACCCGATCGTATTCGGTCACTGTGTGAAAATTTACTACAAAGATGCGTTTGAAAAACACGGCAAATTATTTGACGAGTTAGGCATCAACGTAAATAACGGTATGGCGGGTCTTTACGAGAAAATCGAAACTTTACCGACTTCACTGCGTGAAGAAATTATTGAAGATTTACATGCTTGCCAAGAACACCGTCCTGCACTTGCGATGGTTGATTCTGCGAAAGGCATTACCAACTTCCACTCACCAAATGACGTGATTGTAGATGCTTCTATGCCTGCAATGATCCGTGGTGGCGGTAAAATGTGGGGTGCTGACGGCAAACCTTACGACTGTAAAGCAGTTATGCCTGAATCAACTTTCGCGCGTATCTATCAGGAAATGATCAATTTCTGTAAGTGGAATGGTAACTTCGACCCACGTACCATGGGTACTGTGCCAAACGTCGGTTTGATGGCGCAGAAAGCGGAAGAATACGGTTCACACGACAAGACTTTCGAAATTTCTGAAGCAGGTGTTGCCAACATTACGGATTTAGACACGGGTGAAGTGTTGATGAGCCAGAATGTGGAAGAAGGCGACATCTGGCGTATGTGTCAGGTGAAAGACGCACCGATTCGTGACTGGGTGAAACTTGCCGTAACACGTGCACGTAACTCTGGCATGCCAGCAATCTTCTGGTTAGACCCGTACCGTCCACACGAAAATGAATTGATCAAGAAAGTTGAAAAATACTTGAAAGATCATGACACCACAGGTCTTGATATCCAGATCATGTCACAAGTACGTGCAATGCGTTATACGCTTGAGCGTGTAGCGCGTGGTTTAGATACCATTTCTGTAACCGGTAACATCTTACGTGACTACCTGACTGACTTGTTCCCGATCATGGAATTGGGTACTTCTGCGAAAATGTTGTCAATCGTGCCGTTAATGGCAGGTGGCGGCATGTATGAAACAGGTGCGGGTGGTTCAGCGCCGAAACATGTTCAGCAGTTGGTCGAAGAAAACCACTTACGTTGGGATTCTCTTGGTGAGTTCCTTGCGTTAGCTGTTTCTTTAGAAGAGCTTGGTCTTAAAGAAGACAATAACCGCGCGAAATTGCTTGCGAAGACACTTGATCAGGCAACGGGTAAACTTCTTGATAATGACAAGTCTCCATCACGTCGTACCGGTGAGCTGGATAACCGCGGTAGTCACTACTACTTGGCATTGTACTGGGCTCAAGCATTGGCTGCTCAAGACGAAGATGCTGAGTTAAAAGCGAAGTTTGCTCCGCTTGCGAAAGCACTTGCTGACAATGAAGAGAAGATTGTTGCTGAGCTTGCTCAAGTACAAGGTCAATCTGCTGATATCGGTGGTTACTATGCCATTGATCCTGCAAAAGTAAACGCAGTCATGCGTCCAAGCGCAACATTGAATGCAGCACTTGAAACAGCTTAAGTTTAAATATTACTGACAGTTTTGTTGGTGGTATAAAAAGGCCGATGCGAAAGCATCGGCTTTTTTATTTTTTAGATAAGACATTTTTGAAATTTGACTGGTGTTTGATAATCAAGTTAAATTTATTTAAAACATAAAATTAGAATCAATTTTTGAGAATATATGAATAAGAGAAGTTTAACTATAGGAGTTATTGTTACAGCAATTTGGATTGCAATTATTGTATTTATTTACCTTTTTACTGGTTTAGAACATCCGAAATCGTTGAATGAGTTGGGAGATTTCTTAGCTGGTGTTTTTGCACCTATTGCTTTCTTTTGGCTAATTTTAGGATATATGCAACAGGGCAAACAGTTAGAACAAAATACTAAAGCCTTAGAGCAACAAGAAATAGCTTTACAGCTTCAAATTGATGAAATGAGAGAAGGGATAAAGCAACAAGTTGAATTAGTTCAGCTCCAAAGGCAACAACTTGATGAACAGCATAAAATGCTTGAACCTAGATTTATTATTTCTCAATCTAAAGTAGATCCTCCTGTTTATGGTAGTAGTAAAGATTCAAATGTAGATGTTAATCATAATATTGTATTTGTTGTAGTGAATTACACTCTAGAAAACCTAGGAGGAGATGCTTTTAATTTGAGATTAGTTCATCCAAAAAGCAAACAGATCTTTAAAAAATTTAGTAGTTTAAAAGCATCTACATCAGAAGAAATTAGATTAGAGCTCACACAATTTCAAATAGATCAATTAAATCAAAAAAAAGAGCTAGAAGATTCCTTAGATTTCTTTTATGAATGTACAAATGGCCGTTTAGTCAAATACGAATTACTTATTCGTATATATCAAACAAATTATCCATTCTATGGGGTCAACCTCTTTTTATGGAGTGTTGACTCATAAGTGGAAAGAGGCTAAAACAAAGCCCACGATAGTGGGCTTTAAAACATCTAAATTCTAACGACCATTACGGCTACGACCACGCGGTGCTTTGGTATTTGGACGTGTCGTACCATTGGTCTTACGACGTGGCTTTTCACTTTCATCCATTTGCCAGATACGCTTGGTGCCTGATTTTTTCTTGTCGCCGTCTTTTTTATCACCTTCTTTTTTCTTCTGGTGCATTGGCTTGCCGCCCGTACCACCTGGTTTTTTCACATAAGAACGAGAGCGATAAGGTTTATCTTCAGGCAAGTCTTTAAAATCAGGATAAAGTAACGGTTCAATTTCCGTTTGTTCACCGGGTTGTAAGCCTAGGCGAATCAGATCGATTGCACCGATTTTGGTCCGGATCAAACGTAGCGTCGGGAAACCCACCGCAGCAGTCATACGACGCACCTGACGGTTACGGCCTTCACAAATTTGCAGTTCAATCCAGCTGGTCGGAATATTGGCGCGGTAACGTACAGGAGGATCACGATCCCATAACCATTCTGGTTGATCCACTTTAAGCGCTTTTGCCGGTAAAGTCATACCATCAGCAAGTTCGACGCCTTTACGAAGTTGCTCTAAAGCTTCTTCAGTCACATCGCCATCGACTTGCGCAAGATAGGTTTTAAATTTCTTATTGGCCGGATTGGTAATGTATTGATTCAGACCGCCGTGATCGGTCAGAAACATCAGTCCTTCTGAATCAAGGTCAAGTCGGCCCGCAAGACGTAAATCAGGATCATGGATAAAGTGGGAAAGGGTGAGATGAGCGGAATCCTCACGGAACTGTGACAAAACGTCAAAAGGTTTATTTAATACGACTATTTTCATATCTGTATACTGCTTTGGCTATGGGCGGCATCATAACAATAAAGGTTTTTATTTAATGGGAAAATGTTGTTATTTCCCGTATAAATCTCAAAAAAACCTGTTTTGAACTAAACTGTTTCATGTAATAAAAAACGAAAGCTTGCCACAGAAGGCATCGACATAATCGCTAAATACATGAGGGAGAACCTGCAAAATGGGTTATCAGAAGATCGTGGTTCCTGCAGACGGAGACAAAATCACAGTAAATGCAGACCTGTCACTGAATGTTCCAAATCGTCCGATCATTCCTTTTATTGAAGGTGATGGTATTGGTGTGGATATTACACCAGCAATGAAAGCAGTAGTAGATGCCGCCGTGCTAAAAGCTTATGGTGGCAAACGTTCGATCGAATGGATGGAAGTCTACTGCGGTGAGAAAGCAGACAAAATTTACGGCAGCTACATGCCAGAAGAAACTTTTGATGCTTTACGCGAGTTTATTATATCAATAAAAGGCCCGTTAACCACACCTGTAGGCGGTGGAATTCGTTCTTTAAATGTCGCATTACGTCAGGAACTGGATTTATATGTCTGTGTACGGCCCGTTCGCTGGTTTGAAGGTGTACCTTCGCCAGTCAAGCATCCCGAACTGACCGATATGGTAATTTTTCGTGAAAACTCGGAAGATATCTATGCAGGCATTGAATGGCCAGCAGATTCTCCAGAAGCGAAAAAAGTAATTAAATTCCTGCAAGAAGAAATGGGCGTCACTAAAATCCGTTTTCCTAAGGAATGTGGTATCGGGATCAAACCTGTATCGAAAGAAGGTTCCCAGCGTCTGGTGCGTAAAGCGATACAATTCGCAATTGATAATGATAAACCGTCTGTGACCTTGGTCCACAAAGGCAATATCATGAAATACACCGAAGGTGCGTTTAAAGAGTGGGGCTATGAACTGGCGATGGAGCGTTTTGGTGGACAGCTGCTGGATGGGGGGCCTTGGGTAAAAATCAAGAATCCCAAAAATGGTAAAGACATTATTATTAAAGATGTGATTGCCGATGCTTTCTTACAGCAAATTTTAATGCGTCCTGCAGATTATTCGGTGATTGCGACCCTAAACTTGAATGGTGACTATATTTCTGATGCACTTGCCGCCGAAGTCGGTGGTATTGGCATTGCACCGGGTGCCAATATTGGCGGTGCGATTGCCATGTATGAGGCGACGCATGGTACAGCACCTAAATATGCAGGACAGGATAAAGTCAATCCGGGTTCGATTATTCTGTCTGCGGAAATGATGCTGCGAGATATGGGCTGGACAGAGGCTGCGGATTTAATTATTACTGGTATTTCAGGCGCGATTTCAGCTAAAACCGTGACGTATGATTTTGAACGTTTGATGTCAAATGCAACCTTGCTGCGTTGTTCGGAATTTGCACAAGCGATTATCGAACATATGCAAGATTGATGATTTATTTTCACTAAAAGGGCGGATTTTTCTGCTCTTTTTTTTTATTTAGTAATAGATAAGGTTGTCATGAAAAAAGCATGTACAAAACTAAAGACATGGCATATTTTGGACAATTCTAAAATAAAAACTTGAACATCATGGCTGAAAGAAAATATGGTGAAGCTGCACCCAAAACAACAGACAGCATTGCCAGTTTAGATTGGTATGAGCAAGTGCTCAGGAATCAGAAATATGAGCGTACTTTATTTGTCGATTTAGACATGTCTGAGGCGCACAGTACAGGTGCAGTATTTAATGAATGTACTTTTCGCCATGCCCGATTTAATGGTTCATTCCATCAAAACAGCGCTTTTATCAACTGTACCTTTGTTTGCAGTAATTTTTTTGATAGTCAATTTACTGACTGTAAGTTTGTGGGCAGCATGTTTAGTGATTGCCAGTTTCATCATATGCGGGTGGAAGATAGTGACTGGGCTTTTGTTGGATTGTCAGGTGCTGATTTAGAGAAAGCCTCTTTTCTTCGAACGCGGTTAAGAGAAGCCGATTTGACAGGAGCGCGTTGTCGTGGGAGTTCACTTCGGGAGAGTGACTTATCGGGTGCATGGCTGCACAGTGCAGATTTGACTGAATGTGATTTAAGAGGCAGTGATTTGAGTGCATTAGACCCGAAAGAGACTCAAATAAAAGCAGCCATTATTAACCTTGATCAAACTCTAATGATTGCAGAGAACTTGGGTTTTGATGTTCGCATCGACTGAGCGGGATGGCGCCACTCATTTTTGAAGAATGAATACAACATGAATCCTTAAAAAGATTAGTGCACATAAATGCCATCCACGCCGGGTCAATCGTGATTCGCCATAAAGCAGATCTGGAAAGACGCCAGTATCACTGATCAATGATTCGGTCTCATCAGCTAGCGCGATTATTCAGCTTTCACTTTACAGAAGGGATCAAGGTCTGGATTGCTGTTCCAGAGGTATTCGGCTTCTTCGGCACAAAGTTGGGCCATATTTTCACCTTGCGTGTCCTGAATAAAAGCAAGGGTCATATCCATACCCGCACTGACGCCAGAAGAGGTATAAAACTTTCTATCAGTCACCCAGCGTGCCTGAGTTTGCCATAACACCTGATTGTTGAGGCTTCGTACAATTTCTAAGGCCATTTTATTCGATGTCGCTTTAATACCATTCAAAACACCAGTTGCTGCCAGTAACGAACTCCCTGTACAAACCGTCAGAACATATCTGCTTTGATCTGCCAATGCTTTGATCTGATCGAGAAACTCCTGATTTTTCATGAGTTCAAAAGTGATGATTCCGCCTGGTATCAGCAAAATGCTTTGTGCATGTGTCTGTATTTCAGTAAATGGTTGGGTTTGAATACAGACTCCATGTTTGTTGGAAACCAGTCCGCCATTCAGGCTATAAAACTGCACTTGATAATGTTGTTGCAGTAAACCAAATAATTCGACCGGTCCCATAATATCGAGGGTTTCAAATTCTTCAAATACAATGGCATTGACAGGAATACGCATGACTTTTCTCACAAGTTTTATCTATCTCATACCTTAGAGAGCTTCAAATTTTTGATTGTGAATATTGTGTATGGCTTATTTTGAATTATGCTAAATCATTGGACTTTTGATCTGATTTGTTAGCAAGCCGCACATACTTTTGGCTTAATTTTTAATCATTTAAGCAGCTAAAACAAGAAAAGCTGTGGTGTATCGTAAATTTAGGAAAATCTGTATCTATCAATTCGTTTGTAGATGGTCAAAATAGTGGAAAAATAGAGCGAGTGCTATGCCATGAAAATGTATCAAGTGGATGCTTTTACCCAGGAATTATTCAAAGGAAATCCAGCAGCAGTCATCGTGCTTGATGAGTGGTTAGATCAGCAGATGATGCAGAATATTGCAATGGAAAATAACCTGTCAGAAACTGCTTTTGTTCGAGCACTTGATAACAGCAATTATGAGATTCGCTGGTTTTCTCCATTGGAAGAGGTGGCATTTTGTGGCCATGCCACGTTGGCCAGTGCTTTTGTACTGTTTAAGGATTTTACGCAAGCCACAACGATTCAGTTTCATGTCCGTGATTTGGGGATTTTTATCGTTAGTCAGGATGCGGATGGTAAAATCAAGATGAACTTCCCGATCCGTCGGGCGGCGCTTGTATCTGACTATCCTTCAGAACTGCGTGAAGGGCTAACCAAGCCGTTTAAAGCGGTGTATCGCAATCCTCAAGCTTATATTATTGAGTATGAAACGGTACAGGATGTATTGGATGAGCAACCTGATTTGGAAGTATTAAAACGCTTGGGTAAAATCCGGACAGCAATTACTGCTTCTCAGCCTGACGTGGCAATTACCGCTCGAGGCGAAGGCAAGTTTGATTGTGTTTCTCGTTACTTTGCCCCTGCGATCGGTATTGATGAAGATCCTGTCACAGGTTCGATCCATACCGCGATTGTGCCGTTATGGGCAGAGAAGCTTAACCAGACAAAACTGGTGGCGTTTCAGGCATCAGCACGCGGTGGCGTTTTAGACTGCGTGATTGAATCTAATGAGCGTATCGAAATTTCAGGTTATGCCAAATTGTATATGCAAGCTGAACTGGCAATCTGATTTTTAGCTTAAATTGTGCAAAAACAAAGATAAAAGCTGTTTAAATAAACAGCTTTTTTCAAAACATAACTATTAAAAATGCGAATCATTCTCTACCATAGCTTGTCTGTATGATTTAAATCACCATAAATAATTGGATAAATTATGTTAATGCGCTTTAAGCAGCTTACTCTCTCTCTATGTTTGATCGGGTTGAGTGCGACGTCTTGGTCTCAGACAGTGCTCGTAAAAAGTGAAAAAAATATCGAAGAATATAAATTAGATAATGGTTTCAGGGTTATTCTGGCGCCAAACGATAAAGAAAATAAAGTCTATGTCAATACGGTTTACCTGACGGGTTCACTGAATGATCCAAAAGGTAAGGGTGGCCTGGCACATCTATTAGAACACCTGGCTTTTAAAGGTACTCAAAATGTGAAAGGTGAAGAGTTCCAGCGCCGTCTGGATCAATATACCTTGATGACCAATGCCAGCACCGATTATTACGCGACCAAATACTTAAATATCGTTCGCCCTGAAAAAAATGCATTGAATGAAATCCTGTATCTCGAATCCGAGCGTATGGATAAATTGGTGTTGCAGGAAAAATTTGTACCCTCTGAAATTGAAATCGTAAAACGTGAACGCGAAATCCGTATGGATCAGCCCTTTGCAGTTCTAATGGATCAGGTCTGGAAAGCTGCCTATGGCAATCAATATTTAGGTCGTTTGCCGATTGGTGACTTACCTGAGCTCAAGTCGATTCAGCTCAATGAATTGAATCAGTTCTACAGAACCTGGTATGCACCGAATAATGCGGTCATGGTTATTTCGGGTAAGTTTGATAAAACCGAAGTACTGAATAAGATTGATCAGTATTTCAGTCCAATCCCTGCACGCGCGGTACCTGCTCAGGTGAAAGTGCCTGTGCTTGACGCCAGCAAGATTGAACAACGTCAATTCACCGTGAAAAAGGGCAGTGATCTGGCCAAATTCCATATTTATATGAATGGAAAAAATACCGAATTACAACCGATTCTGGCACTGGCACCTTCTCTCTATACCATGCAGCCGAGCGGGCCTTTATATAAAAATATGGTTGAGACCGGGATCAGTACTGCAGTGCAATCTGCAACCTGGTTAGATCAGGACTTTAACGTGGTGTTTATGGGCGCAGTTTATGCACCAAGCCATGATGCGAAAAAAGTCGATGATGCATTGAAAACTGGCGTGGAAAACAGTCAGCCATTCACTGAAGCCGAGTTACAGCGGATCAAGAATATTACCCAGAATACCGCGGATACGATTGCCAATGATGCAGTAGCTTTAGGTTCACGTCTTAGTGACTACGCCGTATCTTCTCAGGGACAATGGGACCAGTACTTCAAAGACTTAAAGACCGTTCAGGCCTTAAAGCTAAAAGATACCAATGCAACGCTGAAAGCGTTTTTAACCGCTTCACATCGTATCTCAGGGGATATTTTGCCAACCCCTGAGGACCAGAAGAAAGCGATGACGTTGAAGGCGGAAGAGAAACCAAAAACCTTGGATCAAAGTGATGAGCAGCCTGAGCCGTTAAAAGATCCAAATGTTTACAAGCAGGAAGTGACCCAGTTTATGTCACAGTCTGCGCAGCAATTGCAGAAAAACGAACAGAAAATCCAGCGTGGTGAGTTGAAGAATGGTATTCGTTATGCCTTGTTCCCGACTGCAACCCGCGATGATAAAACCTATGCCACTATTAGTCTGGATTTTGGAGATGAAAAAGCATTATTTGGTAAAGGTGTCACACTGGATCTAACCAGTTATCTGATGTTGCGTGGTTCTGATAAGCATAGCCTGCAAGAAATTACTGATAAAGCGATTGCTGCCAGCGGTGGTGCATCTGTAAGCTCGAATGGCAATGGTTTTACCATTGTAGTGCAGGCGAAAAAAGATAAATTTGAAGACTTCTTCAATTTTATTGTCGATGTGCTGAAGCAGCCAAAATTCTCACAAACAGAATTTGATCTTGCCAAAAATCAAAGTTTATCGGTACTGGATCGTCCTTATACCGAACCTGCGGTTGTGGCTTCGATGACCTTGTCTAAAATTCTGGAAATCTATCAACCTGGCGATTTGCGCTATCATTTTGAGCCTGATTTTGCGAAGAAACAGATCAGTGAGGTGACTCAACCGCAAGTGAAACAATTCTATGATCAATTCTTTGTGACCGATCATGCACAGATTGCGGTGACGGGTGATTTTGATGCCAAGAAAATGCAAAAGACCTTACAAAAGGCATTTGGTTCTTGGAAAGCAAAACAGCCGTATACCAAAGTGACAGGCCAATATACCGTCTATAAAGCGCAGAAAGTGCATGCTTTATCGGAACAGCGTGAATTCGGTAGCTACCAAAGCGTGTTAGCGTTGCCAGTCGGTTCATATCATCCAGATGCACCCGCGTTAATTATCTTGAGCCATATTTTGGGTAACTCGCAGCTTTCATCGCGTCTCGCGCAAGAGTTACGTGAGAAAAATGCCTTGGTCTATGGTTTTGGCAGTGGTCTAGACCTGGATCCAGATATCAATGATGGTACTTTAAGTATTACCGCGAACTATACTTCTGGGCGCTCGGCGCAAGTATCACAATCGGTGCATAAAGTCTTGAATGAGCTGTTAAGCAAAGGCGTGACCGAGCAGGAAGTTGAAGCAGCCAAAGCAGACATCATGAAAAAACGTGTCACAGCTTTGGAAGATGAGCGTAACATTCATGGCATGTTGACAGGTCAGTTAGAGCGCAACAAAACCTTGCTGGATCGTGCTGAACGTGATCAGGAACTTGCTAAATTAAGCAAAGATGATGTGAATGCGGCCATTAAAAAATATATCAAGCTGGATCAGTTTGTCGAAGTAATGGCGGATCAGTATGGTCAGCCTCAAAACTTGAAATAAGCAATCAAAAAGAAAGCCACCGGTCAGGTGGCTTTCTTTTTTGTATCAATCATTAATGATCATGTTTGTGGGCATGAAAATCTTCATTTTTGCGGAAACGTAAGTAGTTTTCGAACTGTTCACAATATTCGTCAAAATTATCTTCCAGCATCATCTGGAACTGTTGCAGCAGATAAGACATCACTTGTTCTTTCGCTTCACGCATTTCTTCGCCATCTTTAAAGTTATTGGCTGCCACCCAGGTGTTGAAACGGGCAGTAGCGAATAACATGGCTGCGCTGACCTGACCACGTAATTCTTCGGGTTTGGCTTGCTGGCCCTTTGGCGGACGGCAAAAATCATTGGCGAGTTTGATAAATTCATCGGCACGCTCAAAAAATACGGCATTTAAAGCTTCTTCTTCCGTCACATCGGTAGCGTTAATTTTTTGAGACATGAGATTTTCCAGCGACAAGTTAAGACACATTATTATAGACAAAGCCTTGTCGAAACTAAACCTTTGCCTTAACCTAAAAATAGCCTAAGCAATTAGAAGAATGACTATGCAAGATGCAATCGCGATTCAAAGCTTAAAAACGGATATTGCCTTACTGCGCCAGCATATCTATCCACCTCAATTTTTAGAACATGTTGAAGGCCTGCCGATTTATTATGGTTTAAAGGATGAGGTCGATGAATATTACCGACAATGGCAGCCTTTGATCGAGAGGGCGCAGCAGCTATGCCAGCCTTTTATGGAAGATGAGGTGCTGGATGCCATTCATTTACCCAGCCATTTAAACCTGCCGCTGTTTTTCTTTCATGTCGATCGGATCAGGATTAATAAAACCCGCGCCAAAGAATCGAAAACTTTTCGCGGTGTTGCGGCCTTATTGGAAAAATGTGGGCAGTTTGAGACCGATCAGATTTTTGCCATGCAAGAATGGTTAGGGAGTGATGACACTGCTGCTTTGGTGGCGCATCGTGAGTTTATTGATTTACGGACTTATGTGTTTCAGCATGGACAGAGTGACTATACCCGCACCCGTTTTTATATGAATGGCGTGATTTTGAGTGTGGAGCCGCATTTTAAATTGGTCGATGCGCGGGATAAGCCACGTAAGCAGCGTAATGATAGCTATAGTGATCCGATTGCAAATAATGGAACGTGGAAGATTTTTGGGAAGTATCGGTAAATGATTTAAGTGAGTATCTTACTCAGGAATATGAGCGTCGGGAGCGTCATCTACAACCTGCGTGGTATTAAAAAAGTGAATGATTTTGGTGAGTTGATAAAATGAGATGTGTGAAAGCAGAGAACAGGTTTTGTAGATGACATATGGTTTTGCCTACTTTTCCCGAAAGAAAAGTAGGTCACCGAAGGTATATCCTGAAATTGAATGAGAACTCGGCATGACTCCGCTATGAAGTTAACTTGGGAAATAAAACTTTATTTCCAAAAAATATCTTTAGTCGATAAAGCCTGTAGTTTCTTTGCCGCTTTCTTTGCAACATGTGGTTGCTGCGCCTTAACCCAACCTAAAGCAAATAAAAATTGTGAATGCTTCGCAGCCTGTTGTTCAAAGATTTGCTCCGCAACAAACAGATCATTATAAAAGCCTAAATATTCCTGAATCGGCTGTAACTTACTCAAAAATTGCTGAACCTGTTTTTCTGGGTAAATTCCTGCAATAAAGTCGATGCAATAACGCAATTGTTTAACGCGCTTACGGGTACGATGTTGTTGTTCCACCGCTAAGCTTGAAAATTGAGCTGCATCTTTCAGTATCTTTTGATACAGCTTGGTTAAGCTTTTGGCAGCTTGTTTAGAAAGTTTGGATTTTGATTGTTGATCACTATAGCTAAAGCTGAATAAGGATAAAAACAGCTGGGTTGTTTTGCTGTCACTTAATAATCCAGCAATATTGGCGTCGACATTTTCAGGGAAAGGGAATTCAAAATCGCAGACTTGTTTGACTAAGGGTATGACGGAGTCTTGAATGGCATCATTATCACGTGATTGTCCCAAGGCTCTAAAAATATCTGCTAATTGGCTTTCCCACATCGGGTCAATCTGTGCCGACCAGTTGGAAAAATGTTTTAAAGCCGAGCGCAGGCGACGTAAGCCGACACGAGCTTGGTGAATATGATCCGCTTCCGCGACGCCATCCGCAATCGCTGCTGCATTGGGCAGGATATGATTAAGGGTATTTTCAATAATCTGTTTAATAGCCTGTTCAGCGCTGACATCTTTATCCAGGTTCAGTGATTTTGCTTTGGTGGCAGCAGAGACGACTTTGCCTTGGGCCAGTAAATTTCCACGTTCAGCTTTACTGCGTACATCCAGCCAGAGCTGGTATTGATCGACCCAGGTTTTGGCAAACTGAATCAGCTCTTGAGCTGAACCTTGTTTTAACTCAAATTCGACTTCACAAATTCGGGCATGATCAGTTGGGGTACGGATTTCGCCATCATCCAGACAGACTTCAATGTGTGAACCTTCAAACTCGAATACATGAAAAGTACGTTGTACATTGGTCTGGAACTGTAATTCTAGCTCGGCTGGTGCTTCGCCTAAAACCTCACGCAGTACGGTTTGAACGGTTTGATTATATTTATAGAGGGACAGATCAAGCTCAGGTTCTTGAGCACATTTGCCTAAATAAATATCTTCTTCGATACGTTGTAAATGATTTTTACTGGCGGCTTTAAAGGTTTGTACCCAATGTTCGCCTTCTTGACGTAGACGGATTGCCACATAATTTTTAGCAAGCAAACGCTCAGCGGTATCATAGTATTTTGCCTGTAACTGAATTTTTTGTGCTTTTTGTTTGCTTAAGACCTGTAAAACACTTTTTTTCTTAGATTCAGGAAGTTGAAATTTTAGCTCTATTTCCATGATGTTATGACTCCTGACCAGTGAGAATGATAAATATATAAATGAGTATAAACTGTTGATCTGAAAAATTATTGTAAAGTTGTTTTAAGGATTGAAAGCAGGGCACACAATGACTTTATTTTGTACAAAAAATGCATTAACGTGTGTAAAGTCTTGCAGGATTAGGATGATCTAGAAATGAATGCACCAGCCAATATCACCCAGCCAGTGGAATTTTCATTACCAATTAAAAACTATGATGAATTTTATCGCTTTTATTTAACTGAACATCGCAATATTGCCAGCCGCCGTTTGCATGCGGCAGGTAGCTCGATTGGTTTGTATTTCTTTAGCAAAGCCATTCGTAAGCGTCAGGCCAAATATGCCTTATATGGTTTGGTTTCGGGTTATGCCTGTGCCTGGGTCGGGCATTTCTTTTTTGAACATAATAAGCCTGCCAGCTTTAAGCAGCCACTGTATAGTTTTATTTCGGATTGGCGGATGCTGTCGGATATTGCACGTGGCCGTTTGAGTCTGATTGATCGTCAGTTTGATAAAATTGAGTCTTGAAATTGGTTGGGTATTTGAAAAGCTGCTTTGGCGGCTTTTTTTATTTATTCTGTTTTATAACGATTAATGATGTAAATACACTCCCTCTCTTTAAATTTTAGATAAGAAAATATACCCTGAAGCTAATGTAATTATAGTGAATAGTGAAACGTTCATGCGCGGTCTTTACCTCATTACCAACGATGATCCAATCCAGCTCTTACTTGAAAAACTAGATATCGCATTAGCCACCAGGAAGGTTGCGATTTTGCAATATCGCCGTAAGAAGGTAGCACAGGCAGAGCAGTCAAGCGAAGTCGAGCAGATCAAAGCACTCTGTGAACAACATCAGGTGCCTTTCGTCATTAATGATGATCTGGCACTGGCTGAACAATTTGGTTTGGGTGTCCATCTTGGACAGTCCGATGGGGAAATAAGCGATGCTGCTGCACGTTTGCCAAAAGGTGTGATTATTGGTCGTACCTGCTTAAACTCTCTGGAATTGGCTGAAAAAGCGATTGCCGATGGGGCGACTTATGTGGCGTTTGGTGCGGTCTATGCTACTTCAACCAAACCCGAAGCCGGTAATGTCGGTATCGAAGTGATCAAACAGGCGAAACAAAAGTTTGCTGTACCGATTTGTGCAATTGGTGGTCTGACTGTGGAAAATTCTCAAGTGGTGATTGAGGCTGGGGCGAGCCTTTGTGCGGTAATTAGTGATATATTAGGACGATCAACAGCCGAAATTCCTGCTCGTGTCACTGCATGGGCAACGTTATTTGACTAATTATAGGCATCCGCTGTGCGGAGCTTTCATTGTTTCTCGGAACGACAGCGTTCCTCGTCCTTGATTCCAGGTTGAGCCTTTTATGAGTTTATCTCCAAAGCAAGAACAGCTATTTAAACAAGCAAATAAACATATTCCAGGTGGGGTTAACTCACCTGTACGTGCATTTAACGGTGTTGGCGGTACGCCAGTCTTTATCGAAAAGGCAAAAGGGGCGTATTTGTGGGATGTTGATGGCAAACGCTACGTAGACTATGTCGGTTCATGGGGCCCAATGATCCTAGGCCATGCGCATCCGGATATTATTCAGGCAGTACAAACTGCGGCAGAAGATGGTTTAAGTTTTGGTGCGCCAACCGTGCACGAAACGACGCTGGCAGACACGATTTGCGACATTATGCCTTCAATCGAATTAGTGCGTATGACCAGTTCAGGTACAGAAGCGACCATGACCGCGATTCGTCTGGCACGTGGTTATACCGGCCGCGATAAGATTGTAAAATTTGAAGGCTGCTACCACGGTCATTCAGACTCATTATTGGTGAAAGCAGGTTCAGGCTTATTGACGTTTGGTGAAGGTGAGCCAACGTCAAAAGGGGTACCTGCTGATTTTGCCAAACATACCTTAACCTTACCGTATAACAATATCGAAGCCTTAAAAGAATGCTTTAGCAAATTTGGTCATGAGATTGCGGGTGTGATCATTGAGCCGGTTGCAGGCAATATGAATCTGGTAACGCCAATCGATGGTTTCTTGCAAGCGATCCGTGATGTTTGTGATGAATACAAATCAGTGTTTATCATTGATGAAGTGATGACTGGTTTCCGGGTCGCTTTAGGTGGCGCACAATCGGTGTATAAGGTTAAGCCTGACTTGACCACGTTGGGTAAAATTATTGGTGCTGGTTTACCGGTTGGTGCTTTTGGTGGTAAACGTGAAATCATGGAATGCATCGCACCTTTAGGTGGTGTTTATCAGGCTGGTACATTGTCAGGCAATCCATTGGCCATGCGTGCCGGTATCGCGATGTTCAAGCATTTACGTGAACCGGGTTTCTATGACAAGCTTGCTGCGCAGCTCGCCAAATTACTAGCTGGTTTACAGACCGCTGCAGATGAAGCAGGCATTCCATTTAAGACCCAGCAAGTGGGTGGCATGTTTGGTTTGTATTTTACCGATCAGGATGACATCACCAGCTTTGATTCAATGTTGGCCTGTGATGTGGAAGCATTCAAGAAATTCTTCCATGGCATGTTAAAGCGTGGCGTCTATCTTGCACCATCCGCATTTGAAGCAGGCTTTATTTCGTCGATGCATTCAGATCAGGATATTGCCGATACCATTCAGGCCGCAAAAGAAACTTTTGCTGAAATGAAGTAATGTTGTGATGTCTAAAAAAGCCCGATTTTTTCGGGCTTTTTTAATGGATATATCTTTAATTTGAAATGAATAAAAAACTTAAGGTATTAAAAAAATAAGAGGGGGCCTTAACGCAACCGTACTGATTTGCGACCTGTTTATAGGATAAACCTTTGCGATCAACAAAAAAGATAAATAATCTTTATTGTACCGCCAGTCAAAATAATGCTTGAATAATAAACTATATTTGCGTTGGTCTGCGACTGCTGCAAAGCATTTACGTTTTGATTGGTGCAGGTGATAGAGAGCGCTTCTATATATTTTATTTTGAATAAGCTTTTGATAACAAACTCATGGGAATGGAGTAACAATGAAAACTAAACATTATTTAACTGCGGCGGATGTGGAAATTCTGGTTGATGCAGCAGCACAATATGCGACAGCACATAATTTTAATGTCAGCATTGCTGTTGTCGATGACGGTGGCACCTTGTTAATGATGAAGCGCATGGATGGCGCATCGGTATTATCGACACAGATTTGCCAGGAAAAAGCACATTCTGCCGCGGTCAGCCGCAGAGCAACCAAGGCATCCGAAGATATGATCCGTGATGGCAAAATCGGCTTTTTAACCATCAATGCTGCGAAAGGCATGCTGGAAGGTGGTGAGCCGATTGTCTATCAAGGACAGGTGGTGGGAGCTGTGGGGGTTTCGGGGGTACAATCTTTCCAAGATGCAGAAATTGCCCAGCATGCGATTCAACAATTTCTAGAGCAACACACCTAAATCATCATTTAAATTCGAATCTGGATGAAAAATCGAGAGAAACACGAAAAAAATCAGTAAAAATACGTGTCATGCATTGTAATTCAGCGCCAAGCTTTTTATGATTGCCCGCTTGTTTTCATCCAGTCGTTGGAAGGCTACCTTGAGTGATTTTCTAAGTGAACATTTGATTCATCGTGATGAAGATTTTATGGTCATCCATAAACCGGCAGGCTTACTCACGGTACCTGGGAAAACGCCAGATTTACAAGATTGTTTAATCAATCGTCTACTAGAACTAGAACCCAAAACCTTACTGATTCATCGTCTAGATCGTGACACTTCAGGTATTCTGGTGTTTGGTTTATCCAAATTTGGACAGAGCACGATTTCACGTCAGTTTCAGGATCGTCAAACTTCAAAAATTTATCAAGCTTTGGTTGCTGGCCATTTAGAAGGTCAGGGCACCGTCGATATACCTGTGATTTATGACCCAAGCCGTCCGCCATTACATATTGTTGATGCCACGCATCACAAACCGGCATTAACGGAATGGCAAGCGATTGAACATTTAGAAATTCAAGGACAAGCTGTAACCCGGGTGAAACTGATTCCGATTACAGGGCGTTCACATCAGCTTCGTGTGCATATGCAATATTTAGGTCATCCGATTCTAGGCGATACCTTATATGCCACACCAGAACAGCAACAGCTTTATGCGCGTTTGTGCTTACATGCCACGCAATTAAGCTTCGCTCATCCTAAAACAGGCGCGCAACTGACCTTTGATTGTGCGGTACCGTTTTAGTCTAAAAACTTTTTTATGAAACACGATGTGATGCACGCTATTTAATGATGCTTTGTGTCAAAATACATCGTTGAAAACTACATAAAATGCCTTAACTTTTATTGGGGTCAGGGCATAAAATATGTGGGCTAACTTGAGATAAAGGTGGAAAAATTGCAGCAGTTTGCTATTGGTCAACGTTGGTTATCAGATACTGAAACTGAACTCGGTCTAGGGGTTCTGATTGATGTAGATGAACGTTCTATCAGCATTTTATTCCCTAAAAGTGATGAAACGCGTGTCTATGCACGTAACAATGCGCCTTTATCTCGCATCATCTTTAACGTGAATGATGAAGTCCAAGACCAGGAAGGTATCAAGTGGACGGTTGAGTCGATTGAAGATCGTCATGGTGTACTGCGTTATGATGTGGTTCGTAGCCTGGAAAATGGCGAACAAGAGCGCAAGTCACTGAACGAAACCCGTATCGGTGCACAAATCCAGCTGTCAAAACCGTTAGAGCGTTTGTTAGCTAGCCAAGTTGATTATAAAGAATGGTATGACCTGCGTATTGAAGCCATGTTATTGCAGGCGCAAATGCATACCAGCCCGTTACGTGGTTTTCTGGGTGCCCGTGTCGGTTTGATTCCACACCAGCTTTATATTGCCCATGAAGTCGGTAAACGTTTTGCGCCACGTGTTTTACTGGCGGATGAAGTCGGCTTGGGTAAAACCATTGAAGCAGGTTTAATCATTCACCAGCAACTGAAAACAGGCCGTTCAGAACGTATCCTGATCTTGGTGCCTGATTCACTGCAATATCAGTGGATGATTGAAATGCGTCGCCGTTTCAATTTGCAATTCTCTTTATTTGATTTGACCCGTACCGCATCGATCAAAGAACATGATCCTGATTTAAATCCGTTCCTGACTGAACAATGCATTATTGCCAGCGTTGACCTGATGGTTGACCATGATGACTTGCGTGAGCAAGCGATGGAAGCCGGTTTTGATCTATTGGTGGTCGATGAAGCGCATCACTTGATGTGGAGTGAGGAAGAGGGTGGCAATGATCGCTATGACCTGGTTGAAGAACTGGCTGAACAGACCGCAGGTGTGTTGTTGCTCACTGCAACCCCAGAGCAACTGGGTGTAGAAAGTCATTTTGCCCGTTTACGTTTGCTTGATCCGCAACGTTTTAGCAGCCTTGACCGTTTCCTGGATGAAGAAGAGCAATACCAGCAAACTGCGAAAATTGCAGAAGTATTGATGTCAGATGAAGCACTAACAGAAGAGCATCTTGCTGCACTTGAAGGCTTGTTGGGTCATCGGATTGATGATCAGCCTGAACAGCGTATGCGTGCGATTCATGAATTGTTGGACCGTCATGGCACAGGTCGTATCCTGTTCCGTAATACCCGCGAAGCGATTCAGGGCTTCCCGGGACGTGATTGCCAGCCAGCGCCTTTACCAGCGCCAGAAGACTGGTCAATGGACGGCAAAATGCGCGAACAGATGTGGCCAGAAGAAGGTCAACTGGATGGCGCATGGATGGAAAATGATCCGCGTGTGCCTTGGTTGATGGAAGTGCTACGTAAAGAATTAAAACACAAAAAAGTGTTATTGATTGCCCGTAGTGGTCCAGTGGTTGAAGCGCTGGAAAATGTTCTACGTTTACATGCTGGTATTCGTACCGCGATGTTCCATGAAGGTATGAGCCTGCTCGAACGTGACCAGGCGGCAGCCTACTTTGCCGAAGACAGTTATGGCGCTCAAATCTTATTATGTTCTGAGATTGGCTCGGAAGGTCGTAACTTCCAGTTCGCCAGTGACTTGATTTTATTTGACTTGCCAGCAAACCCAGACGTCCTTGAGCAGCGTATTGGTCGTCTGGATCGTATTGGTCAGGAAAACCGTATCCAGATTCATGTACCTTACCTCGTGGGCACAGCGCAAGAGCGTATGTTCCGCTGGTACAACGAAGCACTGAATATTTTCAGCAATATTTCTCCAACCGCGCAAACGTTACAAGAGAATTTTATTGTTGAGCTGAAAGATTGCTTACTCGCAGATCAAGGCCAGACCTTTGAAGACCTGCTTGAAGAAGTCAATGTACAGCGTCAGGCATTGGAAGCTGAATTACAGGCAGGTCGTGACCGTTTGCTTGAGTACAATTCCTGCCGTCCAGTGGTTGCGCAGGGTATCGTGCAAGCGCTTGAAGATTATGATGACAACACCACTTTACCCATGTTTGTGAAGCGTTTTATGTCATCGACCAATATTGATTTTGATGAGCAAAGCAACGGTACCGTGATCATCAAGCCGACCGATCAGATGCAGGTGCAAGGTCTGACCTTGGATGAAGAAGGCATGACGGCGACATTCTATCGTGATCAGGCACAAATCCGTGAAGATGCACAATACTTGACGCTGGAACATCCATTTATTGAAAGTGTGATGGAAATGATCCGCACCCAGTCATTTGGTAGTACCAATGTGGCTTTGTTGAAATCAAATGCATTGAAACAAGGCTCGGTATTGCTTGAAGTCTGGTTTAAGGTCGATGTGGTTGCACCGAAAGCCTTAAACTTGCCATCAAGTTTACCGAAACAATTGATTCGCGTATTACTCAGTGAAAATGGTCAGGATTTGTCTGCCAAGATTGATCCAAGCATTTTACGTCCGTATCTGCATCATTTGGATGGCAATAGCTGCCGTCAGGTCGTAAAAGCGCGCCGTGAAGTGATTGAAACCCGTTATGCGCAAGCTTTAGAGATTGCCAAGGGTTCATTGCCAGAATTGATGCAGCAAGCCAAAGAGCATTACAGTGGTAAATGGCAATACGAGATTGATCGTTTGAGCTACCTCAAGCAATTCAATCCAAGTATTCGTGAAGATGAAATCGAGCGCTTGCAGAAATTCCAGAAAGAAGGCTTGGGCCTGTTAGATGGTCTTTCTGTAACCCCTGAAGCGATTCAGGTGCTGGTGGTGGTTAAACCATAATCGAGCGTTAAATAAAAAAGAGGACCGTGGGTCCTCTTTTTTTATCAGCTGTTTTAATTATTTTTGTTCAATATTGGCTTCCAGGAACCATAGATATTGATCCAGATCCTCTAAGGCAGCATGGATAATATCTTCTGAAATCGGGTCCTGAATTTCATCAATGGTATCACGCAAATGATTAGCAACCACGCCATAGCGATCTGCCAGTTCTTTTAAGTGATCCTGCACCGCATGGATAGCAACCGGATAAGGCTTCAGGTGTGAACTTTCACCCACAGACTGCGTGGTTCCCAGCGCTGTGCCACCAATCTGTACTGCACGCTCAGCCACATTGTCCAGATGGGTAATTAACGACGTACGGAACGTATCTAACATTTCATGCACTGCAATAAAGTTACTGCCTCGCATGTTCCAGTGGGCCTGTTTGGTCAGTAACGACAGATCGATCAGATTGGCAAGAATTTGGTTTAAAATTTTTACGGTCGATTCTTTGATCGCATCATCTAAATTATTACGTGTATATACTTTTAAAGCTTTAGTTGCTGAAGAACTCATAGTTACCTCATTTAATTATATATGTGATGAAATAGAACGAATAAAACCGTTACTTCATCTCTAGCTTACGCCTTGAACCGGCTTCTAAGTGTTTTCGTTTTCTAGCCTTTTGTAAGTTTACTTATCGGTACTTTTCTTTTTATAACAACCGTTTTAATTCAGATTAAAGAGTACTTCAGTCTGTTAAGCCCAGTATTTTGAATGTATAAAAATGCTTAGATCAGCCCGGCATCCTTAGATTCCAGTTTGATATAGGCATAGAAAATAGGCGCAACAATCAGCCCACTCAATCCAAAAATCGCTTCAAAAATCAGCATCGCCAAGAGCACTTCCCAGGCACTGGCATTGATTTTAGTGCCAATAATTTTGGCATTAATAAAATATTCAAGCTTGTGAATAATCACCAGATAGGCCAGGGCAATCGCTGCCACAGACAGGGAAATGGTCAAGCCGGCCATGATGATCAGGGTGTTGGAGATCAGGTTGCCAATAATTGGAAGCAGACCAAAAATAAAGGTCAGAATGGTCAGGGTTTTGGCAAAAGGTAAGTGGATATTAAATATCGGCAGCACAATAAACACAAAGATCATGAATAACACGGTGTTAATCAGTGAAATCTTGACCTGAGCAAAAACAACATTTTTAAAAGAAACGGAAAGCTTCTGGATGCGATGCAGAATGGCCGCCTTAAACGCAGGTTGTGGGGCATGCTGTTTAAAATTCTGGATCGATACCAGAATACCCACAATCAGGCCAATCACCATGGTGGCCAGATTGTGCAGAATATCGGTGCCTGTATTTTTGACAATCGAGATATTGTTCTTGATAAAGGACAAGATCTGATTCTTGATATCAGCCACACTATGGGGCAGATAGCCCGGCAAATAATGGCTCATCTCAGCCTGAAACTTGATCAGGGTCTGGTCGATTTTGATATTGAAAGAATTGAGTCCTGTGCCTTTAAGATCATAAATCACAAAACTGATCAGGCTGGTGATAAAGAAACCGATCAGTACGGTTGCCAATATCCCCAGAATAATACTGATAAAGATACGTGCACGTTGGCCATCAATATGCTTTTCAACAATCGAACTCAAACTGTTAATAATTTCAAAGACCAGAAATCCGGCAAAGAAACTCGGCAGTAAATGCAGGGGAATGACCATCATTAAAAATAAAAACATCAGGATAAAACTGGCGATGATGCTTTGACGGTCATTCAGTAGATTCATGATCTATAGGCCTGATTAGAATGTGGGGTGATGCAAAGGACAAAATTTAATTTTGCCGAGGTCCATCGTAGGGTGATACAAACAATTAATCAATTTCCATTTCATTTAGATGACGGGCGCCTTCTAAAATCATACGGATCATTACCATGGTCTGTTCCGCAACTTCCGTACGTTGCTCCACAGGCAGATCAATGACTTTCGCCCCCATGTTGAACACCAGTTGGGTAATGGCCTTGGCAGCCAGATCCGCATGACTGATTTTACTGTTATTCAGGCGTTCCAAACGAATCAGGTCTTCTTGCAGCTCTTGCTGGAAGAAATTGAGCTGACGGTCAACCGCTGCTTTGTACGAGGTTGAACCGGTATAACCCTCGCGTAATAACAGACTCAGGTTGCCTTCATCGGTATTCAGTTGCTGAATAAACACTTCAACCGAACTACGGATAATGCTTTGCTGCTTGGAAGCCTGTAAACGTGCTTCACGGATAATACGACGAAGGACCAGACCGGATTGATCAATCAGGGCAATGGCCAGTTCATCAATATCCTTGAAATGACGATAGAAACTGTTTGGTGCAATGCCAGCTTCACGTGCAATTTCACGCAAACTGAGTGAAGCGATACTTTTTTGTGGGCCGATCAGGCTCAGTGTGGCCTGAAACAACTCTTCTTTGGTAATCGTTGCTTTCCTACCCACCGAACGTACAGGAGATTTCATGGGAATGACATCTTGTTCGTTTACGGTGTCATGGCCGAGCGGTAAAAAAGAAGAATGAACCATTATTTTCAATATATAAGTAAGCTACTCGGGATTATAGCGATTGTCGGTGTACTTGTGAAATGTAAATTCTTATACGAGTGTATATACAAATATATATACATATGTATAATAATTAGCAAACCACCAGAGTAAAACTGCTCATGCAAGCAATTGAAAAGAGAAATTCTCTATTTAATTCGTTGGCTCAAAGTGTAATGAACAGCCATGATGCCAATTTTTGGTTACAGAAAATCAATCCATTGTGGTCAATCAATCAGCCACTTGCCAAAATCGTAAAAAAACAAAATGTGGCAAAAGATACGGTCAGTCTTATTTTGCAATGCAACCGCCATGTCATACGCGGTGTGGCAGGGCAGCATCATCCGGTAACCGTTGAGATTGCAGGACGTCATTACGAGCGGACCTATAGTTTGATGCAGGTTGATGCCGATCACCTGTGTTTAACCGTGAAAAAAGTTGAACAGGGCTTAGTGAGTTCATGGCTGGTTGAACACAGTCAGACCGGTGATATGCTACGTTTGGGACAACCGTATGGTGACATGCAACAGCACATTGCAACCTCACACTTGCTATTGTTGGCGGCAGGTAGTGGCATCACCCCGATGCTGAGTCTGATTGAAGCCTTGTGCCAGTCTAAACAGTTAAATCACCATACGGTTCAATTGCTATATTGGGTCAAAACGCAGGCTGACGCAGCCTATGTTGAATATCTTCAAGAAGTATCAGAAAACTTCCCTAATTTTAGTTATCAGATTTTTTATACCCAAGAACAGGATCAGCGTTTAAATCAAAGTCATGTGGATCAGTGCACGGTTTTAAGCGACACCACAGTTTATGCATGTGGACCTTCGGGTTTTGCTGCATCAGCGGAAAGCCTGTTTAAAGATGCCGCAGCGCTACAAACAGAAGCCTTTAGTTTAAGTCAATTTGCTGAGGATGCAACTGAGACCGGTTTTATTAATGTGACCTTGACGCAATCCAATAAGACGATTGTGATTCCGAAAGGCCAGTCGATTCTTGCAAGTTTAGAGCATCAAGGTATTAAACCGAATCACGGTTGCCGGATGGGAATCTGTAATAAATGTGCCTGCAACAAGGCGCAAGGTGCGACCAAAAACCTATTAAATGGTGCTGCCAATAATGAACCTGCTCAGTTGCTAAAAATTTGTGTCAATTCAGCCCAGTCTGATCTTGTGATTGATCTATAAGAGAGAAATTGATTATGAACATGCCTGTTAAAATTGAATTTTTCAAAAATCCTAAAAACCGTGATCTGACTGCTGCCGAGTTAGATGCGTTTGCCTGTGAACTGGATCAAATTAAACAAGACGTACTGGATGATATTGGTGAAAAAGATGCGAAATACATTCGCCGTGTCTATTCCACCATTCGTTATAGCAGTTTGGCTGGGCGTGCCTGTTTATTTCTGGGCTGGTTTCCGCCAGCATGGTTGTTGGGCACGGGCTTACTCGGTTTCGCCAAGATCATGGAAAATATGGAATTGGGCCATAACGTGATGCACGGTCAATATGACTGGATGAATGATCCAAAATTCAACGGTCAAACCTATGAGTGGGATACGGTGGGTACCTCTGACAACTGGCGCCAGACCCATAACTATAAGCACCATACCTATACCAACATTAAAGGAATGGATGATGATGTTGGCTATGGCGTCTTCCGCTTATTCCCGGAACAGCGCTGGTCTAAATTCACCTTGATTCAGCCGATCTACATCATCCCATTTAGCCTGTTATTCCAGTGGGGTGTTGCGATCCAGAATCTGGAGTTGGGCAAGGTCGTGTATAAGCGTAAAAGCATCGCGCAATTCAAGCGTGAATGGCAACCTGCACAGAAGAAAATCCTGAAGCAAATGTTTAAGGACTACGTGTTCTTTCCACTGATTGCCGGTCCAGCCGCGATTCCTGTATTTACCGGCAATCTGGTGGCCAACGGGATTCGAAATGTCTGGACCTTCAGTATCATTTTCTGTGGTCACTTTACCAAAGATGTGGAAGTATTCCCGAAAGCGGTATTACAGAATGAAAGTCGCGGGCATTGGTATATGCGCCAGATCCGCGGTTCATCGAATCTGACCGGTTCAGAAGCCTTTCATATTTTAACCGGGCATTTGAGCCATCAGATTGAACATCATTTATTCCCGGATATTCCGGCACGCCGTTACCGTCAGGTTGCCCCGAAAGTACAGGCAGTCTGTGAGAAATATGGACTGAATTACAACAATGCCAGCTTTGTAAAACAGTTTGGTGAAGTGGTGGGGCGTATTTTTAAATATGCACTGCCATTTAAAAAGTAAGCGATAAACCCTTAACAAAAGCCCTGAAGCTATGTGCCTCAGGGCTTTTTTTATTTTATTTCTTCTTTTTGGAAACCCACATGGTGATGGTGGCGTGAAATACCTTGTCCTTGTGCTGATCAAACACATCGACATTCACCAGATATTCACCCGCCTGATCCCAATCGTAGTGGTCATCAACCGGGGTAGCAATTGCAACCAGATCGGTTTCAGCTTTTTTTAAATATTCAACCGTCATTCCTTTGGGAATCCAGCGATGTGTCGCAGGAACTGTCACCTCGGTCATGGTACCGCCCGCCAGTTCTGCCATATTACACATCGCAATCGCGTGCACCGTACCAATATGGTTCAGTACGGAACGTTTTTTCCTGATACTGATTTTACAAGAATTGGGTTTCAGTTCTTCAAATAGCGGAGAAATACTACTGAAATAAGGGGCTTTGAGGCATAACATGCGGGTAAAGGTCCATTTCCCGGCCGGTAAGGCTGAGACTTTATGCCAGAGTTCTAAGGTTGAAGCCATGTTCAGACGTCCTGTAACGGAATTAAATTCTTTTACAGAATATAATTCTGTTTACAAGTTGTGGTCAAGTCATACACAATAGTTCCGACCATTGGTAAATTTGATAGAACTATGCAGGCCGCTCAGCAATTATTGGAACGCTTATATCCGCAACGGAAGTCCTTATTAAAACGGCAAATCTTACTGGATGCCTTGTGCTGTTTTCTTGACTATGGTCTGGAAACCACCAGCATTGAAATGATCCGTGAAAAATCCGAAAGTAGTGTCGGCGCGATTTACCATCATTTTAAAAACAAGGAGGGGATTGTCGCGGCACTGGTATTTGCGGCTCTGGAAGATCAGGCACAATTGCGTGAGCGGTACCTGCAGGAAGCGCTTTCTTTACAGCAATGCTTGTACGCCCTGATTTACAGTTATACCGACTGGGTCTCTGATCAGCCTGAATTTGCCAGATTTCTGTTACTGGCTCACTTTAATGTAATGCAGGGGGAATACCGACCGCAGCTAGATGAGAAAAATAAACTGCGGAATCAGCAAATAGCCAGCCAGATCGGGCGTTATACCGAGGCAAAGCTGTTGAAAGCCGTACCCGCAGAACTGATGATGTCTCTGGTTATTGGAGCGGCAGAAAGTTATAGCCGAGCCTGGTTATCTGGAAAAGTCAGTACAACGCCGAGCCTTTATCGGGAAACGTTGGCCCAAGCTGCGTGGGATTCATTACAGAATCTGGCTCAAAATAAATAAAAAGGCCGATCAGCGATTTTCAGGATAACAACACATGCGTGTAGTCAATGACAAACAGTACTTTAGCGGCAGGTGCTTATGTGGCGCGGTGCAATTTGAATTGCATCTCAACCGGATTAAAATGATCTATCGTTGTTATTGCAGTCTATGTCGCAAGCAGAGTGGGGCAGTCTCCAATGCCTCTACCGTTGTGCCGACTGGTGCATTCCGGTGGCAGCAGGGCGAGAAATTGATTCAGACCTATGTCAAGGAGACGGGCTTTACCAGTTGCTTTTGCAGACAGTGTGGTTCTCCTGTCCCGAATGCCTTAGGCAGTAAGCCAGAGATTATGTGGATTCCTTTGGGCTTGCTTCAGGAACAGTTCACCCCTGAACTTGAGTTAAACTTTTGTGTAAATTCCAAAGTGAGTTGGGCGGAAGCACATGAGGTGCTTCGGGCATTTGATGAGCTACCCGATTTGAATGAATTGGAAAATTATTTTGATATGAATCGATAAAGGCAGAAGCTATTGCAGTTCTGCCTTTATTGAAGGTTATAAAGTAAGTTATTTAAACTGGATCGAACCATTGGCACTGACCGTGATTTTTGATTCGCCAGCGGCCATGTCCTGCGCGGGAGCTGCTTCTGCCATCGCAAATTTTGCCATACCGCCACGTGCCATCGGTTGCGGGAAATAATTACTGGTATTGAGATTCAAGCTCACAAGATTATATTGACCCTTATTCCATGCTTGGGTAATGGCTTGGGCACGTTGCTGGAAGTTTTTCGATGCTTCAATCATCAGCTCGTTTTCAACTTTTTTACGCTGTTCATCTGACACGGTAAAGTTGATCGACTGGGTCTGGAAGCTTTGCTGTAATTCACTGATCAACTGGCTTGCGGCCTTGAAGTCTTTACTTTCAAGCTGGATCTCGGCGCGGGCACGCCATTCTTTCAGTTTATTGCTGTCATTGTCATAAACAGGATAGGTACTTTGTGTACCGGTTTCGACCTTGACCTGATTGTATTTACGTGCAATTGCTTGCGCCTGATTCATCAGCTGATTGATCTGGTTAGAGAGTTCAGCCGGTTGTTTGTTGCTTTTTTCAATATACAGGATGGCACGCATCTCATCATTTGCGACTTGGCGTGAGGCATCCGCTTGGATATTCACAATATTATAGTTCAAGTTTTCTGTCTCATGGGCAAACAGTTTTGGGCTGAGGGCCGCCCCGATCATCAATGTAGCAAGTGCTAAAGTACGCATAAAATTGTCCTTAGAATTTGATATCGAAAATTTATTTTTTACAGATTTGATATTAAAAAGAACTGATGGTGAACTTCGGCATATTTTGTGGTGACTTTGTAAGGGATTAGCAGTGTTTTGCAACAGGAAAAATAAATGAAAAACTTTAAAAATTAGATAATTAGATAGATTGATTTGACCATTTATCTAAAAATGCAATCAGGATTTAAAAAAGCTTACTTTCTTTCGCTTGTCACATAGTATGATCATAATTCATCATAGTTGTTGGAATGATACATTTTTTCAATAAGATTAGATCAATGTCAGGCATAAAAAGTGTTTATTTTCTTGCAAAATTAGGTATCATCTCGCTCCTAGTTGAAAGATATAAAATTTGTGTCTCACTAGATTCTAAAAAGCACCGAGTCAAACGACCGCAAGTCACCAGACTTATTTCTTTCACCCATATCAGAGATGGTAATTCGATATGAGCGTTACTTCCGTAAATCCTGCCGCTAATGCAACCAACGAATATTATCTGACTCGCCAAAGTCAGATGGAATCAAATGTTCGTAGTTATCCACGTAAATTACCGTTAGCGATAGCGAAAGCACAAGGCTGCTGGGTTACTGATGTTGAAGGTACACAGTACCTTGATTGTTTAGCTGGGGCAGGAACATTGGCTTTGGGCCATAATCATCCTGCGGTGATTCAAAGTATTCAAGACACATTGGCAAGTGGTTTGCCATTGCATACTTTAGACTTAACGACTCCTTTAAAAGATGCGTTTACTGAAGCGCTGCTGGCATATTTGCCAGGCGGTAAAGAAGAGTATTGCTTACAATTCTGTGGCCCAACAGGCGCAGATGGTACAGAAGCAGCAATTAAGCTTGCAAAAACTTATACGGGTCGTAGCTCTGTGATTAGTTTCTCAGGTGGCTACCATGGTATGACCCACGGCGCGCTAGCAATGACAGGTAACCTGAACGCAAAAAATGCGGTCAATGGTTTAATGCCTGGCGTGCAGTTTATGCCATATCCACATGAATATCGTTGCCCACTGGGTTTAGGTGGTGAAGCGGGTGTTGATGCTTTGACATACTACTTTGAAAATTTCATTGAAGATGTTGAAAGCGGTGTAACCAAACCTGCAGCTGTCATTCTTGAAGCGATTCAGGGTGAAGGCGGTGTGGTGACTGCGCCAGTTAAATGGTTGAAAAAAATTCGTGAAGTGACTGAAAAGCACAACATCGTTTTAATTTTGGACGAAGTTCAAGCTGGTTTTGCACGTTCAGGTAAAATGTTTGCCTTTGAACATGCAGGAATCGAGCCTGATGTTGTGGTGATGTCGAAAGCGGTGGGTGGTAGCTTGCCATTGGCTGTGTTAGGTATTAAACGTAAGTTTGATGCATGGCAGCCAGGTACACACTCAGGTACATTCCGTGGCAACCAACTTGCGATGGGTACAGGTCTGGCATCACTGCAAGTGATCAAAGAACAAAATCTGGCTCAAAATGCGCAAGAGCGTGGTGACTTCTTACAAGCTGAGTTGAAAAAACTTGCCCAAGAATTCCCTTGTATCGGTAACGTGCGTGGCCGTGGCCTGATGATCGGTATCGAGATCATTGATGAGCGTAAACCTGCTGACCGTATCGGTTCTCATCCTGCGGATGCTCAGTTGGCAGCAGCGATTCAAGCCGCATGTTTCAACAATAAATTATTGCTTGAGAAAGGTGGTCGTAACGGTACAGTCATTCGTTTGCTTTGTCCGTTAATTATCAACCAAGACGAATGTGTTGAAGTGATTGCTCGCTTCAAGAAAGCGATTGCTGAAGCATTAAAAGCAGTACGAGGCTAATTCATGGTTGATTTTGCAGAACATCGTAAGGCGTTACTCTGCAATGATGCTCAATCTATTGCTGACTATCAGTCAGCAATGGGCGAGGCGGTAAATGCCGTTTCAGCATGGTTGCAAAATGACAAAATGTACACAGGTGGCAGCATCAAGGATTTGCGCGCAGCAATCTCTTTTGCGCCTTCAAAACAAGGTTTGGGTGTACAGCAGTCATTACAACGTATGGTTGAGCTTTTCCTCAATAAAAGCTTGAAAGTCCATCATCCACATTCACTGGCACATTTACACTGCCCAACCATGGTGATGAGCCAGATTGCGGAAGTATTGATCAATGCAACCAACCAGTCGATGGACTCATGGGACCAAAGCCCAGCGGGTTCTTTGATGGAAGTGCAGTTGATTGACTGGCTTCGTCAAAAAGTCGGTTATGGTGCAGGTCAGGCGGGTGTGTTCACTTCGGGTGGTACGCAATCTAACCTGATGGGTGTATTGCTGGCACGTGACTGGTGTATCTCGAAAAACTGGAAAGACGAAAATGGCAAGCCATGGTCAGTTCAGCGTGATGGGATCCCTGCAGATGCAATGAAAAACGTCAAAGTCATCTGTTCTGAAAATGCGCATTTCTCTGTGCAAAAGAACATGGCAATGATGGGCATGGGCTTCCAGTCGGTTGTGACTGTACCTGTGAATGAAAATGCCCAAATGGATGTCGATGCACTGGAAAAAACCATGGCGCATCTTCAGTCTGAAGGCAAAATCGTTGCATGTGTGGTTGCGACTGCGGGTACCACAGATGCTGGTGCGATTGATCCACTCAAGAAAATCCGTGAAATTACCACGAAATATGGTTCATGGATGCATATTGATGCAGCTTGGGGTGGTGCACTGATTCTTTCAAATGACCATCGTGCAATGCTGGATGGTATTGAATTATCAGACTCAATCACGCTTGATTTCCATAAGCACTATTTCCAAAGCATTAGCTGTGGCGCTTTCTTGTTGAAAGACGAAGCCAACTATCGCTTTATGCATTATGAAGCAGAATATTTAAACTCTGCTTATGATGAAGAACATGGTGTACCTAACCTGGTATCTAAATCATTGCAAACGACCCGTCGTTTTGATGCATTGAAATTATGGATGACCGTTGAAGCATTAGGCGAAGAGCTTTATGGTTCGATGATTGATCATGGTGTGAAATTAACACGTGAAGTTGCAGATTATATTAAAGCAACAGCAGGTCTGGAATTGCTGGTTGAACCGCAATTCGCATCAGTTCTGTTCCGTGTGGTACCAGATGCTTATCCTGCTGAATTCATCGATAGCTTGAACCAGAACGTTGCAGATGAACTGTTTGCACGTGGCGAAGCGAATATTGGTGTGACTAAAGTTGGCAATGTTCAATCATTGAAAATGACCACTTTAAGTCCGGTTGCAACACTTGAAAACGTTCAGAACTTGCTTGCACTGGTGCTTGCAGAAGCTGATCGTATTAAGGATGCAATTGCTGCGGGCACTTATGTTCCGGCCATCGATTAATCGATCGTTCCATAAAAAAGGCACCTCGGGTGCCTTTTTTATTGTCCAAAAATTTCTTTATTAAGTTCTTGTGTTGGTTTTGCAACGTTTATGCACAAAATATGCATCTTGAATCCAAATCAGAAATAATTATGCATGAAGTGTGGATGGCAAATTCCATATTGTATTGATAGACCCTCAGTGTCTGTGATGCATTAATGTCATTCAGGATCGCGTTTACTTGACTTATATTCCAATCATAGACGCGGACAATAAAGCGGAAAAGACAGTTAAGATCAGGAAAAGAAATGCAACAAGTGAATATGCAAAACGAATTTAAACTTATTATTGACGGTCAATCTTGTTTAGGCGAACAAGGTGAACTTGAGATTATTAATCCTGCGACAGGTTCAGTGGCAGCACGTTGTGCCAAAGCTTCTGTTGCTCAGGTGAATCAAGCCATTGCTGCAGCAAAGCAGGCCTTTAAAAGCTGGCAGCGTTGTCCGCATGAAGAACGTAAAAATATACTTAACAAAATTGCCGATGGTATCGAAAAGCATGCTGAAACTTTGGCTGAGTTGGTGGTATTGGAACAGGGCAAGCCATTGGCATTGGCGCAAATGGAAGTGCAGGGTGCGATTGGCTGGACCCGTTATACGGCAAGTCTGGACTTACCGGTTGATGTCCTGGAAGATAGCGAGCAGAAACGTATTGAGCGTCATTATCAACCCTTGGGTGTAGTGGCTTCAATTACGCCGTGGAACTGGCCGCTGATGATTGCCGTCTGGCATATCATGCCTGCCTTGCGTGCAGGTAATGTGGTGATTAATAAGCCTTCTGAATTTACGCCTTTAGCCACTTTAAAGCTGTGTGAAATCATTCAGCAAGAAGTGCCAGCAGGGGTCATCTCGATCGTGGTTGGGGATGGCGAAATTGGTGAAGCACTCTCCACGCATCCGGACGTACAAAAGGTGGTATTTACCGGTTCAACCAGAACAGGTCAACACATTATGTCCGGTGCGGTAAAGACCTTAAAACATTTAACACTAGAGCTTGGCGGTAATGATGCCGGGATTGTGTTACCTGATTCGGATCTGGATCAGATTGCACAACGGATTTTCAACGTTGCATTTTTAAATGCTGGACAAACCTGTGCTGCTTTAAAACGTCTGTATGTGCATGAAAGTCAATATGATGCTTTAGCACAAAAACTTGCGGATATCGCCAATGCACAGATTGTAGGAGATGGCATGGCATCCGAGACCACTTTCGGGCCCGTGCAGAACCAGATGCAATACCAGAAGGTTAAAGCCTTGATTGCTGATGCCATTGCCCAGGGAGCCAACGCTCTATCGGGTGATCAGAGCTTACCTGAGCAGGGTTATTTTATTGCCCCGACGATTTTAACTGATCTGGATGAAACATGCCGAGTGGTACAGGAAGAACAGTTTGGCCCGGTGTTGCCGATTCTGAAATATACCAGCATTGATGATGCCATCGCGCGTGCCAATGCTTGTGAGTTCGGCTTGGGTGGCTCGATCTGGTCAACTGATCTGAAAGCGGCACAATTCTATGCAGCACAACTTGAATGCGGTACTGTCTGGATCAATACCCATGCGGAAATTGTGCCGCATGCGCCTTTTGGTGGCTGGAAAATGTCGGGTGTTGGTGCTGAATTTGGTATGGAAGGATTACTGGAAAATAGCATCGGGCAAACGCTGCATATCAATAAAGTCTAATTATTCAGAAGATGAAGGCGGATTCAATATCCGCCTTTTTTGAGCCTCACTGTTCCTCGGCTTAGCTCGCGGGGTGGTAACTCGGGCTTTTGCCTTTGCTCATGAAATGATTCTGTTCCTTGATCTTTTTTAATACAATGTAAGATTTGATATGGCCAATAAAATGATAAGACAGTAGCCGCTCAGTCACAAACTGCGACAGTTGTTCCAGATTTTCCGCCACTACTTTTAAAATAAAATCGGCATCGCCACTAATTGAAAAGGCATCCTGAATATTGTCTTCTGCTTCAATTAACTCCTGAAAGGCTTGCTGCGACTTGGCTTCATGGATACGCAGGTTAATGTGAATCATCGCGGTGACTTCCAGACCTAAAGCCTGTTGGTGGATGCGTGCTGCATAACCCAGAATCACACCTTTCTGCTCCAGTAATTGGCGTCTTCTTGAGCATTGAGATGCGGATAAACCGATTAAATCGCCAACTTCCTGATTGGTGAGCCGTCCATTCTTTTGTAATGCCTGAATGATTTGCCAGTCGAACTTATCCATTGCATAAAATCCTTTTATGATACACAAATATTGTATTTTTATTAAAATCCGTTTCCATTATGCACGAAATCTAAAACACAGATGAAATATTATTTTTCTATGGAATAAAAAATTGACTTGAAAGGAGGTAGCGCAATGTTCATAGAAATCGGTGACTTTTTAAATCTTCGTCTAAAACAAATGGGTATCCTGCATCTCTTTGGTGTACCTGGTGATTTTAACCTGTCTTATCTCGAACAAGTAGAAGCAGACTCACAACTCGAATTTATCGGCAATTGTAATGAATTAAATGCAGCCTATGCCGCAGACGGCTATGCACGGATCAACGGTTTTGCGGCCTTGACGACGACTTATGGTGTGGGTGACTTAAGTGCGATTAATGGCATTGCCGGTGCTTACGCAGAAAATGTACCTGTGGTGCATATCTCGGGTATTCCACCGTTGCATGTGGTTCAGAAGGGCACCTTGGTGCATCACACACTGGTGGATGGCAATTATGACAATATCATGAACTGTATGAAAGAGTTCACCGTGGCACAAACCCGTTTGACGCCTGCCAATGCTGCATTTGAAATTGACCGTGTGTTACGCCAGTGTTTTCTGGATCGTCGTCCAGTGCATATCCAGCTCCCTTCAGATATTACCCATGTCAAAATTGAAGTGACAGACCGTCCATTGGATTTATCCTATCCAGCGGTTGAGCCAGAGCTGCTACACAGTGCTGTGGCGAAACTATGTGAAGTGATCGGTGCTGCTCAACATCCAGCCTTGTTAATTGATAACGAAGCATCCGTATTTGGGGTAACTTCATTGCTGAATGATTTATCGCAAAAATGTTCGATTCCTTTTGCCAGCATGCTCACGGCAAAAAATATTATGGATGAAGGTTCACCCCGTTATGTGGGAACCTATGTGGGGGGCGCGAGTCAGCCGCATGTCCGCAACACCATTGAACAATCCGACTGCCTGATTGGAATCGGCGTCCGTTTTTCCGATGTCGGTACGGGTGTGTTTACCCATCAGATCGCCACTGAACATTATATTGAAATCAAACCCTATGCCTTGACGATTTTTGGTCAGGATTATCCGGGAATTGAGATTGGACAGCTTCTGGTTGAACTGAATAAGAAAGTTGCACCACGGAAACTCTCCAAGCCGATGCTGGAAAAACAACCCTCACCAGCAATTGATGTCCCTGAACAGCAAAAGCTGAGTCAGGATATTCTCTGGAATGCAGTGGCTAATTTTCTTAAAGAGGATGATGTCATTATTGGCGAGGTAGGGACTTCCAATTCTGCACTGGCAGGTTTAAAACTCCCGGCAACGGCGAAATATATTGCCCAGCCACTGTGGGGTTCGATCGGTTATACCTTGCCAGCCTTACTGGGCAGTTTGCTGGCGGCTCCAGAACGTCGTCAAATCCTGTTTATTGGTGATGGTTCATTCCAGTTAACGGTACAGGAACTCTCCACCATTATCCGTCATGACCTTAAGCCGATTATCTTCCTGTTGAATAATGGCGGCTATACCATCGAGCGTTTGATCATGGGAGAAAATGCCGCTTATAACGATATTCAAAACTGGCACTATACCCAGATTCCTGGGGTATTTAATGGCAAACATCAATATAAGAGCTGTGTGGTTGAAACCGCAGGTCAACTTAAACAGACCCTGGACAGTATCGAGCAATTTGATGGTCTGACTTTTATCGAATTAAAACTTCCTGCAATGGATGCACCGCTGAGCCTGAAAAAATTTGCTTCGGTGATTGCGCGCTTTGACTATGGTGATCGCGGCTATGAAATCCTCAAGCAGCGTGCTCAGACCACGCCCTGTCAAAAAGTGATTTCTTTCTAGATCAGCGATCAGGCAGGAACAATCTTCAAATTTATAAATTGATAAGAAAGCGAACCAGATTCGAAGCCGGACTTTTGGCTTCGAGTTTAACGCTGCATAAAGGTGTACAGGATGTGACACACACATTGGAGATAAGTGATGGATGTAGACAATAAACATGATTTAAAACAGGGTTTATCCAATCGGCATATACAGCTGATTGCATTAGGCGGTGCGGTCGGCACAGGCCTGTTTCTGGGTATCTCCCAAACCATTAAACTGGCAGGACCTTCGGTTCTGCTGGGTTACGCACTGGCTGGCGTGATTGCCTTTTTAATTATGCGTCATCTCGGTGAGATGGTGGTCGAGGAACCAGTCAGTGGTTCCTTTAGTTATTTTGCCAATAAATACTGGGGCCCGATGGCGGGCTTTATGTCGGGCTGGAATTACTGGGTACTGTATGTGCTGGTGAGTATGGCGGAACTGAGTGCAATCGGTACCTTTATACAGTTCTGGTGGCCTGAACTGCCCACATGGATCACGGCCTTATTCTTTTTTATCCTGATTAACGGCATCAACCTGGTGAATGTCCGCTTCTTTGGCGAATCCGAGTTTTTATTTTCCTGCATCAAGATCATTGCCATCCTGAGCATGATCGGTTTTGGATTCTATCTACTGGTCTCTGGCAGTGCAGGCCCACAAGCAAGTGTGGCCAATTTGTGGCAATACGGCGGATTTTTCCCGAATGGCATGCATGGCTTTATCATGTCGATGGCCGTGATCATGTTTGCTTTCGGTGGTCTTGAGCTGATCGGGATTACTGCGGCCGAGACCAAAAATCCAGATAAAACCATTCCTAAGGCGATAAACCAGATCGTCTACCGGATCCTGATTTTTTATATCGGTGCGATTGGGGTATTGCTGTGTTTATTTCCATGGAACCAACTGGCGGAAGGAGGTAGTCCCTTTGTACTGATCTTCCAGTCCTTAGATAGTCATGGGGTCGCCAATGTGCTGAATTTTGTGGTACTGATTGCAGCAATTTCAGTCTATAACAGCTGTATTTATTGTAATAGCCGTATGCTGCATGGTCTGGCAATGCAGGGCAATGCGCCTAAAATCCTGCAAAAGGTCAATCGCCGTGGTATTCCAATGGCAGCAGCCATTGTGTCTGCTTCCGTGACGGCACTTTGTGTGGTGGTGAATTACCTGATGCCAGGCAAAGCCTTCCAGTTTCTCATGATGCTGGTGGTGGCGGCGTTGGTGGTGAACTGGTTAATGATTTCCTGGACCCATCTTAAATTTAGAAAAGCCATGCAGCAGCAACAGCACATCACCAAGTTCAAAAGTATCTTAACGCCATGGAGTAATTACCTGACCATTGGTTTCATCTTTGCGATTTTACTGATCATGAGCCTCACCCCGGATATGCGGCTTGCCGTGATGCTGGTGCCAATCTGGCTAGCGCTACTGGCATTGGTCTATGTGCTGAAGTATAAGAAGAAAGAAGTGTTGTCGACACAAGCTCAGCCAAATATTTAAAACTGAGTCGATTTAAGCGTCGAGAAAAGGAGTTCAAATATGAACTCCTTTTTGTTTGCAGTTGGGTAGATCATCAGGCCATCAATTCAAAAGTCAGATTTTTTCCAAAGACGCGATTTTTCTGAATCGGACGTTTGTGCGCTGATGAACTGTGCGATTGTTGAGCAGAATGTAAGGACGGTGATCGGCCATAGATGAGTCATGTTCTATCTCCAATAGCTAGGCATAGACTTGAAAACGGCTGATGGAAAATAGCGGCGCGCTATTGTCAGCGCTAGCAACACCATCAAAATGGCGGAAACTTATCCTGTACCAGATGGAGTTGTAGTCCATGTTCTAAATAGGCTTTTAAACCATCTAATACAGTGGTGAAACCACCGGTACTATCAATAATAAAAGCAATCAGTTCTTCGCCTTCTAAAGGAATATTGTAGTTGTGGATAGTGAGATAGGTCTGTGATTCATTGAGTGCTTCAAATTTAAAGTCCACGGTCGTGCTAGGTTCACCCCATTGAATCTGGATCAGTTCATTTGCAATGATGTTTGTCACTGTGACTTTTGTAGATACTTGGTATTTTTCCCAAGTCCAGCTTACGGTATGGCCTTGTTCGAGTTTTCCCGTGGAAGCGCTAAACCAGAATTTTGAGGTGATTTCCGGATCAATAAAGGCTTCAAACACGTTGGAGACCGGCTGACCAATCATCATTTGTGTTGTAATTGTGACAGGATTTGGCATTGCAGCTGACCTTTTTAGACTGAATTGTCATAAAACATATATAAACTGGCGTTTTCACCCAACAGGTTTTTTGTTAATTAAATTTTTTTAGTTGTCTATAAAATTTAATTAAATTAAGTGGTTATGTTTTTATTCTGTATGATTTATGACAAATCTGAAAGCTAAGCTAAGATTTTATCAGCGATCATTTTCTAAAAAATTAAGGGGGAATATGACCATCACAAAAGCGTCATAAAGTTGTCACTTAATTGTCATATTATCTGCTCAAAATGCAGTTAACCAAAGTACAACACTTAACTTGAAAAGAGTTGTAAATCAAATTGCATAAATGAGAGAAAACAGAATGCGCTTAAATCCACGTCACATCGCAATTGCATTAGCTGTATCTGGGGCAACTGTAGCAACGACTGCAAATGCAGCTCGTGATACGATTCAAATTGCTGGTTCATCTACTGTATTACCGTTTGCAAGTATTGTTGCTGAAGAGTTTGGCAACACCTTCCCTCAATTTAAAGCACCTGTTGTTGGCTCAGGCGGTACAGGTGGTGGTTTGAAACAATTCTGTCAAGGTGTTGGCGATAACACGATTGACATCGCAAATGCTTCTCGTCAAATTAAAGATTCAGAATTAGCTGCATGTAAAAAATCTGGCGTAAACCAAGTCCAAGAAATCAAAGTGGGTTATGACGGCATCGTATTTGCATCAAATGTTAAAAAAGCGGCGTATAAATTAAAGCCAGTACATGTATTCACTGCATTATCTGCACAACTTCCTTCAAACGGTAAACTGGTTCCAAACCCATATACAACCTGGAACCAAATCGATAAATCATTACCAAATGAGCCGATTACTTTGGTGATTCCTGCATCTAACCACGGTACCCGTGAAGTGTTCCAGGAAAAAATGGTAGATGCAGGTTGTGAAGCATTTGATTACTACAAAGCTTTAAGCAAAGATGATCAAAAGAAAGCATGTTCAACTTTCCGTAAAGATGGCCGTGTGATTGAAATTGCGGGTGACTATACTGAAACATTAGCGCGCCTGAAAACCTCTCCAAATGCAGTGGGTGTATTTGGCCTAGGTTTCTATGATTCAAACCGTGATAAATTACGTGTCGCGACTGTAAACGGCGTGACTCCATCTGAGAAAACGGTATTAGATGGCAGCTACCTGGTTTCACGTCCATTGTTCTTCTACGTGAAAGGCGAGCACTTGAAATCAATCAAAGGCTTACCACAATTCACAGAATTCTTCCTAAACAAGAAAATTTCTGGTAAAGGTTCTAAGTTAGAAAAAGCGGGCTTGATTCCTTTAAGCGATAAAGAGCGCGCAAAAATCCTGGCTGATTTTAAAGCGGGTAAATCAGTTAAGTAATATTGTGAAAAGGGAGGCTGGTGAGACTTAGGATCATCAGCCTTTTTGTCTAGCGAAGTTTTTTCAAATCATGAAAATTGAGAAAACAGTGGAGATTACATGAATCTGCTACTTATCGGTGTGTTGTTAGCCCTTGTGGCAATTGCATATCAAATCGGGCTAAGTAAAAGCCGTAACCTAGCAGGTAAGGGAAATAACTCAGCAGCACTACATTCACGTCCAGGATATTATGGCGCGTTGGTTGCTTTGTGGTGTGGTATTCCTGCTTTTTTAATTTTGATTATTTGGAACTTGGTTGAACCCAGCGTTTTACAGCATATCATTTTCAATAATATTCCAGCCTCTGTCAGTGCCAATCTGGACGCTGCAGGACGTGATGTCCTGAGTAGTCGCGTACAGGCAATTGCATCGGGTTTCGGAGTCACAGACCAGCCAGCAGCATATGAAGTTGCTGCAGCACAACAACTGGCAAAATTCCAGACCATTGGTTCTTTCGCAAAACTTGCGGTCGTGATCTGTGCCGGTTTAGCCGGATTAGTCTGGGCCAAACGTCATGTCAGCCAGCAATTCCGCGCTCGTAACCAGGTTGAAAAAGCCATCAATGTGGGGTTGATTCTGTGTTCTGGCGTTGCGATTTTAACCACGATTGGTATCGTCTTATCGATGTTGAGAGAGGCGTTACACTTCTTCCAGTTTGTCAGTCCAGTGGATTTCTTTTTTGGTACTGAATGGAACCCGGGGTTTAGCACTTCAGGAAATGCAGAGGGGAGCTACGGGATCTTGCCGTTAATCTGGGGAACCCTGATGGTCAGTGGTATCGCCTTGTTGGTTGCGGTGCCAATTGGTTTGCTGATTGCGATTTATCTGGCTGAATATGCTTCTCCACGATTACGTTCTTGGGCAAAGCCAACTATTGAAGTATTAGCGGGTATTCCGACCATTGTTTATGGTGTATTTGCCCTGATGATCATTGGTCCATTTTTCAAGCTGGTCGGTGAGAGTATCGGCGTTGATATCAATGCAACCAGTGCGTTAACTGCTGGTTTCGTAATGGGCATCATGATTATCCCATTCGTTTCATCGTTATCTGATGACATCATTACTCAGGTGCCACGTTCATTACGTGATGGTTCTTTAGGCTTAGGGGCAACCAAGTCGGAAACCATTCGTCAGGTTGTGCTACCGGCTGCCTTACCGGGGATTACCGGTGCATTCTTGTTGGCAGTATCGCGTGCGGTGGGTGAAACCATGATTGTGGTGCTTGCAGCAGGGAATAGCCCATTACTGCATGCCAACCCATTAGAAGCTGTTTCAACCATCACCGTGACGATTGTGAAGCAATTAACTGGTGATACCGATTTCGCCAGCCCGCAAGCATTGGTGGCCTTTGCCCTTGGTTTAACTTTGTTTGTGATCACTTTGGGTTTAAACATTATTGCACTGTACATCGTGCGTAAATATCGTGAGCAATACGAATGAGTTCATCAAATACCTCATCTCCTCTGGATCAGAACGTATTTGATCCACAAGTGGCTGCTGAACAACGTGAACAGCGCAAAAGAAGAATTCAAAGCTCTTTGGCAAAGCGCCATCGTAAAGAAAAGACATTCCGTTTCGCAGGTTTCTCTGCGGTGGTGATCGGTCTGGCTTTTGTTGCCTTGCTGTTTGGCAGTATTCTGGCCAAAGGTTTGCCTTCTTTCTGGCAAAGTAGCCTGACCGTTCCAGTTTATTTTGATCCAGCCATTATCAATGTGGGTGCCAAGCCAAAAGCAACGGCAGGAGAAACACCGGCACATTTTGAAGAGCGTATGGTCGCTTGGCAAACTGAAATGGGCATGGTGGATTGGGATGCGCTAATCGTGAATGGCATCGTGTCTAAAGATAAGGCACTTGAAAGCCAGCGTGATTATTTGAGCAGCTTGTATACCAGTTCTGAAGCTTACCGCTTACGCGATATGGTCATGAACAACCCGGCGTTGATTGGTAGCAAGCAAGAGATCAAATTCCTGGCAGATGCCAATATTGATGTGTGGTTAACGGGGAATATTGATCGCTCATTACCAGATGACCAGCAACAGCTTGAACCTGAAGTACGTCAGCTTGCAGATAAGCTAAAAGCAGAAGGCATTATTGACAGTACCTTTAATACTAACCTGTTTGTTAGCCCAGACTCACGTAGTTCGCCAGCGACCAGTGGCTTGGCGGGTGCTTTCATGGGTTCATTGTTCATGATGCTGATTGTAATCATCATCTCGATTCCAATTGGTGTGGCAAGTGCGATCTATCTTGAAGAGTTTGCACCCAAGAACATGATGACCGATATTATTGAAGTCAACATCAATAACTTGGCAGCGGTTCCTTCGATCGTATTCGGTTTACTGGGCGCTGCAATCTTTATCGGCTGGATGCAACTGCCATTATCCGCACCACTTGTCGGTGGTCTGGTGTTGAGTCTGATGACTTTGCCGACCGTGATTATTACCACGCGTGCATCATTAAAAGCGGTTCCACCTTCGATTCGACAGGCTGCTTTAGGTTTGGGCGCATCCAAAGTGCAAACCGTTTTCCATCATGTCTTGCCATTGGCTTTGCCAGGCATCATGACCGGTTCAATCATTGGTGTGGCACATGCACTGGGCGAAACTGCGCCATTGCTGTTGATCGGGATGAGTGCTTTCGTTGCTAGTGTACCGACTACACCTCTTGATCAAGCCACTGCATTGCCTGTTCAGGTTTATTTATGGCAAGGTAATGAATTACGTAACTTCTTTGAAGGACGTACCGCGGCAGCAATTATCGTGTTGCTTGCCTTAATGATTAGTTTAAATAGCCTTGCAATCTGGCTCCGTAAGAAATTTGAAGTGCGTTGGTAATTGAGGAGAGTACAATGAATACGATTGATATTATGAACGCCGTAGAAAAGGATAAATCAGTGAATCCACAGCAAACAGAATTTACTTCAGCGGAAGGGCAAGTTCAGCAATCGAACACTGCATTTGTTTCTCAGTTTGAAACGGCTGCTTCAAATAAAAAGCCAAAAGCAAGTGACGTAAAAATCAGTACCAAAGATGTTCATGTTTATTATGGTGAATCTGAGGCCATCAAGGGGATTGACCTGGATGTTTACCAAAATGAAGTGATTGCATTCATTGGTCCGTCAGGATGTGGTAAATCGACTTTCCTGCGTACCCTAAACCGTATGAATGACACCATTGATAGCTGTCGGGTAACCGGTAAGGTAACGCTTGATAATCAGGATATCTATGATCCAAACTTGGACGTGGTATTACTTCGTGCACAAGTCGGGATGGTGTTCCAGAAGCCGAACCCATTTCCAAAATCAATTTTTGACAATGTAGCGTATGGCCCGAAATTGCATGGCCTGGCACGAGACAAATATGATCTGGAAGAAATCGTAGAAAATAGCTTGCGTAAAGCAGGTCTATGGGATGAAGTTAAAGATCGTTTAAGTCAGCCGGGTACTGGTTTATCGGGTGGTCAGCAGCAACGTTTATGTATTGCTCGTACCATTGCGGTGAGTCCGGAAGTGATTTTGATGGATGAACCCTGTTCAGCACTTGATCCAATTGCAACGGCAAAGATTGAAGAGCTGATTTCGGAATTGTCAGAACAATATACAATTGCAATCGTCACCCACTCGATGCAACAGGCGGCGCGCGTATCGGATCGTACGGCATACTTCCATTTGGGTGACCTGATTGAAGTCAACTCAACCGAGAAAGTATTTACTCAACCTGACCATCAGTTGACAGAAGCCTATATTACCGGTCGTTTTGGTTAAGCAAAGCCAGATCAATCAAAGAGCCTATGGGCTCTTTTTTTTATTATATAAATGAAAATGAATCTATTTTGCAAATTCACTATTGAATTTTTATTCAGCAGGCCACATCTTAGATGGATAAAGCCGAACTTATAGAGCACTTACTGTATGTTATTCCATTTACCCAAATTTCCCGCTGAAATTCGTATTAGTCATCTCAATGCGCGTGTGAATGAACAAAGAAAAAAAATTGCACAAACAACAGCGTCTCGTCTGGAATTACTGCAACTGGTTCAGCAACTTGCTAAAGAAGCAAAAGTGCGCCGCAAGAATGATCAAAAGATTTACGTGCTCGATTTTAAAGGCGATGTACAGGCTTCTGCTGTGGATACCATCCGCGAAGAAATCACTTTAATCTTGGCAACAGCAAAAGCTGGACATGATCGTGTCGTGGTGCGTCTGGAAAGCCCGGGTGGCATGGTGCATGGTTATGGGCTGGCAGCGGCGCAACTGGTGCGTTTACGCGATGCAGGTTTTCATGTCACGATCTGTGTAGATAAAGTGGCGGCAAGTGGTGGCTATATGATGGCGTGTATTGCCAATGAAATCATCTCGGCACCATTCGCGGTGGTAGGTTCAATTGGTGTTGTTGCCCAGGTTCCTAACTTTAACCGCCTGTTAAAACAACATAATGTTGATTTTGAATTGTATACCGCAGGTGAATACAAACGTACCGTGACCATGTTTGGGGAAAACACCCCGGAAGGCAAGGCAAAGTTCGAAGAAGAACTCCAGCAAACCCATGCCTTATTTAAGCACTTTGTTGAGAAATATCGTCCCCAACTGGATGTTGCAAAAGTGGCAACGGGTGAGCACTGGTATGGTGAAGATGCCCGCGAGTTAAATCTGGTGGATACCTTGCAGACCTCAGATGAATATTTACTGAGCCTGCTGCCAAAGCATGATATCTATGTGATTAACACGCGTAAACGCCCAACATTTGGTGAAAAGCTGGGTCTACAAGCGGCACAAATGGCTGAGAGTCTTATACCAGCGGTAATGGGTAAAATTACAGATAGTCTTGCGAAGGCGAATAGTACTCTTGTACAAATGCGCGATCCAAAATTCTAATCCGAGTCTACTTCAAGAAACCAGCCAGATCAGGCTGGTTTTTTTATATGGCATCAAAATATGAATCATTTTTTATAGTCCGGTTTTTGAACGCATGGTCAATTTAAATTAAACCGCATAAATGCTGCTGTAGAGATTGTTGTTGTAGGAATGTTTTGATATTTTAAATGCGGATGAATTACTTAATTATTCATTAACCGACAAATAGATAAAAATATAATTGATAAGTGAGCATAAAAATGACAAGAGTTGTCGTTTCTTCGAAGAAAAATTCGAATATTTTACAAGATGGACAAATAAAAGCGGTCATGCTCGATCAGCCGTCGATTGTCCAGATTGGTGTAAATCAGGACGATATCAAATCTATTATGAAACAAGGTAATGATCTTGTCATTACACTTAAAAACGGTGAAAAAATCATTATTAGTGATTTTTATACTGATGCAAATGTCACGGAACATACTTTGGCTTTCCCTGAACAAGATGGTAGCTATAGCATCGCCCAGTTTGATGATTCAGGCCAGTTCGTGCGTTATGTACCGACCACGCAATTGACTCAGTTTGCTTATACGCAATCACCTTCACAGAGCATGATGATGTCAGATGCTACAGAAGACTTAGGGATTACCAAATCACAATTGCTCAAAGCGGGTTTGGTGGCCTTGGCGGCAGAAGGCGTTTATTTGCTGGCTGTCAAAGATGATGATGACGATAAAAAAGCAGAAACTCCTAAAGAGGTTGATCGAACACCGCCAGTCGTTAAGGCTGTAATAGATACCAAGGACTCACAAACAATCACCGTTAAAACTGAAGCAAATGTTGCAATTAAAATCGTCGATAAAAACGGGAAAATCCTTGCAACTGGACAAGCCGATGCTCAGGGAAACTATACCTTTAAATTAACTGATCCTTTACCGGCTGGTGAAAAGGTGACTGTAACCGCAACAGATGCTGCAGGTAATTCAGCAAGTAATGAGGTTGTGGGAAATAAAGATGTCACCGCACCTGATGCACCGACTGCCCAGCTTAATGCCGATGGCACCATTGTCACCGGTAAGACTGAGGCCAATGCCAAAGTCTCGATTTATGATGCCAATAATAACCTGCTCGGGACCGTAATCGCCAATAAACAGGGACTGTATTCGATCAAGGTTTCACCTCCTTTAACCAGCGAGAAGGGCGGAACTGTTGTGGCGGAAGATAAGGAAGGCAACAAGTCAGAACCTTCAAAAGTATTTGCTGGCAAGGATACGGTTGCACCCGATCAACCGACCGTAGAAGTGAATAAAGAAGGGACTTCAATCGTAGGGCGGGCAGAAGCCAATAGCAAAGTTGTGGTCAAAGATGCCGAGGGTAATGTGATTGGAAGTGGCACTACTGATGCGCAAGGCAAGTTTGAGATTGGCTTGTCACCGGCTTTAGGTGCGGATAAAAAGGCCTCTATCGTGCTGGAAGATGCGGCAGGTAATGTTTCAAAACCACTGGAAATCACTGCAGGTAAAGATACTATCGCACCAGACAAAGCTGCTGCCCAGATCAATGCTGCAGGTGATACGGTTACCGGTACTGCCGAAGCGAATAGTAAAATTGAAATTAAAGGCCCGGATGGTAAAACGATCGGGACAGGCACGGTTGGAGCCGATGGGAAATTTAGCATCACAGTCTCTCCTGCGTTAACCGATAAAAATATGGGTAAAGTGTATGTGATTGATGCGGCTGGTAATCGTTCGGATGCCACTGACGTACTGGGCGCAAAAGATACCATTGCCCCGAATAAACCGATCTTGCAAACGGTGACTGATGATGTGGGACCGGTTAAAGGGGCTATTGCTGCAGGTGCAAATACCGATGATAGCAAGCCGACTTTAGCAGGAATTGGAGAGGCCAAAGCAGTACTGACGATTTATGATAATGGTCAGCCGGTGGGTACGGTAACCGTAGGGGATAATGGCAAATGGAGTTTTAACTTTAGCCAAGAATTAGGACTCGGCGCGCATAAGATCACCTTAACCCAGACCGATGCTGCGGGTAATATCAGTGAAATGAGTGATGGATTTAGTTTCAACGTGGTTGCGCCGACCACGACAGCATCACTACAAAGTGAAGCTTCGGACTCTGCCGTAACGCAAGCCTCTCTGGTTGATGCCATCAATCTGGAGGCTTTTCAAAGCAAACAGGCAGCGGTCTCACCCTCATCTGCAGCAGAGAAGTTAAATCTTAGTGAATTGTTGTCTACTACTGAGACGTCAAACCATCAGGTCGATGAGGTGTTGAATCAAATTATTGCTACTCAAGCCCCATCAACGGCGACTGCAAGCCCAGACCATCAGCATTTAGAAAATTTTGATTTTGCCCAAACCATCAAGGCCGGGCCTTTTGACCAGTTGGATGTATTACAGCATTCAATTATCTAATCCCTCTACTGATGTAATAAGACGCTTATTTTTCAATAAGCGTCTTTTGTTTTACCAGTTGAATAATACCGGTCAGGATCGCTCCAATTGTTGCCAGGAACATATCTTTATGCGCATCCCACATATCACCTTGCTGACCATTATAGTTTTCTGCATCTTCCGGCGATAACCCGATAGAAAGTCCCCATTCCAGTAATTCATAAAATACACTGGAGGCCATGACAAACTGAATTACAAGCAGAAATAACGAAAATGGCTTTGCAGTGGGTAGCCAGACCTGAAAGCAGCGATAGACAAAAGGATAGAGCAGCAGTCCATAAGAAAAATGAACCAGCCGATCATACATATTGCGTGACCAGCCCATGCTTTGATCTAAATCAAAATTGAAATAATAGAGAATCCATTGGTTATAAGGTACATAGGAGTAGAGGTAGTGCGCACCAATAATATGAATCAGAAGAAAGACGAGATAGCAGCAGAAACTTGCATAATCAAGGCCCACTTTTTTGAACGTCAGCAGCAGCACAATCAACATAAAGACAGTGCCGGCCTGATGTAACAGATATGCCTCAAACTCCAGTGGATCAATACTTGCAATGGCAACGGCGACTACGATCAGCGCTAGTGCCAGATAATGTTTTAAAGTAAATTGTTTTTCGATCATGTCACGTCCTAAACGCGATCAGGAAAAGCGTATTCCCCTTACTCTGTAGAAGTTACAGCAATCGGTTCTTTTGTTGTAGATATACCGCCAAGTGCCTGACACGCTTGTATATATAATTGATATTTTTGTTGTACAACTTCATCTAGGGGAATGTCAAAGAGATCTTCACCATTTTTATATTGTTCAATATAAGAAGCGGCCTTTTCCTTGTTGGCAGCCAAGGATTGCTGATAAAAAGTTGAAATAGAAGAGGTCGCCAGCTCACTGGATTCAATATTATGACATTGAAAATTTTGTAAGACTTTCTCTGCACGTTTGACCTCGCTTGATTTTCCAAAGATACAACCGGTTAAGCTAAGCGTGGCAAGGAGTAAGCACAAAAGTTTCATGATAGATCGAGATACAGTGAAATTTTAAAGACGCTATTATTGTATAGAAGTTTAGTTTTATAAATTAAATATTTATGTCTGACAGAATAAAAATTAAAAAAACTTATACATCTTTTGCATGATTTCACTCTAGCAAAAACTGCAGGATTGAAATAGCCCATCGAAGCATGCATAAAGATCAGTCGTATAAATTTTAATTGATTGATAAGAAATAACTTTTAGCGTTATCCTAGTTTGGGGGATAAGTAATATAGATGATGATGCGTATTAAGCATATTTTTTTACTGCTTCTGCTGCTTTGTTGCACTGCTGGGGCGCAGGCAGAAGACTATGATTTCTTTGAGCCGTTCCATGATGACCGCGAAGAAATGTTTGACGCCGCCTATCCGCAAATGAAAACAGATTATTCAGTTTTGCATAACCTGTTTTTTCGGAATGAACGGTGGCGTATCTATAACCATACCGCTTATCAGACCAATCAGTTTAACCATAAAATGCTAACTGGCGATACCAGCAGTTTGTCTTTAGACGACTTCTCGATTTCAGTTGGGTATGGTGTCGCTTATCAGCTGAATTTCCGTCATCGCATTGGTTATGAATATCTGTCCAGTTTTCCTTTTGATCGTGGCCAAATGATCCGGTTTTTCTGGCTGAGTATTTTCTAAACCACTTTTTGATAGAGGCCTGCGCGAACCAGCCCAGCTTTGGTTTCTTTGATTTTTTGCCAACTCAGCGGAAGCTTCAGTTGGGACAGGTCACGATCGGCTTCTACATAGATATAAGCATTCGGGTTAAGCATTGGATCAGCCAGCTCAGCCAGCTCTTGCCATAAATCAAGGCTATAAGGTGGATCAAGAAAGACCACATCAAAGCTATTTTTTAATTTGCTTAAAGCTTGCTGGGCCGTTGTGACCAGTAACTGACAATTTTCAGCTTTTAACAGCTGAATATTGTCTTTTAAAAAGCGTGCCTGGGTCGGATTCGGTTCAATCATGGTGACTTGGGCTGCACCACGTGAAAGGGCTTCAAAGCCCAATGCGCCAGAACCGCTGCACAAGTCGAGTACCTGTGCATTTTGAATATCCCACATTAACCAGTTAAATAAGGTTTCCCGGACACGATCTGGGGTTGGGCGTAAACCTTCAATACTTGCAAAGGGTAAAGTACGGCGTTTCCATTCACCACCGATAATTCGTAATTGATTCTTCATTATTCAGTGACTCCATCATCTGCGGGTTGAGCGGCTGGCGGTGTGGTCGCAGGTGGCGTTGCGACCGGGCTTGAAGCTGACGCTGCATTTTGTGCTGCTGCCGCATTTGCCATCGATAACTCACCTGGCTTGATTCCCGCCGTCATTAAACCGCCACTGACCTGATGATTGGCTGGACGCAGTGGATTCTTCTTACGCGTCACCAGCCAGTAATCAAAGATTGGGCGGGCAATCTGTGCAGCTGAACCACCATGTCGACCATTTTCCCAAACTACGGCAATGGCAATTTCTGGATGATCAGCGGGTGCAAAGCCAACAAACAGACCATGGTCCCATTGGCGAGAGGACAGGGCCGCTTCGTTATAGCGTTTACCTTGTGCAATACTCTTCACCTGTGCCGTACCGGTTTTACCTGCAATTGAATATTGCAAACCACCTTTGATGCCGCGACCTGTACCGGATTGAATCACGTCAACCATTGCATCATGCATATTGGTCCAGTCTTGTTCTGTGCCGTTAAACTGGATTTTGCCATCAGGCGCATTGTGTACAGCGAACTTTTTGGCACCTTTGGTTTCTCTGAGGACATGCGGCGTAACATGTGAGCCTTTATTGGCGGTAATCGCAGTGGCCATGGCCAGTTGTAATGGTGTTGCGGTAAATGCACCTTGCCCGATACTGACCGAAATGGTTTCACCCTTGAGCCATTTGGATTTGCGGGTACGCATTTTCCATTCCGGGCTTGGGTATAGGCCTGAGCTCTCGCTTGGTAAATCCACACCGGTTTTTTCACCAAAGCCAAACTGACGCATCCAGTCATTCATTTTTTCAATGCCCATGCGATAGGACAGGACATAGAAATAGGTATCGCAGGAAACGATTTGAGCCTTGTGCATGTTGACGGAACCATGTCCGCTTTTCTTATGGTCACGGAAGCGGTGACTATCGCCCGGCAGAGAGAAATAACCCGGATCTGAAATGGCGGTGCCCCAATCCACCAGACCATAGTGAATGCCACCTAAACCGAACATCGGTTTAATGGTTGAGCCGGGTGGGTAAGCGCCTTGAACTGCACGGTTATACAGGGGCTGGTCGAGATTATCACGCAGTCCGCTATAGTCTTTTGAGCTAATACCAGTGACAAACAGGTTTGGATTAAAGCTTGGGCTAGAAACCAAAGCCAGAATTTCACCTGTGCGTGGATCCATGGCCACAATGGCACCACGACGGTCTGCTAATTGCTGTGCAGCAACGGTTTGTAGACCGTAGTCAATTGATAAATAAAGATCATTACCACGGGCTGGATTCTGGCGGCCTAAATTACGCAGTACATTACCGTGGGCATCCGCTTCAACAGATTCATAGCCTGGTGTACCGTGTAACAAGTCTTCATAACTTTTTTCCACTCCGATTTTACCAATCAGGTTAGTGCCTGCGTATAAGTCCTTATCAATCGATTTGAGCTCTTTATCATTAATCCGTCCGACATATCCAATCACATGGGCAAACAGTTCGCCATGCGGATAGTAGCGGGTCATCTGCGTTTCAATTTTCACCCCGGGAAAAGCATATTTCACTTCGCTGAATTTCGCGATATCGGCTTCAGTCAGGTTTAATTTGATTGCCAGACGTTCGGTTTTACGTGCAGTTTTGACCCGGCTTTTAAAACGGTCTACATCTTCCTGACTGAGATTTAAAATCGGGATCAGGCGAGTAATGGTATCGTCAATATCGCTGACATCGGCCCGGCTTAAGGTTGCGGTGAAGACCGGATAGTTATCTGCGAGCAACACCCCGTTGCGGTCATAGATATAACCACGGGCAGGTGCCAGAGGTTGTAAGCGAATTCGGTTCTTATCTGAGGCCGTTGTAAAGTCATCGTAATGAACAATCTGTAAATATGCATAACGACAGATCAGTAACAGGAGGAAAAAACCGACCAGAAAAATGGCAAAGAAGATTCGACCCTTATAAATGCGCTTTTCTTGTTGCATGTTTTTTAAAGGAAAGTGCTGTTTCATAGGGTGTCGACTTAATTACAGAGGTGAGAGATACAAAGACGCAATATTTTAACGTAAGTTGCATGATCATACTGTAGAATTTTCAACAATTCATGCAAATGTTGACGCGACAGTTTTTGACTTTGCAGACATTAAAATTATAGGGTCTTGTATATTAGAAGCAAAATAATTCTGTTAAAGTCACAAACTATTCGAAATAGGATTTTCCAATACAGACATAGGGAAAATGGAGAAAATAATGAGAAAAATTTGCCTTTTATTATCGGTTTTAACATTTACGGGCTTAAGTCATGCGGATGATAATCCATTTATGCCGGAGCCTAAATTGAAAGATGCAAACGTTTCAACATGGAATGTCGGGGCAGGTTTTACTAAAAAATTATTACATGGCAATTTGGAATGGGTCAATCCTTACGGAATTGCCTATGCGAAAGCAGGTGCCTTCTTAAATGATGACAATGAAATTGGTGGACAAGTCGGTTTTCGCTATCCGTACTATCTAACCGGTACTGACAAAAATGGTTATTACGTTGGGGTCTATGCAGGCCATTTAGACAGTAAAAATTATGGCGGTAAGCAAAAAGCCAACCTGGGGGTGGGTGCCGATCTTGCATATGTCTGGCTGAACAGTGAACGGATTAGTACCTTCAGCGTTGGCGCAGGAGTACGTGAAAAATTAGAAGATGGAGATGGCAATACGGTGAAAAAAGCACAACCTGTGTTGCAGTTTTCTTACACCTTAAGTTTTGGTTTATAAGAGGAGAATGCAGATTTATTCTTTTATAAGCCATCATGTATCAATAATTCTGAGAGTCATGCATGTTTGATTACGTCAATGAATTGTGGCAGATTTTCTTAAATCGACCAGACCATCTGGCAGTGTTAAGTATCATTCCCGTGACCGCCTTTGTAACTTGGGCGCACGTGTGGATGGCACTGAAAATGGTATTTTACCCAATTAATTTCTGGGGATTCCATTTAGGCCCGTTACCTGTCGGTTGGCAAGGGATCGTGCCGCGTAAAGCTGGACGTATTTCAGGCATCATTACCGATAATACCTTATCGAAATTGGGATCACTGCGCGAGTTTCTGGAAGCCATGGATCCTGAAGATATGGCCATGATTATTGGTGAACAGGTTGGTTTTGAGCTTGAACACCTGATTGATGAGGTGATGATCGATCGTAATGCGGTGCTCTGGGAAAATCTGCCTTATTCCATTAAACGCCGTATCTATGCACAAGCCCATAAACAATTACCCAATACGCTTAGAGAACTTGTGACTGAGCTGACCATGAACGTCGAGTCACTGGTCGATATGCGTGAAATGGTGGTGAGCCAGATGGAAGGTGATCGCCGTTTAATGGTGCGCATGTTCCTGAAAGTAGGGCAGAAAGAGATCAACTTTATTTGGCATATCAGTGCCTTGATCGGGATGTTCTTTGGTATTTTCCAGATGATCGTCTGGTTTGTGGTGCCGTGGCACTGGACGGTCCCGTTCTGGGCTGCTATTTGGGGCTTTTTAACCAACTGGATCGCCATCTGGATGGTGTTTAATCCGATTGAACCGCACTATATCCGCTATCCACAGATCTTCCGTTTGACCAAAGACCGTAAATTCCCGTGGATTGTACCTGTCTTGAAGATTGGAACCTATAATGTCCAAGGCGCATTTATGAAGCGTCAGGAAGAGGTTTCGGATGTATTTGCCAGTGTGGTGACTGAAGATTTAATTACCTTAAAATCGATCATGACTGAGATGATGTATGGCAGCAAGAAAGACAAAACCCGTCGTATTGTCAAACGCCATATCAATGAAATCATGGAAACTCCTCTGGTCAGAACTTCATTGCAGCTTTCATTAGGGCCAAGAGAGTATGCTAGACTCAAGACTGACTTGATTGATCGCTCAATTGAAATTACCATGGGACCAGTATGTGACCCAGCTCTGAATGCAAGTCGTGCGCAGAAGATCTTTCAAATGTTTAGAGACCGCATCCGTGAACTAACACCGAAAGAGTTCCAGAATTTATTGCGTCCTGCTTTCCAGGAAGATGAGTGGATTTTGATTGTACTAGGTGGAGTGACTGGTTTCTTTGCTGGTTTAATTCACTTATTTGTTGCTTTCTTATAATTAATTTGATGTTGGTTGAGCGATAACTCTGTATGATATTGCTCAATTTAAGATTTATTGTTTTTAAATGAGGATGTTCTTTTATGCGCATTATTTTACTCGGACCACCTGGGGCAGGCAAAGGTACTCAAGCTCAGTTGATCTGTAAGCGCTACAATATCCCACAAATTTCAACCGGTGATATGCTCCGTGCTGCAATTCGTGAAGGTACTGAACTTGGCTTAAAAGCAAAAAGTGTCATGGAATCAGGCGGTTTAGTTTCTGATGAATTGATCATTGGTTTGGTGAAAGAGCGTATTGCTCAGCCTGATTGTGAAAATGGGTGTATCTTTGACGGTTTCCCACGCACAATTCCTCAAGCTGAAGCATTAGAATCAGCGGGCATCAGCATTGATCATGTGATTGAAATTGATGTACCGGATGAAGAGATCGTGCAACGACTTTCTGGCCGTCGTCAGCATCCAGCTTCTGGCCGTGTTTATCACACGGTTTACAATCCACCAAAAGTGGAAGGTAAAGATGACGAAACCGGCGAAGACTTGGTACAACGTCCAGATGACCAGGAAGAAACCATTCGTAAGCGTCTTGGTTCTTACCACAGCGAAACTGAGCAATTGGTTGGCTTCTATCAAGGTCGTGCTGCGTCTGGTGAAAATGCACCGACTTACGATAAGCTAGATGGTTTACGTGCAATTGAAGACGTTCAAAAAGAATTATTTGCGATTTTAGATAAATAATCTGAATTGCAGACGATAAAAGAGCTCTGGTATAGGGCTCTTTTTATTTTGGAGAAAGACCATGCTACTAAAAGTTGTTCTGATTTTAGTTGTAATTTTTAGCTTGGTTTTATTGTTGTTTTTATTGTATCAAAGCCAAAAAATGTTGCGTCATGTGCAGAAACAGCAGGCTTTGGAAAATAAACTGAACGGTAAAGCACGTCAGCTACATCCAAAATTACAACAGCATAAAAAACCTCAGGATTAACTGAGGTTTTTAACGGCAATGGCTTTGTTTGCGCCAAATTCAAAGCGATCCGGCCAGTTACAGACATCGGCAACCACACATTCACCACATTTCGGTTTACGTGCGATACAGCAATAACGACCGTGCAAGATTAGCCAGTGATGCGCATCGATAATAAACTCTTTGGGAATCACTTTAATCAAGCGATCTTCAACCTCGAGCACATTTTTACCCACCGCCAGACCCGTACGATTACCCACACGGAAAATATGGGTATCGACTGCCATGGTCGGCTGACCAAATGCCGTATTTAGTACCACATTTGCTGTTTTACGCCCGACACCGGGTAAAGCTTCCAGTTCTTTACGTGTTTCCGGAATTTTGCCCTGATATTGCTCTACCAGAATGCGGCAGGTTTTAATTACATTCTCGGCTTTAGAATTATACAGACCGATGGTCTTGATATATTCTTTCAAGCCATCCACCCCAAGATTTAAAATCGCCTGGGCAGTATTGGCAACTGGGTAGAGTTTATCGGTGGCCTTGTTGACACTCACATCGGTTGCCTGAGCAGACAGCAGAACCGCAATCAGCAATTCAAACGGTGAAGAATAGTTCAGCTCGGTTTGTGGATGTGGTCTTTGTTCACGTAAACGTTCGAAAAAAGTCTGAATCTGCTTTTTGGTCATATTTTTAACGGGCATTTAGATGTCCTGCAATTCATTTAAACGTTGTTGTAAAGCCAGTAACTGGGCTTGTTTTTGCTCATCTGCACGGACACTCAGCTGTTTTTCCAGTTTCTTGATCTGCGTGCGTACTTTGGCAAGTTCAATGGTAGTTTTAGCATCCAGTGCTGGCGTTTCTTTGGGTTTATCCACGAGGGTAATCACAGGCACGTTGTTGAGTGCCTGAGAAAACTGAGCAAAGAATTCCACATCAATTTCTGCACGGACAATCGGGCCTTTACGGCTTAAACGACGTTTCTCTTCACGTTGAATATGTGCGTAGTAACGATGTCTTAAATCGTCCTGTTCAACGCTGCGTTGTTCTGCGCTTGGCAAGGGTTGACTGTCTGCCACCAGATCAATGCAATCCACTGGACAAGGCGGAATACATAACTCACAGCCTGTACACAGATCGGTCAAAATGCTATGCATCAGCTTACCACTGCCGATAATTGCATCCACTGGGCAGGCACTAATACACTTGGTACAGCCAATACATTCATCTTCCCGAATGATCGCTTTCATGCGCTGTGGACGACCATCCGCTTGAATTTCCCAGACACTGGGTTCAGCCGGAAGAGAAGGACGTTGCAATAGCTCTGCCAATGCATCAGCAACAGGTTGGCCACCCGGTACACACTTATTTGCCTCTTCGCCTTCTGCAATCGATTTTGCATAAGGTAAACATCCATCACGATGACCACATAAACCACATTGTGTCTGTGGTAAGAGCTGATCTATTTGGACGATAAGAGAATGTTGTACGGTTGATGACATGGACATGGATGAAGCAAAAAACAGGGAGCCTAGTATAACAAATAATGACTTTAGGCGGGGTCGCCAAGCTGGAAAATCATCCAGACTGCATGTTGGTTTTTTGCTTAAAAATAGTGCGATTGTTGATGTTTTTTAGTGCGAATTAAAAATAGGACCGCGATATAAAGGATAAAGCTGGAAAAATATCACCGCATTTTTTAAGCAATTTTAGGTACATTTATTATAAAAATAATGAACATTTATTTAAATAAGTTTTTGATTATTAATAATATAAAGTTTGGCCTAAAAAATAATATTGTGATGCAATAGTAATCTGTATTAAATATATGCGATATTCTATTTTGGTGCATTTTTCGCACCAAGATAAATCATGGACTTGGGGGTGAATGTTGAAGTACAACAGCTTAAATGACTTTCTGGATTATGTTAAAGCGAGAGATCCTAATCAACCTGAATTTTTACAAGCTGTCGAAGAGGTCATGACCAGTTTGTGGCCGTTCATTGAGAAAAATCCTAAGTATGCTCAATATGGTCTGCTCGAGCGTCTGGTTGAACCTGAACGCGCTATCCAGTTCCGGGTATCATGGATGGATGACCAGGGTCAAACCCATGTGAACCGTGCTTTCCGGGTGCAATACAACTCAGCGATCGGGCCTTATAAGGGGGGAATGCGTTTTCACCCTTCAGTGAATCTTTCAATCTTAAAGTTTTTAGGCTTTGAACAAACCTTTAAAAATGCCTTAACGACGCTACCCATGGGCGGCGGTAAAGGCGGTTCTGATTTTGATCCGAAAGGTAAATCAGATGCAGAAATCATGCGTTTTTGTCAGGCATTAATGCTGGAGCTCTATCGCCATCTCGGTTCGAATACTGATATTCCGGCAGGGGATATTGGGGTCGGTGGTCGTGAAGTTGGCTATATGACCGGCATGATGAAGAAGCTGAGCAATGACACTTCTTGTGTCTTTACCGGTAAAGGGATTTCATTTGGCGGTTCTTTGGCCCGTCCTGAAGCAACGGGTTATGGCACGGTTTATTTTGCAGAAGAAATGCTGAAAACCCGTGGCGAAAGTTTTGCAGGCAAGACCGTGTCGATTTCAGGTTCAGGTAATGTTGCTCAATATGCAGCAGAAAAAGCCATGTTCCTGGGCGCAAAAGTGGTGACATTGTCGGATTCAAACGGGACAGTGTATCTAAAAAATGGTTTCAGCAAAGCATTGCTTGATGAAGTGATGGAACTGAAAAATGAAAAACGTGGCCGTATTTCCGAGTTTGCTTCAAAACATGGTTTCGAATATTTCGAAGGTCAAACACCTTGGCATATTCCTGCGGATATTGCTTTACCGTGTGCGACACAAAATGAGTTAAAAGCGGAAGATGCTGCAACTTTGCTGGCAAATGGCGTGATTTGTGTTGCAGAAGGGGCCAACATGCCATCAACGCTTGAGGCGGTTGAAAAGTTTGTTGAAGCGAAGATTTTGTATGCACCCGGTAAAGCTTCGAATGCGGGTGGCGTTGCAACCTCAGGTCTTGAGATGTCTCAAAATGCTAACCGCTTGGGCTGGTCTTTTGAACAGGTCGATGAGCGTTTACATGCGATCATGAAAGAGATTCATCGTAACTGTGTCAAATACGGTACTCAGGAAGATGGTTCAATCAACTATGTTGATGGTGCCAATATTGCGGGTTTTGTAAAGGTTGCTGATGCCATTCTAGCGCAGGGTATTTATTAAAAGTCTCTTTTTAAATTAAGAAAGACTTCCCATAAAAAAAATCCGATGTTAAGACATCGGATTTTTTTTATTTACAGCTATAAATTATGGTTTTTTAACAATCTCTTGTTCAACAACCATATCGAGTACGTCTGCAATGCTTGATTGATCAGCAGCTGGGTTTTGAATGTCAAAACGTTTTACACGTACAATCACACGTTGTTGCGGATTGTGCTCAAAACCTTCGATTTGACCGTAGTAAAGCGACCAGTTTTTGTCAGCGTAAGTTTTTAAACCTTTATCGTCATATTTAACTTCACGCACTTGCATACAAGTTTGTGGCGCAACGCCTGTGCAAGATTTAGTTTCTGGTGCAATTTCCAAGAAAACAGTTTTACCTTCAGACTGGTATTTTGCTTCAGGTGTCATTTTACCCACGAATGTATATTTTTGACCTTTTGCATCCGCGATGACCAAAGTTGGTTGTTCTGGATTGCTTGTATTCACTTCATAAGCGATTTTACGTTTTTGTAAAAGGTCACCCGCAAACTGTTCCTGTTTCATCAATGCAGGTTCGCATGCCATCATTGTTGAAGCCAACGCACCGATCACGATCGCACCGTTTTCGATTTTCCAAGAGGTATTTTGACGGTTACAACCCGTATCTACAGATAAACGGTCATTGCCTAGGAAGCTTAATACGATTGGACGTTTAGTATCAGCAGGTTGATATGACCAAGTATAATTGGTCAATACATTGTTATTTGTCACTTTAGCACCTGTGAATACGTGTTTTTGACCTTTGCTGTCCGTCACAGTCAAGATTGCCTGACCATTCACCGTACTGATTTCAAAAGGTACTTTTTTCTTGCTGAAAATATCAGCAGATAAACGTTCTTGTTGCATTAAATCGTCTGCACACGCCATCATGGTTGATACCAGTGGAGAAGTGACAATGGTATTGCCTTCAACTTTCCAAGTACCGCCCTGATTGTTACAACCGGTTTGGATTGCAAGCTTCTGGTCTGCACCAAATGCTAAAACCAAAGGTTTAGACGCTTTTGAACCTTGGTAAGTCCAGTTGTATTCAGCCAAATTTTTTGCAGCAGTTGTATTAATTTGTGAAATCACGTTATCAGTCACATTTTGTACCGTTTGACACGCCATTAAAGAAAGTGGAAGTAAGGCAAGAACTAAATATTTAATTTTCATATTCAAAACAACGGGAAATAAATAACAGACCTAAGCTTAAAGTATTCTTAAAAAAAGAGCATGGGTGCCACTTAGGCATTAAGTTTGTTAAATGTTTCTATTTGTAAATTTTAAAAAATATAATGGATTTATAGGCTTGCTAATATTATATGCAAGCCTATTTTATTTTTATGTGATTCAGTACGCAATTTAGTCGAATCGGTAAATATCCATCCCGAGGGAACCCATCGAGAAGCTGCTGTGCACAATATTAAAGCGATTTCCTGTGCCCATCGCAAAGAAAAGTGGTGCAAAATGCTCTAGAGAGGGGTGATTTCTCTGTACATAGGGTAAGGATGGCCAGTCCAGCACAGCATCATAATCCTGATGAGTCAGTTTGTTGACCACTGCATTGCGGAAAGTGCTGGCCCAAACTGGCACATCGGCATCTGCTTGCCAGGAAAGTTCAGCCAGATTATGGGTGATACTGCCTGAGCCGATCAGTAAAATCTGTTGTTCACGCAGTGGTGAAAGTACTTGTCCAATTTTATAAATCTCGTCGGCATTCATATGTATCGGTAATGAGATTTCGATCACCGGAATATCTGCATCTGGATACATATGCAGTAACGGCATCCAGACTCCATGATCTCGTGGACGGGTACTGTTGGCATGCGCAGCCAAACCTGCTTCAGCAAACAGCTTCAATATTTCTTCTGCCAACTGCGGTGCGCCAGGTGCCGGGTAGCGAATCTCATAAAGTGCAGGTGGAAAACCACGAAAGTCATGCCAGGTTTCAGGACGTGTCGATGTACTGACTTCCAGCGCCTGACTTTCCCAATGTGCCGACATGACAATAATCGCTTGAGGTTTAGGTAGGTTGCTACTCAAGCGATTTAAGGCCGGGCCAACCTGTTCCGGGTCAAGGGCAAGCATAGGCGAACCATGAGAAATAAAGAGTCCGGGTAAGGTCTGGAAAGTCATATAGGGCACCTGATTAAAATGACATGATTATCGTGACAAAAAAGTGATGACAATGACAGCCATTAAACGTCAACATATTGTTCTAAAATCAGAACAGCCTTTAGGCCCGATGATAAGGATGATTATGGTTAATACTCATCGCTCTATATAACTGTTCAATTAGCAGGATACGCACCATCGGGTGGGGCATGGTCAATTTCGATAATGACCAATGCCAGGCTGCTGCCTTACGAACCGCATCTGAATGTCCATCCGGCCCACCAATTGCAAGCGCAATATCATTGCCTTCCAGCATCCATTGTTTCATGGTATGTGCCAGTTTCTCGGTACTGAGTTCGCGCCCGCCGACTTCTAAGGCAATCAAGGTTTCATTTGGCTTGAGCGCACTTAAAATACTATCACCTTCAATTTGGCAGTATTTTAAAATATCTGCTTCGGAGTCATTTTTTCCGCGTTTTGCCATCGGTAGTTCAATCACTTGTGTTTGCACGAATGGCTGGATACGTTTGAAATAGTCTTCAAATCCGGTAAGAACCCAAGCAGGCATTTTTTGACCAATGGTAAGAATGCGAATTTTCATAAGAACGGCTTATTTAGCAAATTCCACACATTATAAATGTTGCGGACCCGCATAGGGCAAAAGCTGCGGTTTATCTTGTCATAAATAATACAAAAAGCTGTTTTATATTTTCCATAAAAAACGCAGCTCAAAATGCGTATGAGCTGCGATCAAAGAGCCATCCGTCTGGAGTTCAGATGGCACTAAAATGAGTTCACTGAGTCAAACTTGATCTTTGTTTTATCGACTCTATTTTATTATGCAAGATATTGGTTATTTTTCAACCAGAAGATGTAACAAAAAAAGAGAGCCGAAGCTCTCTTTTATCAATCACTGCTTAGTGACGTGCAGCTTTTGCCTCTTCCACCGGTTTTACAATCGGTGTTTTAGGTAAAGGCTTTGGTGTATCCGTTAACGCTAAAGGTAGGATTTCATCAATACTTTTTACAGCCTTGATTTCTAAACCTTCTTTCACGTTATCTGGAATCTCAGCCAAGTCGCGAACGTTATCTTGTGGAATGAAGACCAGCTTGATTCCGCCGCGGTGTGCTGCAAGAAGTTTTTCTTTCAGACCACCAATACGCATTGCACGGCCACCGAGACTGGTTTCACCGGTCATGGCGATATCTGGACGAATCGGAATACCTGTGAATGCCGATACGAGGGCTGTCGTAAGAGCTAAACCAGCAGATGGACCATCTTTTGGCGTTGCACCTTCAGGTAAATGCACGTGAACATCGGTTTCTTCAAAACGTGAAGATTCAATGCCCAATTCATCCGCACGGGTACGTACCACGGTCATTGCTGCGGTAATCGACTCTTTCATAACATCACCGAGTGAACCGGTTGTAATGAATTTGCCTTTACCTTTGACTGCAGCAACCTCGATGGTCAGCAATTCACCACCAACAGACGTCCAAGCCAGACCGTTGACACGGCCCACCTGTGCTTCATCTTCTGCGATACCAAAGTCAAACTTATGCGGACCCAAGTATTCAGGAAGATTGGCAGAAGTCACGTCGATTTGTAAGTTTTTCGACTTCTTGCTGACTGCTTCTTTTACCACTTTACGGGCAATTTTAGAGACTTCACGCTCTAAGCTACGAACACCGGCTTCACGTGTATAACGTTGAACGATGTCGCGGATTGCTTCTTCATGAACAGACAATTCTTTGGCACGTAAGCCATTGTTCTTGATTGCTTTCGGAACAAGGTAACGTTCAGCAATATTGACTTTTTCATCTTCGGTATAACCCGGTAGACGAATCACTTCCATACGGTCCAGTAAAGCCTCTGGAATATTCATGCTGTTTGCGGTACAGATGAACATCACTTCAGAAAGGTCAAGATCAAGATCTAAATAATGGTCATTGAACTTGCTGTTTTGTGATGGATCTAGGACTTCAAGCAAGGCTGATGCCGGGTCGCCACGATAATCCTGTGCCATCTTGTCAATTTCGTCGAGTAAGAACAACGGGTTCTTTACACCAACTTTTGTCAACGACTGCACGATTTTACCTGGCATCGCACCGATATAGGTACGACGGTGACCACGAATTTCAGCTTCATCACGTACACCACCGAGTGCCATACGAACAAACTCACGGCCTGTCGCTTTGGCAACAGATTCACCAAGCGAGGTTTTACCCACACCTGGAGGACCGACGAGACAGAGGATCGGACCTTTGAGTTTTTTCACACGAGACTGAACCGCAAGATATTCCACAATACGATCTTTAACGTCATCTAGGCCGTAATGATCGGTATCAAGAATTTCCTGAGCTTTATTCAGGTTAATGCTCACCTTGCTGGCTTTGTTCCATGGCGTATCCAAAATCACTTCCAGATAGTTGCGAACTACAGCAGCTTCACTTGAAGCAGGTTGCATGGCCTTAAGTTTACGAAACTCAGCTTCAGCTTTTTTGCGCACGTGTTCAGGTAAATCGGCTTCAGCCAGACGTTTTTCAATTTCTGCAACGTCATCTTCAGCCCCGCCATTCATATCGGAAAGTTCACGTTGAATGACTTTCATTTTTTCATTCAGAAAGTATTCACGTTGGTTCTTTTCCATTTGGCGTTTTACGCTGTCGTGCAGCGTTTGTTCAATTTGCTGTTCAGCAGATTGATTCATCAAATAATTCATCAACTCTTGCAAGTGAGCTTCAAATTCATCGTGCTCTAAAAATTTTTGTTTGACTTCAATATTTAAAGGCACACGAGTGGCAACGAAGAACATCAATTGTAATAAGTCTTCAATTTTATTTGCTGCTGCGACGAGTTCACGCGCATTACGTAATTTTGCTTCGGCATATTGAGCAAAAAGGGTACGTAATTCATTTAAGCGAGTTTCTTGGGTCTCTTGATCCAAAGATAATGTCATTGGGCTTAAATGATGTTCAGCTGTTAAGTATTCTTCACCATCAATAATGCGTTCTAACTTAGAACGGTGTAGGCCTTCGATCAGTACTTTAATGCAGTTTTCATCATTTTCATGATTAACAACCTGTACGATTTTGGCTACAGTTCCATATTGATAGAGATTATCGTGATCAATTTCTTCTGTAAGCGAATCTTTTTGCGCAACTACAAATACTAAATTGTCACTGTTACGAGCCACATCCACTGCATTGATCGATTTTTCACGACCCACGAATAGCGCAATTTGCATGTGCGGATACACCACAACATCACGTAACGCTAATAGTGGTAATACACTTGGAACCTGTGGCTCTAAGCTTGTTTCATTATTTAAAATATATTCAGACATGGGCACTCCTAATGAGTGACAACGGTGTTGCCATGTTTTTTATAGTGATGTGCATTTTAAAAATTACAAGGGTTTTTACTTAGAAAATATAAAAAAAAGACTAAATTACTCAAGATTTAGGGCCGTGATAACAAAAAGTGGGAGTTAGCGATTGAAAAAATAGAATTTTTTAGGTGTGAGTAATCCATCTAGAGGTTGATCCCATTTCTCCCGTAATAAAGGTTGTTGTATATATTGGAAGTCATGGGCCAGACCGAGACGATAAGGACGCTGTTGAGCACTGGCTAGAGTCCGGTCATAAAAACCACCTCCCATGCCGATACGTGTTCCCCGATAATCACAGGCCAGCAAAGGCATAAGCAGTAGATCGAGTCGGGAAACATGGTGGCCACGATTTGCCATGGGTTCCTTCATCCCTAGCGGGTGGTGTGAAAAGCGTTGATTAAGATATTGGTTTGAATGCACCCGTACCCAGACCAGTTGCTGGTTCATATTACAGATCATGGGTAAATAAACCTGTTTTCCGTGCTGAAAACAGAGTTTTAGAATTTTGTGAGTATGAATTTCACCAAAGGCATGTAAATACAGCCCGATTTTTCTTGATGTTTGAAAAGGTGCTGACTTTCTGAGCTGAATCAAAACCTGCTGTTCAGCTTGCTTTTGTTGATAAGAGGAGAGTTGTCTTCTTTTAACGCGTAGCTGTTTTCTTAATAATTTTAAATCTTGGCCCATAAGATTGCAGCAATATTTTTGATAAGAGAATCATACTCGATTTAGCAAACAATATCTAAAATCCAGAGTTTTGGAATTCATAAGTAAAAATTGTTAGTGATGTGGTTATTTTTATTCCAGCTAATAAATGATTTTTTGATTACTTATTTCAATAATTAATGATAATTCAAGGTATTGAATATTATTTTGCTTTGTTTTATGGAGTTTTTGCTCTACTTTTCATTTTATTTGTAAAAAGAAACAAAACGAAAACAAAAGAAAACATAAAATTATTTTTTAGTTAAATCATGAATTTATTTTACATGATTTTTTAATAATGTGAGAAATAAGTCTCACATTTTATCAAAAAGTGTTCATTGTATCTTTACCAATTTACTCGGTTTTATTAGCATCCGCGGCTCTTTTTCGGCATCGAAACTAAAAATGCTCATTTGCATTTTTAGACCATCAATAACTGTAGTAAACATCTGAGAATTTTATGAACAAAGTGTATAAAGTGGTTTGGAATGCATCTATTGGCGCATGGGTTGCAACCTCTGAACTGGCAAAAAGTAAAACCAAAACTAAGTCAAAAATTTTAAATTTGTCTGCTGCAGTACTGGTTGGGGCGATCAGTTTTTCTCCTGCGGCATTTGCCGCAAGTGGGATTGAGGGTGGTACGGGTACAGGTACATCTATTTCTGGAAGCAGATGTACTGAAGTACAAGCGAGTGCGGGAAACAAATCAGATATTGTGATTGGTTGTGGGTCTAAAACAACCGCTTTAGGGCGTGCTTCACTGATTGCAGATCGTAATAATCCATATAATAATTCTACTGGGGCATTTGCGAACGGAGGCAATAAAGAGGGTGGATCAATTGCTCTTGGTACGGGTGCCAACGTTGATAAAGGCTTGGGTACTGCAATTGGTTCATATGCTACAGTAAAAGAAATCGCAGGTGTAGCAATTGGTACAGGAGCCTTATCCTCTGGTAATACTGCGCTTGCGATTGGCCGTCAGTCAGCAGCAACTGGAGACTTTTCGCAGGCAATCGGTAATGTGGCAGCCGCAACAGGTAAAGGTTCTTTAGCGATTGGTCACTCTGCAACTGCAGAAGGTTACCGTTCAATTGCCATTGGTTCTCCAGATATTGAAAATGCAGGTTCTGTCGCAGGTCAGGCAGGCGCATCCTATCAGCCAAACATGGCAACCAAGGCGACAGGTAAAGATTCGATTGCATTTGGTGGTGGTGCGGTTGCAACACAAGAAAACTCTTTGGCAATTGGTGCATTCTCGGCATCAACTGGTAAAAAATCAGTTGCGATTGGTACGGGCGCAAAAGCCAATAAAGATGAAGCTGTTGTAATTGGTGACCAAGCAGAAGCTACTTTTGATGGTGGTGTAGCAATTGGTAAAGGCGCACGTTCAGAAGCTGAAAACAGTATTGCTTTAGGTAAAGATTCAAAAGCGACTCAAGCGACTGGTGAAAGTTTTCTAACCAAGCAAGCTGCTCCAACAGGCGTTTTATCTGTAGGGGATGTGGGTGCTGAACGTCGTATTCAAAATGTTGCTGATGGCGCGGTGGATTCTGATGCCGCAACGGTTGGTCAGTTAAAAGCTGCACGTACCCATTATGTCAGTGTTAATGACAATGGCATGCAAGGTGGTAACTATGAAAATGATGGTGCAAAAGGCCGTAATTCAATCGCGGTGGGTGTAAATACAACCTCAACTGGTTCTGAATCGGTTGCCGTCGGTTCAAGTGCAAGAAGTGCTGGGGTTGGAGCTGTTTCTGTAGGTAGTGCCAGTGAAACAGTGGGCAGCGGTGATGTGTCGATTGGTCGTAATGCGTCGACTCGTGGCGCTGCAGGTACAGCGCCTGGCTATAGCAATCAATCGATTGCAATCGGCGACCAGACCAAAGCGATTGGCGACCAGTCTGTTGCGATTGGTGCAGATGTTATTGCGCGAGGCAACTCATCTGTTGCGATTGGCGGTGATGATGTTGATAAAATTGCCCAAGATGCTGAATTAAGCAAAACCTATACTGATATTACAGGTGGAACTTTAAAAGCAGGTCGTTATCCAACCACTGAGGCGAATCACGGCTCAACTGCAGTCGGTACTCAGGCTGTAGCTACAGGTGCCTTTTCATCAGCTTTTGGTATGACCTCTAAGGCAACAGGTGATGCATCAGCTGCCTTTGGTGTAATGTCGAATGCTTCTGGTAAAGGTGCTGCTGCATTTGGTGCGGTCGCTCAGGCGACAGGCGATGGCGCATCAGCAATGGGGATTAACTCACTTGCGTCTGGGACCAATTCAACTGCAATTGGTTCGGGTAATAAACCAGGTGAAGGTGCGACTGCAACAGGTAATGGTGCTGCTGCAATCGGTAGCAATGCCAAAGCAACGGGTGATAGTGCTGCTGCGGTAGGTAAAGGTGCTGAAGCAAGTAATGAAAATGCTGCTGCGATCGGTGGCGGTGCCAAGGCGACAGGCAAAAACGCTGCTGCAATTGGTGGCGGTGCTTTAGCTGATCAGGAAAATGCAGTTGCTGTGGGTCAAGGTGCGCAATCTCAAAGATGGCGACCGTGTCATTAAGGGCGTCGATAATGGAACCATTGCCAAAGATTCTAAAGAGGCTGTGAATGGTGGTCAGATCCATAATATCTCTGACAGCATCAAGAACAGCATCGGTGGTAACACCACGGTTAACCCGGACGGTACGATTAAAACCAATAATATTGGTGGTACAGGTAAAGACAATATCCATGATGCGATTGGTACCTTGAACCAGTCAAATCAGGAATTGGGTAACCGTATTACGAACTTGGGTGATCAGTTACAACAAGCCTTCTACGATACAAACCAGCGTATTGATAGCGTAGAGAAAAAAGCCAATGCGGGTATTGCTGCAGCAATGGCATTGGAAGCAGCTCCATTCGTTGCAGGTAAATATACCTATGCTGCGGGTGCTGCTTATCACGGCGGTGAAAATGCAGTCGGCGTTACCTTGCGTAAAACCTCGGATAATGGTCGCTGGTCAATTACCGGTGGTGTTGCTGCAGCATCGCAAGGTGAGCCAAGCGTACGTATCGGTGTAAGTGGTGTCATTAACTAAGAAACTGGCGGGGAGAGCGCAGGCTCTCCTTACTCAACATATCAAGAGAGTTATGAAATGAAAAAAACGATTCAATGCTTGGCAGTAGCAGCTCTTGCCGGTTTCTCGGTAGCGACTTATGCAGATGAAGATACAGCGGTAGTTCAACAGGAAGAAATCAAGTTTCCTGCGGTTGAAAACAGTTATTTAAAACAGGTAAAGCGTTATGAATATGATGACGTTGCCCGTTTAGATACAGGTTTAACCAAAGACCAGATCCGTCATTTATTGGGTAATCCTCAATTTAGCGAAGGCGTATTCTTGGTAAAAACCTGGAACTATGTTTTAGATATTCGCCAGCCAAATAGCCAAGACTATTTACGTTGCCAACTCCGCGTCGATTTTGACAAAAAATATTTGTCAGAAAGATTGTCATGGAAAGGTGAAGCCTGTGAGGGTTTAATGGCTTGGGGTGCAAATAATCAGGTGCCGAGCGATGCAAACGTAAATACTGCACGTTCTGGTAGCGTATTCTTTGCCTTTGACCGATTCAATGCCAATGCAATTGAACAAGGTTCGGCTTCAGTATCAGCAATTGCACAACGTATTAAACAAAGCAATGCGACAGGTCCAATCCTTGTCTCTGGCTTTGCTGATCCGTTGGGTAAATTTGTGTATAACCACCAATTATCAGCACAACGTGCCAATACGGTAGCGAAGTTGCTGGTAAATGAAGGTGTAGATGCAAACCGTATCCAGATTCAGGCAAATAGCCAGACTGACCTTTATCAACAATGTGCAGGCAGCAAAGCCAACGCTAAACTTGTGGGCTGTTTGGCACCAAACCGACGCGTTAACGTAAGCTGGTAATACAGTTCATCTTAAAAAATGGCTGCTTTAATAGTGGCCATTTTTTTATTTCTATATGAAATCAGTCAGCTAGATGCCATCAAGCATTTTAAGTCAAGTAGAATCACTTTTGCGCCAGATAAGGCAAAAAGTTAAATTTTTGTGAACTGTTAGACAAAATACATAATTGTGCTTAATTAATGATCTAAAATGCACGGCGTGAAATAGCTGCTTGAAAAAGTCATTCACCGGATATCGCTTACGAGGGGAAAAACATGTTTGAATCAAAAAATCTCATTGTTCTGGATCAAATGCTTGTCTTAAAAAAAGAAGGTAAACGTGATCTGGTTTATGAAAATGATACTTTGCTCAAGGTCAAAATGATTTCGAATCAGCATATCGTGGTAGAAGATGATGCTCAGACCAGCTTTTTATTGAAACCTCAGGATGAAAATGTGCTCTGGTCATTTATTTAATTTAAAAAGCCTTGGATAAGCTGCTGGTTTTAATGCGCTAAAGAGCAGCTTATTTACCATATTTTAGTTAAAACTACCGATTTATAAAAATATCCGATAAACGCGAAATTCCTGTTACAAGACTACATCCTTGCATTGCCAAGCATCTTTTAGTGCTTAAATTTAAGCGCCTGATTTATGTTGACTCAATTGACATCGGCTAACTAAATACAGTCAATTCTATTTTTATCTTTTCTCCTTAACTTGAATAAAACTGTTGGGAAATAGCTAAAAATGGATCGGACTATGCAAAATAATAAATTTATCAAATTTACAAAATCCTTTTTGGTGCATTGTACTTTGGCGAGTTCAATTCTGCTGATGAATACAGCTTATGCAGCACCCGAAGGCAAACTGGACTTGACGCTTTCGACACATTCACAGAATAAGATCAAACAGTTGCTCAATGATCCGAAAACCTGGCAACAGATTCCCAAGCAAGTCACTTTATGTGTATTTTCACCCAATGGCGAGCATAGTGAAGCCTTTGAGCAGGCCACCAGTTATATTACTGAAATCCCGCGCATGGTTCGTGTTGCAAAACAGTTCGGCGTCAATATGAATGTGACCCGGCCTTCGCATTTACAATTTAAACTGGATTTTGATTATCCTAAATTAAAAAAACAGGCCTCAACCTTAGTCAATCTCAAGGTCTATACCAATGAAGCGGTGCTTACTGAGGATTTCCGTAGCAAGCGCTGTGATGGGGCTGGAATCAGTAACCTCCGCGCCAAACAATTTAATAAATTCGTCGGCAGTATCGATGCGATTGGTGCATTGCAAACCTATAAGCAGCTCAGTTCTGTTATTCAGGTTTTGGCCAATCCAAAATTCGATGAAAAGATGGTCAATAAAGATTATGAAGTCGTGGGAATCGTACCTTTGGGTGCCGCCTATATCATGGTGACCGATCGTAATATTAATACCTTGGCAAAAGCTGCGGGTAAAAAGGTTGCGGTATTCCAGTTTGATGAAACGCAAAAGAAACTGGTACAGAATGTTGGCGCACAACCGGTTTCTGTCGATCTGGTGACGGTGGGCGGAAAGTTTAATAATAAAGAAGTCGATATCATGGCTGGACCAGCGATTTTATTTGAGCCATTGGAACTACAAAAAGGCATGACCGATAAATCAGGTAAAGCGGTTGGCGGTATTATTAAATTTCCTGTGATACAGGTGACAGGAACCTTGATTATGCAGCGCAATAAGTTTCCAGCAGGGATGGGATCGATTGCTCGTGAGGTGATTTCCAAACAGTTGAATCCAGCCTTTGAATTTGTCGATAAAATCGAAGCCAAGATTCCAGATAAGTTCTGGTTAAAGCTGAATGAAAGTGATAAGCCGGGTTATGTGCGTTTGATGCGTGAAGCGCGGATTCAAATGACCAAAGAAGGTTTTTACGATAAAGATATGATGAAGTTGTTGAAGCAGGTGCGTTGTTCGCAAGAGCCAAGCAATTATGAATGTGCTTTAAATGATGAGTGATTAAGTTTGATTAAGAAAACCAGAGTGTAGAATAGTGTCGAAAATATCGGCATTATTTTATTACTCCTTTGACTAAAAAACTTTTAAATGAAAAATCATCATCCACATCGACCTGTTGTCTTTATTGCAGGAGCAACTGGTGCCATTGGCTATAAGCTTTGCCTGATTCTTCGGCAAAAGGGCTTTAATGTTTACGGTTTGACTCGCTCAGCTGACAAGGCAAGGTTTCTTCAAGCAATCGGTGTTCATCCCTTAATTGCGGATATTTTTGATGCGGAAAGGATTAAAGAAATAATAAGTGAAGTTGCGCCAGATGTGGTGATTCATCAACTCACGGATTTACCTTATGGTTTACAGCCTGAGTTCATGCAACAGGCACGTATCAGAAATGCAAAAATCAGAAAAATAGGGACTGACAATCTTGTTCAGGCTGTTACAAACAAGGCCTGTAAGCTGATTGTCCAAAGTATTGCTTTTGCCTGTGTACCTGACCAGCCATACTATAATGAGCAAACAGAATTAGATTTAAATTCAGCCAATCCTATATCGAGATTGAATGCAGAAAGTATTGATGGACTGGAAAAGCAGATTCAAAGCAGTGGGCTAAATCACGTGATTCTACGATATGGAAAATTATATGGAGAGGCGACAGGATGTATCGCAGCGGATTTCTGTAAAATTCATGTTGATGCGGCTGCACATGCTGCTTATCTTGCGATCGAGAAAGGACAAGGAATTTATCAGATTGTGGAAAATGAACAGTTATACTTGAATGAAAAAGCAAAAAGAGAGTTGGGATTTAATCCAGATTATCGTTTTTATATGGGCTAAGTATTGAATACTTAAAAATAATGCTCCAGAGGTGCCGCTGCATGGTCGTTACCCTGAACCCGATGAGTTCAAGGTGGAGGTGACGCGTACTTAATGGGTTTCCTACTCGAGGCAGGCATACACTCAAAATACACAGAACACATCCATAAATATAAGTATCGGCAGGGGACTAGACGTACTGGCGAACACCCTAGAGACAGTTTTAGTATAACTGATCTTTACGCGATGACAATCCTTGCAAGGCAGTTATCTGTAAAGATACTTACTAATTGATGGGGCTTTGTGCAATTTTACTCAACAGTTTGTTCGACATCTTCCAAAATGGTCTGGAGCAGACGTTCGCAGTGGGCATATTCCTGTAAAGACTTATTTAGGCTAAACACTTCCTGCGCCATTTGCAGGGCCACCATGATCACCAGTTTGTTATGTTCTACGCGTGGCGCATTGCGACGCATGTCATGAAACTTCTGATTCAGCAATTCAGCCGCACGTTCCAGCTCTTCACGTTTATCTTCAGTCGTGTTTAAACGGAAAGTCTGTTCAATCAAGCGAAGTTCGACAACAATGGATTCACTCATGATCAGGTCTCCTCGTGAGTTTCAGCATTTGGATGAGCGAGTTGCTGAATTTCTTGTGCATGTTGATCTTGGGCCGTACCTAAAATAGAAAGGCGCTGGATAATGGCTTCCACTTTAGATTTTGCAAGTTCATTTTTCTGCAACAAGCGATCGCGATCCTGTTGTAAATCCTGAATTTCTTGTTGGCTATGACGTTGCTGTACCTGTAATTTTTCTTTGTTGATACGCAAGTCATTACGCTCAGCCAGAATTTCCTGAAAGCGATTTTTTAAATCGGTGGTGCTTTTCTCTAAACGGCTATAACGTTCCGCTAAAGTTGTTGCATCTTGATTCAGTTGTTTAAATTGATCTTGTAACTGAGTCAGTTGTTCAGTTAAGTTATCAACTTCTTCCTGCTTTTGCGTGATGATGCTATTTTTCTGCACAACTTGTGCATGATGGTCAGTTTCAGCTAATTGTTTAGCTTCAGTGAGCGATGTATTTTCTCGCTCAAAGTGATGTAGGCGTGTTTTTAAAACACCAATATGCGCTTGTAGACGCTGTAATTGTTCTAACATAACGAAGGTCGCACAGAGTTGCAATCAAAGGTAATATATACAGCAGTATAGAGATTGGATAAACGAATGCAAGACGATATTTCAGGTTGGACGGAATGGAATGCCCATTTTGATGGGATTGAAGAAATTTCAAGTCCAAGTGAGTTACATGGTTTACTCACTGGTATAGTTTGTGTGACACAAGCGCCAACCGCAGATGAATGGTCACAAATCTTAAACACCCTTAATGTACCTGCTTTACAACCCCAAGCACTGGACAGTTTGACGGATGAAGCAGAGGATGTGGCGCATGCTTTATCTGATGATGAATTAGACTATTTGCCGATGCTCCCGGATGACAGTCATTTACTGGTCGATCGTGTGCAGGCATTGGCTGACTGGTGTGCCGGAGTGGTGCTGGGTTTCGGTTTGGCTTCGGGTCATATTCGTGGCGAGGAGCAAGAGCTGATTGAACATTTACAAGATGTTGCAGCGGTTGAGTTTGAAGACTCAGACAATGATGAAGAAGGCGAAGAAAGCTATCAGGAATTGTATGAGTTTGTACGCCTGATTCCTGTGAGCTTGTCGATTGGTCGTAAAAAGATTGCTGTGGCTGAAAGTTCTTTGTTACAAAATTTTCATGCTAAAAGCAGAAATTCAGACAACCCTTCCGATCCTCAAACCGTGGTAGAAATGTTTACCCCACATCGTCCGAGTTAACTCGGGCGGTGCCTTAAACTTTTATAAATAAAGATACTTACAATCATTCATCTTCATCAGAAGGACAATATGAAATTAAGTCAGGCCGATTTTAAACAACGTCGTGATCTTCTCGCTCAATATATAGGCAGCAATAGCATTGCAATTATTGCGACGCGGGCAGAAATGTATCGTAACCGCGATGCGGATTATAAATATCGTGCCGACAGTAGTTTTTATTATCTGACCGGATTTGCAGAGCCAGAAGCGGTGGCCGTGATCGAAACCTTTGAAGAGGGTGAGGAATATAGCTATAGCTTGTTCTGCCGTGAACGTAACCGTGAAATGGAAATCTGGAATGGCTATCGTGCCGGGATCGATGGCGCAATTGAAATTTATGATGCTGATGAAGCTTATGCAATTGATCTGCTTGATGAAGAAATCATCGACAAGTTATTAAATAAACAGCGTCTTTACTATCGTATCGGACACAATGCCGAATTTGATGCACGTGTAAGCCAGTGGATTCAAAAGGCGGATGCACATCGTGGGGGGACTGCGCCAGCAGAAGTGGTACAGCTTGACCGTATTGTTGATGAAATGCGGTTAAAAAAATCGGCACAAGAAGTTGAGCTGATGCAGATTGCAGCCAATATCAGTGCCGAAGCGCATACCCGTGCCATGCGAACGGTTAAACCTGAGATGATGGAATACGCACTCGAAGCGGAACTGAATTATATCTTTGGTCAAAATGGCTGTGTGCCGGCGTATAACAGTATTGTTGGTGGCGGTGAAAACGCCTGTATCTTGCATTATGTTGAGAATAACAAGCTGTTAAAAGAGGGTGATCTGGTACTGATCGATGCGGCCTGTGAATATGAGTTCTATGCATCGGATATTACCCGTACATTTCCGGTAAATGGTAAATTTAGCCCTGAACAAAAAGCGTTATATAACGTGGTACTTAAAGCACAGCTGGCTGCGATTGATGCAACCCGTATCGGCAATCACTATAAATATCCGCATGAAGTGGCGGTAAAGATTTTAACCCAAGGGCTGGTTGATCTTGGTTTACTGCACGGTAATGTGGATGAGCTGGTTGAAAATGAGGCATTCCGTCAATTCTATATGCATGGTACAGGGCATTGGCTCGGTATGGATGTGCATGATGTCGGTGCTTATAAGACTGGCGAAGACTGGCGTGCTTATGAAGTCGGTATGGTGGTGACCGTTGAGCCAGGTTTGTATGTTGCGCCAGATGATGAAACCGTTGATGCAAAATGGCGTGGTATTGGTATTCGTATTGAAGATGATATTGTCGTGACAGAAAATGGTCCATTGGTTCTGACCAAGAATGTGGTTAAAACCGTTGAAGAGATTGAAAGCTTGATGGCGAGTCGCTAATCAGTCGAGTTGCAGAACTGAAGCCTTAGTTTTAATGAATGCCTCTTCATCATGTATGAAGAGGCATACAAAAAATTATAATAATATTTAGAAAAATAAGTGGCTTATATGAAATTGTCGAGCTGTGTTTATCGAATAGTCACTGACATTTATTTGATTTTATTGATTTATGTATATTGAAAGGTTCATCATTATTACTTTGATCTGACACGGTGGGAGTAGCATGAAGATCGACAGATACTTTCCCTGCTGTTTATTTCTTTTATATTTTTTTTCAGTGTAACGGCATTGTTTATCTATACTATTTTTTATAACGTTGGGAAATATCGATCTATTGAGTGGACTTTGTATTTTATTTATTTTTGTTTGATGAGTTCAGTTTTTATCGTCTATCTTCCAAGAAAATATATTTAATCTAGTGTCTTCTGTCTTCTGTCTTCTGTCTTCTGTCTTCTGTCTTCTGTCTTCTGTCTTCTGTCTTCTGTCTTCTGTCTTCTGTCTTCTGTCTTCTGTCTTCTGTCTTCTGTCTTCTTTCCTGCGGAAAGACCTACTCAGGTGAAAAGGCTGATTAAGATAGATGAGCATGTTTCTTTTCTATCGATGCTCAAAACAACTTTTGAAGATATTTTAAAAACATAGACCAAACAAAGTACAAATTCCCTTCCTGATTTAAGTTAGAGTAATATAGTCCCGAAACGCAAGTCATGAAAAACTGATAAGGAATAATATTATGCAGCAACAAGTCATCATTGTCGGTGGAGGTATGGTTGGACTCAGCCTTGCTTTAATGTTGGCAAAATCTAATATCGCGGTAAAGCTATTAGAAGCTGTGAAATATCCGAATTATGACGATGAAAATGTCGCCCCTTATCATTCCAGCTTTGATGCGCGTAATACCGCATTGTCACGTCGTAGCGTACAGATTTACCAAAAATTAGGCTTGTGGGATGCATTACAGCAACATGCGACTCCAATTCTGCAAGTGCATATTACCGAGCAGGGCAGTTTTGGTAAGGCACGCCTCGTTGCTGAACAAGAAAAAGTCGAAAGCTTTGGACAAGTGATTGAAAACGCATGGTTAGGTCGTGTATTACTGACCCAAGTACGTCAGCAGCCGTTGATTGAGCTGATTGACGGAGTGCAGGTGACTTCACTCACGCAAAATGAGGATGAGGTTCATATCGAAGCGATGCGCAATGGTGAATATATTCATTCCTTAAAATCCAAGTTGGTGATTGCAGCCGATGGTCGTGATTCTTTCTGTCGACAAGCCATTGGTGTCGGTGTGGATGAGCATGATTATGACCAAGTCGCGATTGTCACGACCGTACAAACCTCTAAACCGCATCAGCATGTTGGTTTTGAACGTTTTAGCGCATTAGGGCCATTGGCATTGTTGCCTTTACCGGGGGAATACCGTCGTTCGGTGGTATGGCCAGTGAAGAAAGGCACAGAAGCAGAATGGTTAGGTGAGGAAAATGATCAGCACTTCCTCGATGCGTTGCAGCAAACTTATGGTGATCGTGCGGGTAAATTTGAAAAAACCGGCAAGCGGTTTAGTTATCCATTGTCACAAGTGTTGGCGCATAAGCAGGCTGTTGGACGTGTCGTGTTGATGGGGAATGCCGCACATACGATTCACCCAGTAGCAGGACAAGGGTTTAACCTGTGCTTGCGTGATGCCGATGTGCTGGTTCGTTTTCTGATGGAGCAACTGGCGAAGTCCGATGATATTGGCGCGCCTGAAAATTTACTGGCCTATGAGCAATCCCGTTTAAAGGATCAGCAACGTGTAATCAAGTTCTGTGATTCGGTGGTGCGTGGTTTTAGTAATCAGAATTCAATCCTTAAATTATTACGTAATACCGGCCTGATTGCATTTGATGTGATTCCGGGGGTTAAGCCTTTGGTTGCCAATTATGCGATGGGGCTAAAAGCATGAGTGAACTGTTAGATGTGGTCATCGTCGGTGGTGGATTGGTTGGTGGTTTAACCGCTTTATTGTTGGCCCAAGGTGGGGTACAGGCCACAGTGCTGGATGCTGCGCCTGTGCTTGATCAGGACAAGACTTTGGCGGTCATGAATCCGCGTGTATTGGCACTTAGCCAAGCGACGATTCACTTACTCAAAACGGTTGATGTATGGAATGATCTGGCACGACAAATGCCTTATTCAGGCATGCAGGTCTGGAATAAAAATGGCTATGGCGAAATCAATTTTGGTCATGCTTCTGAGCAGCCACCACACTCAGATCAGGCCTTAGGGTCGATGGTTGAGCCGAGTGTCCTAAATGTTGCCATTCAACAAAAGATGTTGCAGCAGCTTAAAGACTACCGTACCCAGGTCAAAGTCATTCGGATTGAACAGATTCCACAAGGCTGGTCGATTCAACTGGCAGATGGCACAACATTAAAAACGAAGTTGCTCATCGGTGCAGATGGTGCCAACTCTTTTGTCCGTGAGCAAGCCTATATCGATCTGGATGTACTGGATTACAAACAGGCTGCCATCAGTTGTGCGATTAAAACCACACAACCGAATCAGTATGTGGCTCGCCAGATTTTCTTGCCAACAGGCCCATTGGCGTATTTACCGATGGCCAGTCTGGATGCACAGGACAATGGTTATTGGCAATCGATTGTCTGGACATTACCCGATGACTATGCCGATGAATATTCGGCACTCAATGATCAAGAGTTTATGCAATTGCTGACTCAGGAAAGCCTGCAAATGCTGGGTGAGGTGGTTGAGGTGCGTTCCAGAGCGCAATTTCCACTCAAGGCACGTGCTGCACAGCGCTATATTAAATCGGGGCTGGCATTGATTGGTGATGCAGCACATGTGATTCATCCTTTGGCAGGACAAGGCGTGAATATTGGTTGTCTGGATGCCGCGGTGCTTTGTGATGTGTTACTGCATGATTTAAAACGTGGTGCATGGGCCAATGAACAGACCTTGCTGCGTTACGAGCACCAACGTAAAGGTCAGAATGATGCCATGATGCATAGCATGTCTGCGATTGGCTGGCTGGAAAGTTCGGAGTTGTTTCCTTTGGTCTGGGCGCGAAATTTTGGCTTAAAACAGGTCGAACAATTTGACGGGTTTAAGGATCGTTTCATGCAACAGGCCAACGGATTAGGTGTGTTAAAAGACACCCGTTACGCTTGTTAAAAAAGAGTAGATATTTTTTAAACAATCATTTATAAATCAGAGTGAATTTGGTCGCAAAAAATACGATTTTAGCAATATTGTACTTTGCGAAATGAAAAGAGCTTGCTAAATTTCATCAAGTTCTGATGACCAAATAGCGATGATGAGAAGTTTAGTCATTGTGGGGAGATTAATATGACGGAAATGAATGATTACGACGACAACACAGAAGATTCTGCTGTAGACGATGATGAGGCGAAAGCAGCAGAAACTGGTGCAGATAGCGAAGAGTCGAGCGCCAATGATGCCGATCTTGCCGAGGCTGAAACTTTAACGGTAACGGCAAAGCAGAAACAGCGTCAGGCTTTAGAAGATGAAGTTGCTGCGTTCCTTGCACGTGGTGGACGCATTACCGAAGTCCCACCCGATGAACATCAAGATTAAGTCGAATAAAGACAGCAAAAAAGCATCACGATTGTGGTGCTTTTTTGTGCTGGTGGGATTCGTGTTCGCACTCCAGTGGCTGATGGAGTTCTTTTAAAATTCCACATTGTTCAATGGTACGATGTTGTGAGCATTGCTGTTTTAAATGGGTTAGATCCTGTTTGAGATGTTCCAGATTTTTAATTTTCTGGGAAACCTCAGCCAGATATTGATCAATCAGATGATCGACTTCCATGCAGGTTTGATTGGGGTTCTCTGACATATCCTTGAGCTTTTGAATATCCTGTAAGGTAATGCCCAGTTCACGGCAATGCTTGAGAAACAGAAGTTCGGACAGCATCTGTTCAGAATAATGTCGATAATTGCCCGCCGTGCGTTTGGCTTTCTCAAGCAGCCCAATTTTTTCATAATAACGAATCGTATCCACAGATACGCCAGACTTTTTTGCTAGTTGCCCAATGGTAAGATTTATCATGCTTGACTCTGGAGTTACTCTAGGGTTTTAAATCACTATAAAAGATTAAGTGAGAAAAGTCATGGCAGGATGTGGATGCAACACAACATGTTCCCCAACACAAAAGATTAGCCCCAAGTTTCGCAAAGCGTTGTGGATTGCTTTGGTGCTGAATGCATTGATGTTCTTTGTCGAGATTATTGGTGGTTCACATGCACGCTCGGTTTCTTTATGGGCCGATGCGCTAGATTTTGCCGGTGATGCGGCGAATTATGCCATCTCTCTAGCCGTACTCTCCATGACCCTTTATTGGCGTGCGACCGCAGCTTTAGTGAAAGGGATGACCATGGCGGCCTTTGGTATTTTTGTAATTGTGAAAGTGTTCTGGTCATGGTGGCTGGGAATCACCCCTGAGCCGATGCTTATGGGGGCAATCGGTGTACTGGCATTGACAGTGAATGTAGTTTCAGCATTGATGCTTTACGCATTCCGTGATGGTGATGCCAATATGCGTTCAGTGTGGCTATGCAGCCGGAATGATGCAATTGCCAATATTGCGATTATTATTGCAGCTGTCGGCGTTTTTGGAACTGGAACCATGTTTCCCGATTTATTGGTCGCTTTTGTGATTGCTTATCTTGGTGTTTCTTCGGGTTTAAGCGTGATTAAACAGGCCAGAGCGGAAAGAAAAATGGATCAAGCTAATATCATAACGAAGGCTTAAAACACAGTGTTGTTATTTCATATTTAACGGTTAAGGGGGAGATTTTTTGTAATCTCCCCCTTAGGTTTTATTGATCGTGTTGGGTCAATTCCAACGCGCGTTGATAAGCAATTTTCTTCTTAATACCGGTCAAATCAGCAGCCAGTTGTGATGCCGCTTTGACGGATAAGTCCTGTAATAAACGTTTTAATAACTCATCCAGTTTATCCTGTTCCATATCTTTTTCGGCAGAAGCACCGCCGACCACCACCACGATTTCACCTTTCTGCTGGTTGTGATCATTTTCAATCAAGGTGACCAGTTGTTTTAAGGTCATTTTCTTGATGGTTTCAAATGTCTTGGTAATTTCACGGGCAAAACCGACAGGACGATCTTCACCAAAGACCTGAACCATATCCTGAATACAGGCCAGAATACGGTGTGGTGCTTCATAGAAAATCAGGGTCTGGGTTTCATCTTTGAGCTTTTCCAGTTGGCTAATCCGTTGTGACGCTTTCGATGGCAAGAAGCCTTCAAAGCTAAAACGGTCACTGGGTAAACCCACCGCACTTAATGCAGCAATCGCAGCACAGGCACCGGGCACAGGAATCACGCGAATGCCGTGCTCTTGTGCAGCACGCACCAGTTTAAAACCAGGGTCGCTAATCAGGGGCGTTCCAGCATCACTAATTAAAGCAACATTTTCACCATTTAACATTTTTTGGAGAAGTTGATCAATTTTGTTACTTTCGTTGTGATCATGACACGCGGTTAGTGGAGTTGAGATATTATAGTGTTTGAATAATTGAGCAGATTGACGAGTGTCTTCTGCGGCAACCACCGAAACGGATTTTAATATATCAATTGCACGAAAGGTCATGTCGTCTAAGTGCCCAATCGGGGTTGCTACAACAAATAATTGAGCACTCATAAAAGGTAACTCCCTCATGTATTACAAAAAATATTGGCTGCTACTCAGTTTGGCAGCAATGGTGAGTCCGGTTTATGCGGACGTACTGGTGATTCTACCCGAATCTGGTGCGATGGCGCGAGCCGGTCAGAACATCAAACGCGGTTTCTTGAGTGCTTATACAGCATCTGGTAGCAAAGAAAAAATCATTTTTGTAGATTCCGCCAAAAATAACATCGATACCATTTTCAAAAAGCGGGTTAATAACAAGACCCGTTTGATTGTTGGACCATTGGCCCGACCGGATATTGAAAATGTGATGCAGCGTAATCCGGCAATTCCGGTGCTGGCCTTGAATGATGTGAATACTCAGGCGACCAATGTCTGGCAGTTTAGTCTGGCCAAACAGCATGATGCAGTTGCACTGAATCAACTGTTGAAAAAAGATAAAATCAAAAAGCTACTGGTGCTACGTCAGGCAGGAACCGAGTCGGCAACAGAACTGTTTATGATGGGGTTGATGTCCGAGTTTGGTTCAGATATTCATGTCGTGAATGAACTGCCGAAAAAACTGGCACGTAAAGAAGGGCTATTATTGCTCGGAGACCAGCCATGGCTAGAACAACTGGGCCCACTGCCAGAAAAGAATATTTATGCCACAGCGCTAAGTATAGAGCAGGATAAACCGATACCTAAAGGCCTCAGCTTTTGTGATACACCGGCCTTATATAATGGACAGTGGGCCGATGTCATCAAGGCTTATAAAGAGCAGCCTGAAAATATGGCGTTCCAGCGCTTACTTGCATTTGGTGGCGATGCCTGGAGCATCAGTCAGCAATTCCTAAACAGTCCGGACCGGAAATTTAATTTTGAAGGTCGTACTGGGGCAATTGAGGTGAAGGACGGTAAAATTTACCGACAGCCGTATTGTTATCAACAACAGAAAAATGGCATTCAGATGTTGAAGTAGACGGTTCATCCATGCAATCGTCATGTCAGGATCTAGGGCAATGGGCTGAACAAACAGCACTTGCCTTGCTCCAATCCCATCACTATGAGTGTGTCGCGCGAAATTATCATTCACGTTATGGTGAAATTGACCTGGTTGTACAGCGCCAGCATGAACTGGTCTTTGTTGAAGTCAAAGCCAGATCGGCGGGGAGTTATGCTGCAGCCTGTGAGGTGATTTCCCCAGCTCAACAGCAAAAAATTATTAAAACCGCTCAGCTGTTTTTACAGAAATATCCTAAATATTATGACTTTGACTGTCGTTTTGATGTGATTTGTTTTGATTTTCCACGGAAATTTGCAAAAACAGTACAACCAGATTTTTCAAAATTGCAGTATGATCAGCAATGGATTGAACATGCGTTTACTTTAGACGGGTGAATGCACGGGTCTGAAGCTGAATATTGAAATTGAACAAATGTGTTTGTAGTTAGGGAGTCTTGCCAAGTGTTAAAACGTTTAACGATTACGTTGCTTTGCGCTGCAAGTTTATCGGGATGTGCGAGTTTTATTTCTGGGGGTACGGGAACGTCACCAGTCGGAACAAATAGTGGTGAGCGTAGTCTGGGGCAGATTTTTATTGATTCTTCAATCAAGCGTACTGCAAATATCAATTTGTATAAATTAGATCACCGTTTTAAACAGTCACGTATCAACATTGAAAGTTTTCACAGCAATGTTTTATTGACAGGCCAGGTTCCTGATCCGTATTTAAAACAGTTGGCTGAAGACAACTTGCGCTCAATGACGGATGTTAAAGCAGTACACAACTATATTACGGTGGGCGACAAAGTCGGCTATAACACTATCATGCAAGATGCGACGGTGACTGCCAATACTCGTGGCCTGTTAATGAAAGCGCCAGTAGTGTCGGATAGCAAAGTACTGGTACATACCGAAAATGGTGTGCTGTATGTGATGGGACGTTTAAATACAGCTGAATCACGAGATTTGGATGATGTCTTACAAAAAGTTGGAAATGTGACTAAAATTGTGACGCTCATTGACAATGTGGACCAGCCTTCAGGTACTGTCGCAAGTTCAACAGCAGCTACGCCAATGGCGGGTACTGCGACGACACAGCCTTTAGTTGAGACACCTGTTGCAATTGATCCAGATCAGGCGGACCCTGCGACCATTACTCCAACTAATCCTTAATTTATGAAGCAACTCATCCAACAAGTACAAGAAAATGTCATCAAGGCGAAAACGTTCTATCAGGAGTTTCGCCTTTATGATTTTGCCAGTTATTCGATTAATTATCTAACCCCGAAAGATACGTTTGAAAAACACGAGCATTTGGCCTATGGGCTCAAGTCAAGACAGCGGCTGGATTTGTATCGGACCAAAACCCCGAAAAAGCAAAGACCACTGATTGTTTTTGTGCATGGTGGCTCGTGGCAGCATGGCAATAAGCGTGATTATTTATTTGTTGGAGAAAGTTTTGCCAGAGAGGGCTATGATGTTGCGGTGATCAATTATCATCTTGCTCCGGCTCATATCTTTCCCACCTTTATCGATGACATTGCGCAAGCAATTCACTACCTGAGCCAGAATCAGGACAAGCTCAATATTTCTACCGATAATATCATTTTGATGGGGCACTCGGCGGGCGCTTTTAATGTGATGTCTGTGGTGTATTCTGCTTACTCACAAAATTTTAAATATAAAGATAAGATCCGTGCCATTGTCGGCATGGCTGGTCCTTATCATTTCGACTATAAGGGCGATCCGCTGGCAGAGCATGCTTTTGACCAGAAAGTTTCCTACCAGCAAGTCATGCCTTATTACTTTATTGAGCCGAACCAGATTAAACATTATTTATTGATGGCCGAACAGGATCAACTGGTGGCGAAGGAAAATAGCTTTGATCTGGATAAGGCGTTAAGAGCGAAGGGGAACCATAGTCATATCGCCGTGATTCCAAAGACAGGTCATATCACGATAGTGGCGACGCTGGCGAGCTTAATGAGCCATTATTTCAAGACCAAGCGGACTATCCTGCATTTTCTGGATGAGGCATTGGAGCCTTAAAACAGGACTCATCTGATCAATCCATAGCATATTCAAGGCAGATTACTGAAACTCGGTGATCTGCCTTTATTTTTTGTGTGATTGCATGGCATCCAGAATGAGATGAATCCCTGTGTGTGGATCAATGTTCAGCGCTGTACAGTACCAGACATATTCCACCACATCCAGTCGCCGTTCTCCTTGCTCCACTTTTTGTACATACGAATGTGGCTTAGCCATGCGTGAGGCCAGTTCACGCATGGTCAATTGTTGCATTGTGCGCTGCTGTTTAAGCCAATGGCACAAAATGTTCATTTCATCGGTATGAATACTACTTGTCATTGTACCTATTTATGGTAAATTAACTCAATTACCCAAAATAGGTACAAAATTGATGTCGGGTTGGGCATAAAAAAATCTGAAGTTGCGACATAGATCAATAAAAATTTACACAGGTTGAGGGGGAATGAATGTTAGGCAGTCGCTATAAAAAACCGCCATTACCGCGAGTTTTCTTGGAGGGCAAAGGGAGCGCGAGAACAGGAGCAATGGTATGGCGGACATGAATTACAACAATGATATACAACATTGGGCCCAAGCGTTGCTAACAGAGGAGTCTCCACCAAACCTGTTGTCTTTAGCGCCGCAATTGCTGGATCCGGAGATATTTCCCCCAGAAGTGGTGCCTGCAACATTGGCAAATCTATTTCATTTTTTGATCCGTAATGAAAAAGGACAATGTGAAGCTAGACTAGTGCCAGTCATTCAATGCCTGTTTAAGCATTATCCTGATGCACAGCAGAAGCTGGTTCAACGGATACTTCAATCAAGTTCCAGCATGCGATTGCAACATATTGGCCCGCAATTATTCAGTATTTCACCTCTACTCGATCAGCAGACCCACTGCTGGTTAATTCAGCAGACCCTGAGTCTGATGTTTTTTCGGCAATGGTCAGATGAACAGGTGCGTGATGTGCTGAAGCATTTATCACAAGCATTAGAGATTGATTCAGCACACATGCAGCGGATTATTGCCGGAATGAAGGATATCCATTGATTAGACAATGTGTATGGGTTTGAATCTGATCAAAGCCATTAGGCTTCGGTTTTACTTTCGATCATTTGCATGATCATGTTATGCGCAATACTGCCTTTGAATGGAATTTCTGGTAGCTGATCGAATTTAAAGAATTGTGCATCACTGATTTCTTCAAGCTGCAGCTGGATATCACCCGATTCATATTCAGCATGAAAGGCAATCATCAGGTTGCTTGGAAATGGCCAAGGCTGGCTCGACATATAGCGAATATTTTTCAGTTTCAGTCCGACTTCTTCAAAAGCCTCACGTTGTACGGCTTCTTCCAAGGTTTCGCCGACTTCAACAAAGCCTGCGATCAGTCCATACATATTGCTTTTATTGTGCGCTGATTTAGCCAGCAGCACTTCATTGTCACCTTTGGTGATAATCGTGATGATACACGGCTGAACACGTGGATATTGATGATAAGCGCAAGCAGGACAGACCATGGCATATTCTTTAGCGTGCACTTCGGTTGCATGACCACAGTGACTACAGAACTTGTGGTTACGTCGCCACTCCAGTAATTGCACGGCGCGGCTGGCTTGCAAAAAATCACTGCTTGACCAGCTTTGAATGAGTTCCCGAATTGGAATCAGTTGATAGCCTTCTGGAATGGCTTCATCTTCCAGAAGATCACGTGCGATGACTTGATCATTCTGGTGGATGGGTAGGTCACTTGCTAGTTTTTCAACCTGAGGCAGTTGAAAGTTTTCGTCTACTAAAAGTTTCTGGTGTTGAAAAATATAAGCAAGTGATAGTTGAGTCATTATGCGGCTTTAGATTGTAATTGCTGACTGTTTGATAATGCCACATCAAACATAGATTGCAAGACGGGTTGCTTGTTCTTCAAGTTATCCACCAGTAAATCCAGGCCGGCAACAACATTTAAAACACAATTAATTTCGTCCGCAGAGAAGGCCTGATGTTGATCCAGACGATGCTGGGCAAATTGTGCAGCTCCGATTAAGGCATTTTGTTGCGCCGAACTTCCCAGGAACAGGGCAGCACCCGCAAGCTCTTTCAAATAGCCTGGCAAAGCTTCCAGACTATGGGAGGCCGGGTCTTGAACATACAAGCTTAACGTTTGTGTCAAGGTTTCCACCAGTGTTTTGGTTTCAGTCAATAAGGCCTGATGCGCTTCATCTAAACGGTCCAGCGAGATCTGCATATTGTTGACCCGTAACTGTAAACGGCTTGAGGTGTAATTCCGTTCCAGAATCCCAATCGAGTTCATTGATGCCAGAATGCTGTTCATGAGCTGTTGCACTGAAGTTGCATCGGTTAAGGTATTTGGCAAACTCAGTTTTTCCGCCTGCTGGGTTAATTCTCTTGCGGCTTCGTTGAGATTCAATACCTTGAAAACATTGCAAAGCTGCGTCAGCTTTTGCTGAATTTCCTGCGTCTTTTCAGGCGACATATTCTGATGGTTGTATTCAATTTCATTACGGATTTGCACCATTTCGCTGGTCATTAACTGGCTAATGGTATGCACTGTTTCATAGTCAGGACCATATAGATGGCGGCTCAGCACCTGAAGCTGGGTATCGCTGAGTAACTCATCACCAATATTCAACTGTTCGCGAATATGTTCAGAAATCTCATCTTCCTGACTGATACAGATACATAAAATATCGGCCAGATCAGCAATGCTATTTTTGAAAGCATGGGGTTGTGCCAGAAATTGGCCGATATTGGTTTCGATCTGGATGAGGGTGCGTAAACGTGCTTCGGTAATTGAAAGCTCATCAATGTGACCTAAGCCAACATTGACCAGTTGCCAGTACTGCTGGCTAGGTTGGCCCGATGCTAAACCAGCAAGATAAACACCCACTAATTTAATGCCTTGCAGGTCAAGTGCTGTTTCAGATTGTTTGATCAGTTTGTTCAGGCAAAGCTTATATAACTGATGAATATATTGCGATTGCTCCAGCGTAGGTGCCTGCGGCAAATTAAAACTTGGGGTAATCAATTCCAGCAATGGCTGAACGGTCTGACCTTCTTTGGTAAGCGGTCTACCTAATGCTTTTTCCAGACGATTGAGTGTGTCGAGCAAAAACTGTGGCACTTTCACTTCGCGCAGGCAGATAAACTCAATATAACGCTTGAGCATGGTGGTGCCTTCACTGAGGGCAACCACATCACTGGTCTGAACCTGTTGCGGCTGAGCCATGATTTTACGCATCAGCTCAGCAGAATATTGAGTAATTTGTGATAAGTGAGGCATATCAATCAGAGCAAGTACTTGAGTACATTGCTCAAACTGGTTGAGTGCATCATCAATCCCGAAGGGTAAGGCTTGTTCTTCGGCAAGGGTATTGACGGCTGTTTCTACCAATTTAATCGAATTATCGATCTCATTTTTTATTATTAATAATGCCGTTGGGTCGAAGTGAATCGAGGTTTGGTAAGACATATGACCTACACCTTTCCTGAGTTGTTATATCCATGGGCCTTCTGAAAAAGAAGGCCTGATTCTTTAAGAGTTAATATAACGTAAGTTTTAAAACTTGAAATACAAAAAGTTACATTGAGCAGTAAATTTATTTTGCGAAAAGGCAAGGTTCGCCATGTTTTTGCTCGAATTGTTTGACCCAGGTCTCATGTTCATTTAACTCATGTTCAGAAGGCTCGATCACAGGTAAATCGACTTCCACGCGTTGACGGGTGGTTTTATTCTGATTTTGTTCGGTCTGGGAGAGGGCATCCATATCAAAAGAGACCTGCCCACCGGTCATGGCAAGGTACACATCTGCCAGAATTTCAGCATCGAGTAACGCACCATGGAAAGTACGATCGCGTGCCGGAATTTCGTAACGGCGTACCAACGCATCCAGAGAGTTCTTTTGTCCAGGATGCTTGTTTTTGGCCATTGCCAAGGTATCGGTGACGTCGCAGACTTCTGAAAGTGCAGGTAATCCCGTGCGTTTGAACTCCATATCCAGGAAGTTCATATCGAAGGTCGCGTTATGCGCAATAATTTCAGCGCCCTTCAGGTAAGCAAATAGAACGTCGGCAATTTCGGCGTACTTCGGCTTGTCCTTTAGAAAGTCATCACTAATACCATGGACATTTTCAGAGTCACCAACCGGTTTTTCCGGATTGATATAAATATGAATCGAGCTACCGGTTAGTTTACGGTTGATCATCTCAATCGCACCCACCTCGATAATCCGGTCGCCATCCTGATAGTAAAAACCGGTGGTCTCGGTATCCAGAATCAGTTGACGGGGGCCTTGCAGCTTTAATTTTGCTTCAGTGACCACAATCTGTGGATGTTGACTAGAAACCGGTGCCGAGGATGTCTCTTCTGAAGTTTCAATTTCATCTGCAACATCATCTTCGGTGTCTTCGATCATCTCAACATCATCCGTTTCTGCATCCATATCCAAGCCAAAAGGATCATTTAAGAGCCAGTCAGCTTCAGGCTTTTTTGTATCAGCGTTAGCCTGCGTTGCATTTTTTAATTGTTGAGCCGTCTGTTCTGCGCCTAAATTTGCCAGCTGATCGGCCATTTCATTGCCTTCATGGCCGGCATGTCCCTTGATCCAGTTCCACTCGATGTTTCGATTGGCACAGACAGCATCCAGTTTTTGCCATAAATCCGGATTCTTAACATCTTTCCAGTTTTTCTTTTTCCAGCCATGAATCCATTCGGTGATGCCTTGTTTGACATAGTTGGAGTCTGTCCAGATAATCAGATGCGCATCTACCGGGCAAAAGGAAACGCCTTCAATAGCCGCTTGCAGTTCCATGCGGTTGTTGGTTGTTACCGCTTCACCGCCACAAAGCTTGTGTTCGCCTTGTTCGGTAATGACATACGCACCCCAACCACCGAGACCTGGGTTTCCTTTGCATGCGCCATCAACATAAAGCGTGATTGTTTGTGACATATCTGAACCTGAACAATAAAATAAGCAGCGTGAAAAATCTGAGTTTTAGAATCCGAAAATGAAAGCTAATCTTCAATTGCGGATTAAGCAAATGAACCAGAACCCAGATTTTTACTTGAGTTCAGATCATTTGAGAATTTTAGCATCCCCATGCCCGAAGGGGTATTGTAAAGCCAAATTCTGTTTTTGAACGTTACAAAACTCATCTTTTTTAATTTCTTGTAACATTTCCATGCAAATCACGTTAAATTATTACCTTGTCTAAGTGACATGCTTTAATACAATGGCAAATCTAAAGCAAAACTAGCGTGAGTCGACTGGAAGTTTTTATGTATAAATCGGGCAAATTGATGTCGCAAACATCTGCAACATCATTATTCAAAATCACTGTACTCACTTCTGCTCTAGCCGCGTTGGGAATTACCACGGGTTGTTCTTCAACACCTCAATCAGGGAAAACCTCATCTTCTAAACAGGTCGGTTCAGGCTATCTGGACGCAAGCAGTTTAGATTCACTGGAAGACTTGCTTTCTGCAACCGATATGCGTGCTGTGGAAGGGGATCGTTTACTGGTGTTAAAACACGGTGATGTGTGGAAACGCATGACAGTCGGTTTCAAGATGGACTTGAATCATTGGGATTCCCGTATTGAAGCACAACGTAGCTGGTTTATTTCACGTCAACCTTATCTAGACCGTTTGAGCGCCCGTGCCAGTCGTTATTTATATCATACGGTCAAAGAAGCAGAACGTCGCGGTATGCCGACCGAGCTAGCATTACTTCCGATTATTGAAAGTTCTTACGATCCGGCAGCGACCAGTAGTGCTGCGGCTGCAGGTTTATGGCAGTTTATTCCAAGTACGGGACGTATTTATGGTTTGCAACAAACCAGCCTGTATGATGGTCGCCGTGACGTTGTAGAGTCAACCCGTGCTGCCTATGAGTTTTTTGGAAGCTTGTATAACCAGTTTGGTTCATGGGAACTTGCGCTGGCTGCTTATAATGCTGGCCCAGGCCGTATTCAGCAGGCGATTAACCGTAACCGTGCCGCTGGCCTGCCAACCGATTACTGGTCCTTAAAACTGCCGCAAGAAACCATGAACTATGTGCCGCGTTTCTTGGCAGTAGCCCAAATTATTAAAAATCCGGGGGCGTATGGCGTGAGTTTACCGCCAATCGCCAACCGTCCTCACTTCCGTGAAGTCAGTTTGTCAGCACCACTCGAGTTAAACCAGATCGCTTCGATTACCGGTTTGAGTCGTGCCGAATTATATGCGTTGAACCCGGGCTATCGTGGCGAAATGGTTGATCCAATGAGCCCGATGCGAATTTTAATCCCAGCGGATTTGAGTCCATCAATTGATGCCAAGCTACGTTCAGGCAAATCAGGTTCAGGTGGTTTCTGGGCCAGCAATAAAACACCACCGCCAATGGCAAACAGTTCGTCGAGTACATCGACCACCATTCGGACCACAACCAGCACGCCACAAAACGTAAGTTCGTCGACCAAGACACCACCAAATTTAACGGCCAGCAATAGCACGCGTACCACCACGCCAACCATTCCAAAGTCAAAGATCAATACGCCTAGAGGATCGGATGCGCTGGCTTCATTTGCAGCCGCCGCAGATGTGCCAAGTGCACCACGTATTCCTGTGGCAATTACGCCTGCTGCAAATGTCAAACCTGTGAAAACAGAGCCACCAATTTCACTGAAAGAGCGTGAGCAAATCACGGCTGCAATCAAGGAAGAGGGTAAAAAGGAAACCGTTGCTCAGGCTTTAGAGCCACAAGCGACTCAGGCTGAACGGGATCAGGTGGTTGCAGAAATTAAGGCAATTGCGCCGAAAGGGACCGAGATTGTCGATCCATTTGATGGCAAAATCAAATTAACTGCGATTCAAACCAGCCAATCGGTTGCAGATGAAAAAGGGCAGGAAGTCAGTAAGGGCTTTGCGTATCCAAAGAATCTGCTTGAAGACAGTGCCACGGCAAATAGCGAAGACGCTAAACGTAACCAGGGCAAGCCCTATATCAAGACCGATACCGATGTCGTTGTAACTGCGCCGAAGGGTAAACGCAGTACCTATGTGGTACAACCAGGGGATACCTTGGCAGTTATTGCCCAGAAAAATGGTGTGAACTGGCGCGATATCGCACAATGGAATCAGATTGATCCAAATGGTACTTTGTTTGTTGGTGCAAGCTTGTATTTATACAATGCCAAACCGCAAGCTGAAGCACCGAAAGCCGCAGAGAAACCTGACAGCTATGTGGTGCAATCAGGCGATAGCTTAACCAATCTGGCTTCACGTTTTGATTTAAGCCTGAAGCAGCTCGCGGATTACAATAACCTGTCAGTGACAGATGGCTTATTCGTTGGGCAACGACTTACGCTGATCGAGCCTAAAAATAATGCACGTACGACTCAGCAAAGCGCCCGTAATAACGAGAGCAAAGCGTCTGCTACAGCCAAGGTCGCAACAAAATCTTATACGGTTAAACGTGGCGAATACTTGAAACTGATTGCTGATCGTTATGCGCTGTCAAATCAGGAATTGGCGTCTTTAACCTCCGGCTTAACTGCGGGCAGCAGTTTATTTGTGGGACAGAAAATCAATGTTCCATTACATGAAGTTTCGCAAACAGAAGAAGCTGCCGAGCCGGCTAAAAACACGGTTAAATATGAAAATGTAACGGCATCGACCAGTTATAAAACTGAAAACTATACCGTGCAACGGGGTGATACCTTATCCAGCATTGCGACCAAGTCAAAGATCAGCTTGAGCGAGTTGGCTGAGCTCAACAATCTGAAGACAAATAGCGGTGTTCGTTTAGGTCAAAGCTTGAAGATTCCGGCAGGTTCAACAGTCCCTGATCAGTATGTGGTTCAGTCGGGTGATAGCCTGAATGCGATTGCTGCCAAGTACAATCTGCAATTGAGCTATGTGGCTGACCTGAATGGTCTGGAACGAACTGCAGGCTTACGTGTAGGCCAGCGCTTGAAATTAACAGGTGATGTTCCTGCAAAAACAGCGACTGGCAGCAATACAAAGTCGAGAGAAGACAGCACACCAGAAGTCTACACCGTCAAGTCGGGCGACACCTTAAGCAATATTGCCAACCGTTATAATTTACAACTGGATTATGTGGCAGGCTTAAACGGTTTAACCCGTAGCAGTAACGTGCGTATCGGTCAACGTTTGAAACTCACGGGAGATGCGCCTAAGGCTGAAGCAGCGAGCGTAGACACGGCGAAAACAGCACCTAAAGCTGCAACACCAGGCCGCAACACCGAGCGCTATAGTGTAAAAGCAGGCGAGTCATTGAACAGTATTGCCAATCGTTTTGGTATGTCGGGCCGTGAGTTGGCAGATTTAAATAATCTGAAAGCCAATGCCAGTCTGCAACGTGGACAAAATATCTTGGTACCGAAAACCATTGCCGAGTACAAAGTTAAACGTGGCGATACATTGATTGGTTTAGCAAGTCGTTATGGCATGGAAACCAATGCACTGGCAGAAATGAATGACTTGACCCCAAGTACTCAGTTACGCATTGGTGATGTGATTAAAGTGCCTAGCCTGTAATTCAGCATGAATTTATTGCTTTGCACAAAAAGGCTTAGTCTATGCTATGGACTAAGCCTTTTTGCTCCGCTTTCATTTGCCGCCATCCACACCACTCCCTATTTGGCCATGCATGTGCAGCCAAAATATGCCCAGCTCAAGGCAATGCCTTATGCCAATCCCAATGCGCCCAAAGGTGGCGTACTTAGTCAATCCAGTCTAGGAACCTTTGATAATTTAAATAGCATGAATGGCAAGGGCAGTTCCACCGAAGGGGTGAATTACCTGTTTGATAGCCTGATGGATCGTTCGCTGGATGAACCTCGGGTGATGTATCCCTTACTGGCAGAAAAGGTCAGTTATGATCCGGATCATTTACAGTCGATCACCTTTCATCTAAATCCCAAAGCGCGTTTTAATAATGGGCAGCCGTTAACGGCAGAAGACGTCAAATTTACCTTTGACACCTATCAAAGCAAAGCCAATCTTGGCTTTCAAATGTATTTGTCTGATCTGGCCAGAACGGAAGTGTTGTCTCGGCATCAGGTGAAATTCATTTTCAAATCTAAACATAATGTCGAAATGCCACTGATCGTGGCGAGCTTACCGATCTATTCAAAACTGGACTGGAAAAATAAAGATTTTAGCCGTGTCACGCTGCACCCTATAGTCGGCTCCGGGCCTTATATGGTGGAACGTATTGATGCCGGACGCAGTATTACCTATAAACGCAGTCCGAACTATTGGGCCAAAGATTTAGCTGTGAATAAAGGCCGTTATAATTTTGATCGATTGAAATATGTCTATTACCGAAATTTAGAGGTCAGTTTTGAAGGCTTTAAATCACGGCAATTTAATTTATACGAAGAAAAAAATATCCGAAATTGGGTCACCTCCTATCATTTCCCGGCTGCGAAAGCAGGCTTGGTTAAAAAGTACAAAACACGTTTAGCCACACCGCTTGATATTCAGAGTCTGGTGTTTAATATCCGTCGCGCGCCTTTAAATGACATTCATCTACGTCAGGCATTGACCTATGCCTATGATTTTGAATGGCAGAATAAAGCATTGTTTTTTAATCAAAATCAGCGCTTACAAAGTTATTTTGACAATACCGATCTGGCTGCCACGGGTCGTCCCAGTGCTGCGGAGTTGAAGATACTGCAGCCTTATCTGGCACAGCTCAATCTGGTCATACGACAGGGGGTAATGGCTGACTGGCATTATCCGGTTTCTGATGGCAGTGGTTTTAATCGCCGCAATTTACTGATCGCGCAAAAGATTTTAAAAGATGCCGGCTATGTTATTCGTGATGGCAAATTATATGACCATACTGGCAAAGCGGTTCAAATTGAGCTGTTAATGCAGCAGGAAAATCCGCAGCGTGAGCTGATGCCTTTTGTACGTAATCTGAAAAGACTCGGGGTTCAGGTCAATCTTAGACAGGTAGATGTACCGCAGTATATGGAGCGGATTCGCCGTCAGGATTTTGACATGATGGTATTAAAATTGCCGCAGACCTTAACACCGGGTAAAGAACAGGCCCAGTTCTGGGGAAGTGCTGCTGCAGATGAAGCAGGCAACTATAACTATTCAGGGATTAAACATCCTGTCATTGACCAGATGATTACAAAAATTGTCAGGGCCAAAACCCGTGAAGAGGTGGTGCTGTATAGCCGTATCCTCGATCGATTGTTACGTGCCGGTTATTACCAGATTTTGACCTATGGTAAACCTGAACGCTGGTTTGCTTATTGGGATATCTATCAGCAACCGTCAGTGAAGCCAAAGCTTTCTGTGGGATGGGAATATTGGTGGGTGGATGCAGATAAGGCCAAGAAACAGGGACAGTCTATACAAAAGCATTAATTAGAATGGTTTTGTCTGGCATTTGATGAAGTTGTTAGATTAATATGACAGAGCCAAACCGAGTTGTTATCTTGATTTTAGGCCAAGCTTTTTGCTGGAGTGACTTTGGTTTCGCCAAATAAGAAGCGATGCTACGAAAGCAAGAGTTCTGGCGCCGCCATAAACGTCGCTCACTACAAAACCTGAGGTGCGAATAGCAAAGATTTATTATCTTTGCCGTACCGCAAGGCGAAAGCTATGCTTGAGTATAGACTACGCAGGTTGTTGCCTTGCGCTTCACCAAAGCTTTAGTCGCTTTGGCTTGCTCAGGTTCTGGATGGTGTTTCCGTGTATTTTATCTCATGTTCGATTTCATAAAAACTTAGTAAATGAATGAATAAGGGTTCGATTTCAATGGTTCACTATATTCTCAAAAGAATGTTGTTGATGATCCCGACACTATTTTTTATTTTATTGATCAATTTCTTGATTGTGCAAATTGCGCCTGGCGGGCCGGTTGAACAGGCCATCCAGCAAATTCAGACTGCACAAGGTCTGGGAACTGGCGCAAGTGGTCAGTCGAATCTGGCAAATCTGGCCCAATATCAGGGGGCACGGGGGTTAAGCCCCGAAATGATTGAAACAATCAAAGCCCAGTATGGTTTTGACCGCCCGGCTACAGAGCGGTTCTGGTTAATGCTGAAAGGATATGCACGTCTGGATTTTGGCAGCAGTTTTTTTAAGGATAAGCCTGTTACCCAGCTATTATACGAAAAAATGCCTGTGACCCTGTCTTTAGGGTTGTGGAGTACTTTCCTGATCTACCTGATTGCTATTCCATTAGGGATTAAAAAAGCCAAAAGTAATGGCTTGCTGTTTGATCAATCCACATCGTTATTATTGGCGGTCAGTTATGCCATTCCATCGTTTATTTTTGCCATTTTATTGATTGTCTTTTTTGCAGGTGGCAGTTATTTGCAATGGTTTCCATTACAAGGGCTGGTGTCTGAAAATTTCTCCCAGTTAAGCTTCTTGGCAAAAATCAAAGATTATCTGTGGCACATGTGTTTGCCGATTTTGAGTATGCTGCTCGGTAGCTTTGCCGCACGAACTTACCTGACAAAATATGCATTTGTAGAAGAGCTGAACAAGCCTTATGTATTAACAGCCCGAGCGAAAGGATTAAGTGAAAATCAGGTGCTGTATGGACATGTCTTTCGTAATGCAATTCTGATTGTAGTTGCTGCTTTGCCAGAAACGCTGGTGGGGATTTTCTTTGTCGGTAATTTATTTATCGAGATCATTTTTAATCTGGATGGGATTGGCTTATTAGGCTTTGAGGCAATTACCCAACGTGATTATCCGGTTATTTTTGGCATTTTATTTTTATTTACCCTATTCGGCATGCTTTTACGTTTACTGGGTGATTTACTTTATCAGCTCATCGATCCGCGAATTGATTTTGAATCAAGAGGTGGACAATGATGTCACCGTTGATGCAAGCGCGATTGGAACGCTTCCGGCAAAATAAGCTGGGTTTTCGGTGCCTGATCCTGTTCTTGATTATTTTCGTACTGTCTTTGCTGGCAGAACTGATTGCCAACGATAAACCTTTGCTGGTGCGTTATCAGCAGTCATTTTATTTTCCGATTCTGACAGATTATCCGGAAACCACTTTTGGCGGGGAATTTGAAACAGCTACGGATTATCAAGACCCCGTGGTCAAGCAGTTGATACAAGCACAGGGCTGGATGATTTCTCCACCGGTGGCTTTTTCCTATCAATCCCCGAATCTGTCCCTTGCTGTACCCGTACCTTCTGCCCCAAGCGTACAGAACTGGCTTGGCACCGATGATCAGGGACGGGATGTATTTGCTCGAATCCTGTACGGTCTGCGGGTTTCGCTGCTGTTTGGATTCGCACTCACACTCTGTTCTGCGGTACTCGGCATGATGGTGGGGGCAATACAAGGCTACTATGGTGGCTGGGTTGACTTGATTGGACAACGCATTCTGGAAGTGTGGGGTGGCTTACCGATGCTTTTCATCGTGATGATTCTGGTCAGTATGTTTAGTCCGAGTGTGTATTGGCTGTTTGTGATCATGCTGCTGTTTGGCTGGACCGAGCTTGTGGGATTGGTACGTGCCGAATTTCTACGTGCCCGCAATCTGGATTATGTTCGTGCAGCGCAAGCCTTGGGTGTCAGTCAGCATAAGATTATCTTTAAACACATTTTACCCAATGCGATGAGTTCTAGCCTGTCACAAATTCCCTTTATGCTGACAGCAAATATTATTGCCTTAACTGCACTGGATTTTTTGGGTTATGGCTTGCCACCAGATGCGGCTTCGCTTGGCGAACTATTATTACAAGGGAAAAATAATCTGGATGCACCGTGGCTGGTGTTGTCGGGCTTTTTTAGCTTGGCGATGGTTTTGTCTTTGCTGATTTATATTGGGGAGGCGGCACGTGATGCATTTGACCCAAGACGATAATTTGCCTCTAAAGCAACCTTTACTCAACGTACATCAGCTCAGTATTTGTAATGGCGCTGATAAGCTGCTTGAGCAGGTCAGTTTTGAGATTTATCCTGCACAAACCGTTGCCATTGTGGGAGAAAGTGGTTCAGGTAAATCCATTACTGCACTGGCATTGTTGGGGTTATTGCCGAATAGCTTGCAAGTGATAGGAGTCGTTCAATTTCAGGGTCAGGACATACTGAAACTGAGCCAACCGCAGTTGCAGCACATACGTGGCAAAAAAATTGCCATGATTTTTCAGGAACCGATGACGGCATTGAATCCTTTGCATAGCGTGGAAAAAATGCTTGGCGAAAGCCTGCTTCTACAAGGGTATGTAAAAGCTACGCTACGGTTGCACACGCTACGCTTATTACATGAGGTGGGTCTGCCAGAAGCAGAACACATTTTAAAGCGTTATCCTCATGAATTGTCTGGCGGCCAACGTCAACGCGTGATGATTGCCATGGCTTTGGCTCTAGAGCCCGAGATTTTAATTGCAGATGAGCCGACCACGGCTTTAGATGTGGTGTTACAGGCACAAGTCTTGAGCTTATTAAAAAAACTACAGCAACAACGACAGATGGCAATGATTTTGATTAGCCATGATCTTAGTCTGGTTGAGCAATATGCAGATCATGTGCTGGTGCTGAATCAAGGGCGTGTAGAAGAGCAGGGCGGTAGCACGGAAATCTTTAGCTGTCCTCAGAGCGTTTATACACAAAATTTATTGAATCACGATTTTGGGCAAGCTTTGACCTTACAAGCGACTGAGCCTGTGCTTGAACTCAAACAGGTCACAGTAAAATATCCCTTAAAACGAGGTTTATTTAACCGGATTCAGTCTTATAAAATTGCCGCTGAATCCATTAGCTTCAAGCTCATGCAAGGTGAGGCGCTAGGCATTGTCGGGGAAAGTGGTTCAGGCAAATCCTCGATTGCCTTGGCAATCGCCCGTTTACTTGCCAGTACAGGTGAAATCAGTTTTCAGAGCCAAGACCTGAACCAGCTTAACCAGAAGCAGCTTCGACCGGTTCGTCGTGACTTACAAATTGTCTTTCAGGATCCTTTGAGTAGTTTAAATCCGCGAATGACGGTTGGGCAGAGTATTGCCGAAGGACTTGAATTACAGTCCATGTCCCCACAACAATGCGCAGCAAAAATTGCAGAAGTTTTGCTCAAGGTTGAATTATCGCCAGAGGATAAAAACAAATATCCGCATCAGCTTTCGGGCGGGCAACGGCAGAGGGTCGCACTGGCACGTGCGCTGGTGGTGCAGCCGAAACTGATTATTCTGGATGAACCTACTTCAGCGCTGGATCGATCTACCCAGCTTGCCATCATTCAATTATTGCGGCGTTTGCAACAGCAAGAGCAGATCAGTTATCTGTTCATTAGTCATGACTTGCAAGTCATAAAAGCCTTGTGTCAGCAAGTGCTGGTGATGCATGCAGGGAAAGCCTTGGAATATCAAGCAACCGAGACCTTATTTGCCCATCCTCAAACTGAATACACCCGTCAACTCATTGCTGCCAGCCAATATGAGCATTGTAAATAAACTGACATGTGATATTGTCAATTTATCGGAACAACTATTGACAGCCATAATAATCAGATTAAATTAGAGTAAACACTCTAATTAAAGCAGAGGATGACCATGAGTCAGATTGCAGACAGTATCCAGATACGCAATACCACATTTAAGAATCGCATCATTAAAGGGGCAATGAGTGAAGCGCTTGCCAATGATGCAGGACAACCCAATGATGTGCTGATTGGATTATATGAAGCCTGGGCGAAAGGTGGTTTAGGCTGTGCCATTACAGGCAATGTGATGGTCGATATCGGGGCCAAGAATGAGCCGGGTGTGGTGGCAATTGAAAGCGAACGTGATCTGGAAAAGTTAAAGCAATGGGCTGCCGTGGGTAAAAAACACGGAATGGTGCAATTGATTCAACTGTCACATCCAGGTCGTCAGTGTCCAAAAGGTTTAAATAAAGAAACGGTTGCACCTTCGGCTGTACCTTTTAGTCCTGTATTGGCCACCATGTTTGGTACGCCACGTGAGCTGACGCATTCAGAAATTCTGGATATTATCCAGCGATTTGCAACTGCTGCTGCGGTGTGTGAAAAGGCGGGTTTTGAAGGGGTACAATTCCATGGTGCACATGGTTATTTGATCAGCCAGTTTTTATCACCTTTAACCAATAAACGTACTGATCAATGGGGTGGTTCCATCGAGAACCGGATGCGTTTCTTGCTGGAAATCTACAAGGCCGTACGTGCAGTCACTTCTGAAAACTTCATCATTTCGGTCAAATTAAATTCCGCTGATTTCCAGCGTGGTGGAATTACCGAAGAAGATGTAATTACCGTATTTAAGGCAATTGATGCAGCTGGCGTTGATATCATTGAAATCTCTGGCGGTACCTATGAAGCGCCTGCGATGGCAGGTGCAAAAGCAGAAAAACGCAAAGCCAGCACCATTGCCCGTGAAGCCTATTTCTTGGAATTTGCCGAAAAGATCCGTGAGCATGTGTCATGTAAGCTGATGGTAACTGGTGGCTTCCGTACCGTAGAAGGAATGAATGCTGCATTGCAAAGCGGCGCATGTGATTTTATTGGAATTGCGCGTCCATTGGCGGTTGAAGTTGATTTACCTGAACGTTTAATCGCAGGACATGATGTCCGTTATGCAGTGAATCAGATTAAAACAGGAATTCCATTTGTAGATAAAATGGCCATCATGGAAATCATCTGGTATGCAGCACAATTTAAGGCGATTGGACAAGGCAAAAAACCAAATCCAAAACTGTCTCCATTATTGGTATTTTTGAATTATGCCAAAGGAAATATCAAGGCGGTGGTAAAAGGGCGTGTCAATTCGCGTAAGTCAGCGTAATTTATGTGAGGGCTCTTCGGAGTCCTTTTTATTGGGGTGATAAAAAAAGCCACTGTCTTAAGATGCAGTGGCTTTTTCAAATTTGGCGTCCCTACGGGGATTCGAACCCCGGTTACCGCCGTGAAAGGGCGATGTCCTAGGCCTCTAGACGATAGGGACTTCTTGAGGTGGGTGTATATTAGGGCTCTGTCACCAAAGTGTCAAGAAGATGAGGAGACAGTTTGTTCAAAATATAGCAAAACAGTTCAGCCGTTTTCTGGGTATCGTATAACGCGGAGTGCGCTTCTTTACCATCAAACTCGATTCCAGCCTGAATACAAGCACGTGCCAACACGGTTTGACCGAACATCACCGCGCTTAGCGTAACGGTATCAAAGACTGAAAAGCTATGGAACGGATTCTGGTTCTTCGTTCCTGAGCGTGCAATCGCAGCTTGCAGGAAACCTAAATCGAAGTGTGCATTATGACCCACCAACACGGCATGGGTACAATGTTGTGCTTTGCGGACTTCATTTAAAGATTTGAAAATACGGCGTAAAGCAGTACGTTCATCTTCAGCCATGGCGATACGCATTGGGTTAGAAGGATCAATGCCAATAAAATCGAGCGAGCGTCGATCTAGATTGGCACCTTCGAACGGATTGATATGCGCTTGAAACGATGGGCCCGGTACAAATTGTCCGTTTTCATCGTAAACAATTGGAATACACGCGATTTCAAGCAGTGCATCGGTTTGTGAGTTAAAACCTGCTGTTTCGACATCGACCACAACAGGCAAAAATCCACGAAAACGCTGACCAATCACAGGCGCTTTGTTTTCTTCTTGTGTCACACTTTTCTCCATTGCAGCGTTTTGCCTGCATGAAGTGGAATGATTTTTTGATCTTCAAGATAATCAAAAGACTCGGCAACCGTATTTTCTTCTTTCACCAAGGTGATGGTTGAAGTATTACGTGGTAAACCATAGAAATCAGCACCGAACATGCTGGCAAAACCTTCCAGACGTTCCAGCTTGCCGACCTGGTCAAATGCCTGTGCATACAGCTCAATGGCATTGGGTGCGCTATAGCAGCCTGCACAGCCACATGCATTCTCTTTGGCATTTTGCGCATGCGGTGCGCTATCTGTGCCGAGGAAGAATTTTGGATTACCGCTGGTTGCCACTTCTAATAACGTGGTTTGGTGAGTTTGACGTTTTAAAATTGGCAAACAGTAGAAGTGCGGTTTAACACCGCCGACCAACATGTCATTACGGTTAAACAGTAAATGTTGCGGGGTAATTGTTGCAGCAACATTACGATCCTGTTCAAGCACAAAATTAGCCGCATCGCTTGTTGTAATATGTTCTAGCACGACTTTTAATTGCGGGAATTGCTTGAGCAGCGGTGACAGGACTTCATCCAGAAATCTTTTTTCACGATCAAAAATATCGACGTGATTATGGGTTACTTCACCATGGAGCAATAAAGGAACCTGATGTTCCTCAAGTTGTTCAATCACGCCATATACCTTACGGATATCACTGACACCATTATCCGAGTTAGTGGTTGCACCGGCAGGATAGAGCTTGATTGCATTGACGAATTCAGATTCTTTGATTTTACGAACTTCATCCGGAGAGGTGTGATCGGTAAAATAAAGTACCATGCGTGGATCAAAATTCAGGCCTTCTGGTACATGCGCCAGAATACGCTCACGGTATGCCAAAGCTTCTTCGACAGTTTTAACAGGTGGAACAAGATTCGGCATACAAATTGCGCGGGCAAATTGTTTGGCTAAATCAGGGACAGTACGTTTTAAAGCTAAACCATCACGCAGGTGTGCGTGCCAATCATCGGGTTGTAAAAGTGTAAGAGTATTCAAGGTCTACTTCAAACTTAAAAATAATACAAATAATAATGCATAAACCGCGAAAATGGTAACTACAATTACGGATAAGTGGTTAAGCAAAGCACATGACAAAATGAGAAATTGTGTTATTTTTATGCGGCACAAGAACAGTGCATTATAAAAAGAGTCGTCGGGATGGATAAGCAATATGATCTTGATCAATTAAGGAGGTCGAAAGAAGATCTAGAGCAGCTTGTTGCCCAACATGTCCAGTCCAAAAATGCCCATCAAACTTTACCCCTAAATCTGGAAAATGAATTCTGGAACTTCAATATCGACCGGACCAGGATGAATGCCATTCAATTTTTCGGTCAGGGTGTCATTACCTATACGATTTTCGTATTACTGATTTTACCCACCAATTTCATTGTAATACGCAACAGTGAAAATTTTGTTCTGGATTTTATTTATAGCATCCTTAGCCTGATTGTGGTCGGCGCTGCGCTGTTCCTGTTTTGGGCCGTGTCCCGTTTTAAACAACTAAGTTCCTTATTCTATCCGGCTGTTTGTGTGATTGTTTTTCTGACCATCGTATTGACCTCATTGTTAATGATGAGTGTCTCCAATGTGGTCTTGCAAAATCAGGCCATGGTGCTGGTGGCATTCCTGTACATGTTAGGTTTTATCCTGAGTGGCATTCGACCGCTACATATGCTGTGGATCGGTTCTTTTGCGGCCTTGAGCATTGTTGTATTTCTCTATGTATTGAATATTCCCTGTGATTTTCTCATGATCGGCAGGACCCTGATTGGCAGTTTATTATTGGGTTTTTCAATTAGTGTAATGCTGACCTCCAAAGAGAGAAAAATCTTTATAAAGTCAAAAATTTCGGAAATTGATGAGCAGATTTTACGCCTACAGGCCTCTGAACTGTTACATCTCAGTCAGCATGATGAACTGACTAATGTTTCAAACCGCCGTACTTTTGAAGAGATGTGCACCTATTACTATCAGCAGGCCTGTAAAGAACATACCGCCTTGTCGGTGTTGTTTATCGATATTGATTATTTTAAAAACTATAATGATTTTTATGGTCACCAAATGGGGGATCAGGTCATTTCTGAAATTGCCAAAACGATCAAAGGCTCGATTCGGCATATGGACTTTGTAGCGCGTTATGGTGGCGAAGAATTTGTGGTGTTGCTTCCTGAAACCTCAGCTCAAGGGGCCTATGCGGTGGCGACCAATATCTATCGCGCGATTGATCGCTTAATGATCCCGCATCAAAAATCGATGGTTTCTCATTATGTCACTATTAGTTTGGGGATTACGGTGTTTAACGGCAATGCAAAAATCAGTCAGGAAATGCTGATCCATACCGCTGATAAAGCGTTATACCGTGCCAAGCAATTGGGACGTAACCAGATTTACTATCAGCCATTACCGGTCGTAGAAGAAAATATTTAGACCATAAAAAAACCGGATATCAAGGCGATATCCGGTTTCTGGCTAGAACAATTCTAAATTATTCCAAGAATTTTACAGTCACGCCTGAACGTACTTTGGCGCCCAAGTCATTGGCATCCCAGTTGGTCAAACGGATACAGCCATGTGATGCAGTCTTAGAAATTAAAGACGGATTAGGCGTACCATGGATACCAAACGATTTCTTGCTCAAACCGATCCAGATATTGCCGACTGGCGCATTTGGACCTGGTGGTAGAGAAAGCGGTTTAAGGTTTTTACCTTGTACAAAGTTTGATGGTGAATAGCTATACCAAGGGTTTTTCGCTACGCCTACTACTTTATAGGTACCTGTCGGAGAAGGCGTATCAGTACTGCCAATTGTTGCAGGAAATGAAGCAATCATCTGGTTGTTACTGTTGAATAAATACAGTTGACGTGCACCTTTATGCGCCACGATCAGATGAATATCTTCAGGCAAGTCATTGCGGACATTGGCCACAATAATTTTTTCACCCGGTTTTTTAAAGGTTGCAGTAGGATTTAGCTTCTTCAAGAAAGCCTCGTCCATGTGGAATTTTTCACCCAGCATTTCTGTCACACGGGTGTAGTACAAGCCTTTCATTTTCGCCTGTAAGGCATAGTCTGACGGGATTGAATCCGCATAAGGGCCTTTAAAGTCCGCTTCGGTCAGCGTGTATTCTACATAAGCAGGTTTGGTTTGCTTGGCAACCAGCGCATCCCAGGTTTCTTTGGTTAATTGACCTGTAGGGGTAATACCGTTCATTTGCTGGAATGAAGCAATCGCTTTTAAGGTATTTTTACCATTTGCACCATCAATAGCACCCGGTGAAGCATGTGCATTGTTGAGCATGACGTGCGCACGGGCATAGGCTGGAAGCTGGCCTTTAGGTAAACCTTCCGGCCATTCAGCATTATTCATGCTATCCAGGGTCCATGAAACTTTCGCCGCAGGAGCAGCAGTCGTTGTGCTTGAGTCAGGTGTATTTTCTAATTTTTGCGAAACAGCTGAAGCAGCGCCAGTATTCACCTGAGGTTCAGATGTGGCTTGGGCGACGACACTCGAAGCGGGTTGAGCTGCAACAGCTGAAGCAGGGCGCTCAATGGCGAGAGGATCAATCGGATCTTGTACTGAACCAGCAATTTTTTTGGGATTTAATGGTTGCTCAGTTGTTGGAGCAGCAAAAGCAACATTAGCAAGAATACAACTTAAACTCATAGCGAGTAATGAGCGAACAAACATGTAATTCAACCTTATGAATTATTCATATTGAGATATAAGATATTGCAAGTATTACAGAAAATGAGCGCGCTTGCAGTAGCAGTTTTGTGTCAAAGCGAAAATTTATTTTAAGCCTGAAATTTTGTATGGCATTCAAATTATAAATTCCAGGCTAACTTTGTTATCATGCGCGATATATGAAAATTTAGAGATTGGTAATGACAACGTTGAAAAATGATCGTTTTTTACGAGCTTTATTACGTGAACCTGTAGACACCACGCCCGTATGGATGATGCGTCAAGCAGGACGTTATTTACCAGAATATCGGGAAACACGTGCGCAGGCCGGTGATTTCCTGTCTTTATGCAAGAATACTGAATTTGCTTGTGAAGTGACGTTACAGCCATTGCGTCGTTATGAACTTGATGCGGCGATTTTATTTTCGGATATTTTAACGGTTCCTGATGCGCTGGGTTTAGGCTTATATTTTGAAACAGGGGAAGGCCCAAAGTTTCATAAAACAGTACGTACTGAACAAGACGTTGCCAATCTGCCTAAACTCAATGCCAAGTCCGATTTGGCCTATGTCATGAATGCCGTTTCGACCATTCGTTCTGCTTTAGGCGGTCAGGTGCCGTTAATCGGTTTTTCTGGCAGTCCCTGGACTTTAGCGACTTATATGATTGAAGGCGGTTCAAGCAAAGAATTCCGTTTTACCAAGAATATGATGTATGCGCAGCCAGAAGTCTTGCACGCATTACTGGATCATCTGGCAGATTCAGTGATTGATTATCTCAATGCACAGATCGATGCCGGTGCTCAGGCAATCCAGATTTTTGACAGTTGGGGCGGTGCACTGGCGCATAGGGAATATGTTGAGTTTTCCTTGAACTATATGAGCAAAATCATTGCCGGGCTGCAGCGAGAAAAAGACGGTCGCCGTATTCCGATTATTGTCTTCACCAAAGGTGGCGGGCAGTGGCTGGAAAATATGCTGACTACGGGTGCAGATGCATTTGGACTGGACTGGACCACACCGCTTTATACTGCACGTGATGTTATTGCAGGACGTGCTGCCTTACAAGGTAACTTAGATCCGGCGGTACTGTATGGTTCAGCGGCTTCAATTGAAAAATCGGTCAAAGCCATGCTGGATGATGCTTATGCCAATGGCGAGAAAACAGGTTATATCGCCAATCTGGGGCATGGTATTACCCAGTGGGTTGATCCGGCGCGTCCGAAGATTTTTGTGGATACCGTACATGAATACAGTGCGAAATATCTAGGCTGATATTGAACAGATATTTAAAGTTAAACAGGCTAGGATCAGTTTCGTGCAGTTGATTGTATTACCACTCAGTTTTATCACTAAGGCAGCTTCGGCTGCCTTATTTGGGTTATTGCTGCTGATTGCATTTGCAGTCACGGCACCGATGGGAAGTCATGAATATTGGGGCTTCTTTCGCTATGACTATTTGCTGTTTTACGCCTTGCTCATTCAGGTCTGTCTGATCTATTTAAAACTCGAGTCATGGGCAGAAGCCAAGGTTATTGCCTTGTTTCATATCATGGCCATGGGGATGGAAATCTTTCTGACCCATCCTGCAATTGCATCCTGGCAATATCCGCAGCCTGCCGTATTTAAATTATGGACTGTGCCGCTTTTCGCAGGATTTATGTATTCGGCTGTGGGCAGTTTTTTTGCACGCTCGTTACGGTTATATCAGGTTTCAATGGCAGATTTGCCACGTTTTAGCACAATGTTGTGTCTGGCGGTTTTATCGTATTTAAACTTTATGACCAAGTTTTTTATTCCAGATATCCGGGTGGTTTTATTTATCTGGAGTGTGCTGATTTTCTGGAAGACCCGACTATATTTCCAGCTCCATCAACATCGTTTTAAAGTGCCGATGTTACCGGTTCTGCTGCTGTTGGCATTCCTGATCTGGATTGCTGAAAATATTAGTACTTTCTATCAAATCTGGCTGTATCCAAGTCAGGTGGATGCATGGCATATGGTGGGTTGGGGTAAGTTAGGGTCTTGGTATTTATTATTATTACTCAGTTTGGTTTTAGTGTTAAAAATTTTGGGTAATCGTGATAAAAATGGGACGTGGCAGCTGAATTAAAAGCACCATCTTCAATTATTTGAAATTTTATTATGAATATTTCACATATATTTCAAAATTTATTTGCTAAAACAAGCCAAGCTGGTTATTTTAATTTGTGTGTAAAACAATTACACAACACAATAGTGATAACAAATATTTAAATAATTTATGCTGGAGATCGTTCCTATGTTAAAGAAAATTGCATTAGCTGCATTATTGGCCGCTGGTTCAAGTGTAGCAATGGCTGATAACGATGTAGGTTGTGGTGTGGGTACACAGGTTTGGGCAGGTCAAAAAGGTGTAGTGCCGAAAATTCTTGCGGCTACCACTAATGGTATCTTTACTAACCAGTTACTCGGTATCACATTTGGTACTTTAGGTTGCCGTCAGGGTGGAACAGTGACTGCTCAGGTGGTCACGTTTACCAATGAAAATGCTGAATCTTTAGCGCGTGATATGTCAGTTGGTCAAGGTGAGAGCCTGAATGTACTTGCTGAGTTAATGCAGATCAAAGCCAATGATAAAGCACGTTTCTTTGCAGTATCTAAAGCAAACTTTGCTGAAATCTACTCAAGCAAAAACAAAAATAGCCTTCAGGTATTAGACTCTTTACAAAGTGTAATGGCAAAAGATGCGGTGTTAAAAGCATACGTTTAATTTGCTGCATGATAAAACCCTGTCTTGATGGCAGGGTTTTGTTATCGTTATTTTCCTTATACTTAAAATATTTGCTGCTGAATGAAATTAATAACTTTTACGATAGCGTCTTTAATGTGTCATTTTGCACATGCCTCGATTGAAACGGATTTACAGCAATATTTGGACCTTGCTCAACAAAAACAATTAGATCAAAACATTACATGGCAACGTCTGATGTATGCCGATCAAAAACAAAATAGTGAAGTCGGTTATGCCGGTTATTTTTATGCCAAAGATGGCAAAACAAATTTAAATAGCGAATTACAAGCTGATATCAAAGCCTTGTTTCAGCAAGCTGCAGATAATCAGTCGATCCGCTGTAAATTCCCTGCACGCAGCCGTTGGTTGATGCAGCAGCTTCAGATTGACCCTCAACAACTGCCGAAAGTAAATTGTGTGGAATTTGATGAATGGATTAATCAAATTAAACCGCATAAAGCCACCCTGATTTACGCAACGGATTTTATGGGAAATCCCAGTTCGATGTTTGGGCATACCTTGTTACGCCTAGACCCAAAAGACCAGAAGCAACTTAATCTGGTGTCATACGCAGTCAATTATGCGGCAACCGTGAAAGGCGAGGACAACTGGTCCTATGCATGGAAAGGCTTAACCGGACAGTATCCCGGTGAATATTCATTAATGCCGTATTACCGCAAAGTGAAAGAATATGGTGATTTTGAAAGCCGTGACTTGTGGGAATATGAACTCAATCTGACACCAGAAGAAACCCGCTTTCTGGTCGAGCATATCTGGGAAATGCAGCACGTCAGTTTTCCCTACTATTTCGTCAGCGATAACTGTGCTTACCGTTTGCTTGGCTTGATTGATCTGGTACGTCCGAATTTAAACTTAAAACAGCAGTTTAATTATGCTGCGATTCCGATTGAAACCTTGAAGGTGGTTGATCAGCAAAATCTGGTCAAAGAGGTGGTCTATCGACCTGCACTGGAAACCCAGTTACTTGCTCAAGCCAAACAGCATGGCACAGCTTTGGCTAAAGTTGCACATAAAGTCGCTTTTACCGAGGTCGAACAGACACAGCCAATTCTCAAACATTACAGTCAGTTTGAGCAGGCCAAAATTCTTGAAATGGCCTATGACGATTTATATCTGCAATTTATTAGCCGTAAAGTTGATACTGATTTTGCCCAACCGCAACTGCGCCAGCTCCTTGCTGAGCGTAGTCAGATTCAGGTGGATAAACAACGTCAGGAACCGACCCGACCACAGAAACAGCCTGTTGAAGGGCATCATGCACGCAATATTTCAGTCAATGTGGGTGAAGTACAAGGCCAGAGCTTTGTCGAACTTGGGCATCGTCAGGCCTATCACGACTTGATTGATCCACAAGCAGGCTATCGCACAGGTACTCAATTACTGTTTCTGGATGGCAGCGTGCAGTATCGCGATGACAAGCTTAAAGTTGAGCACTTAGATTTTTTATCGGTCAATTCATATAATCCGATTCAGCCTTTTAAATCGCCCTTAAGCTGGGGGTTTAATCTGGGCTGGAAACAGGAAGCCATTGAGAACGGAAAGTTTAGTGAAGATAAACAACATGGCGTGATGAACCTGAATATGCAAGCTGGCTATAGTCTGGCTGATTATGACCGTCGTCATATTTGCTATGGTCAGCTGCAAAGTCATATTCAAGGTGGCAAAGCGCTGGATAAAGGCTGGCGCGTTGGTGTCGGGCCTACAGTGGGGTGTATGAATGTATGGTCAGACAATATCAACAGTGTGGTACAGGTAGAATTACCTTATTGGCAAGATTTAAGTCAGTGGAATTTAAGAGTCGGTACCCAGCTTCAATATAGTTTGAATGCCAATCATGCTATGCGTTTGAATTGGGATTTTGAACAGCAGGATCATAAAGACTGGAATAAAGTAGGTTTAGCTTATATACGGTTTTTCTAATCATGTATCATATTGATCAAGCTAATGAATTTGAAAAATTACAACAACTCCTTGAAGTGCTAAACGGCGTGGTTTCTGATGTACAAAACTGGCGAGTGCCACAGCCAGGTTGTTTAGATCACTGGAATAGTATTAAAGAGCAAATTATTGAATATAAAAAGAATGAGTATTTATTCTTTGATTCCTATCCCTCGGCAGCTATCGATATTTATCAATTATTAGAACTGGACATCTATTTTAAAAATTTCTGTCTCGAGATCACTTATCTGATTCGTCTCGGTTATGACCTTGGTCTGACAGCTGACCAGATCCGCGATATTTATCAGTCTGTCTATGCGTTCTGGCTGGCCTATGCAGACTTACTTTCTCTGATTCAACAGCAGGGACATTCGACTGGTATCACTGCAATTCAACTTACCACTGACTATGCACATGCCTTGTTATTGCTGTGCTGTGCAATCTGTTATGGCGATGAAACCGACATAGTAAAAATCATTGATGGGTTACTGGGTGATCCCTCAGATTGTTTAATTGACCTGATCAGTTATCCTTACCTTGAGGTGGAATCAATTAGTTCTGATTACGCGGTCAGTTATCCATTTCAACAGCTCGATCAGCTTCTGAATACAAGCGTAGATGCTTCAAGCATAGGGGAGTATGTAGAGCAGATCGAACGGGACCAGCAACAAGGCAAATATTGGTCAAAGAAGTTTTTTCATCACATTGCATTATTTGGAAAGTGGCGCTTTGAGGCCTTAATTCTATGTAAACTTTATCAAATCGACCTGAATGAAATGACGCAATATCAAAGTTTTCCAGAGGTATTTTCAAAAATATCTGATCAGACTTCTACAATCACATAGTATTTTTTCACAGCTTCCACCACTTCAAATGTCCCGGCGAATGCAGGTGGAATAATGCCTGCATTTCCCGCAGTGACTTCAATAAAAGAATTGGTTTTCACATCGTGGATACGCACAATCCCTTCAATGATCTGAAAGAATTCTTGCTTGTTTTCAGCAAATTGAATCTTCCAGGCACCGACTTCACACTGCCAGATGCCACAATCCATATGCGGATGTTGATACAGGTCATAGGTGAGCCGTTCAGGATTACCCTGAACCAGACGATCTGGCCGAGGATAATCAATGCTGGCTTCACTTTGTATTAAATGACCGAAGCCGGCGAGCTGAATGGATGACATATGCAGAACTCGTATTAATAGCTTTCTGGTACAGCACTCAAGAATTCACGACGCGTGTCTTTGTCGGTTTTAAAATCACCAATAAAAGAAACTGTACGCGTAGTCGATTCTTGCTTGCCCACACCACGCATCATCATGCACATATGTGCAGAGTCAATCACCACGGCAACACCACGTGCCTGAGTCACCTGAGCAACAGCTTCGGCAATCTGCTGGGTCAGGTTTTCCTGAACTTGTAAGCGACGTGCAAACATTTCAGTAATACGGGCAAATTTTGATAGGCCCAGTACCTGACCCTCAGGTAAATAGGCGATATGCACACGGCCATAAAATGGCAATAAATGGTGTTCGCAAAGCGAATAAAATTCGATATTTTTAACCAATACCATTTCATGGTTATCGGAAGGGAAGAGTGCGCTATTCGTAACTTCTTCAAGCGTTTTGCTATAACCAGAAGTCAAAAAAGAAAAAGCTTTCGCCGCACGCATCGGTGTATCTTGTAAGCCCGGGCGATTCAGGTCTTCGCCAACGGCAGTTAAGATATTTGCGTACGATTGCTGCATAGACATAACAATGTTCACTTAGGTGGGTTGAACAAAAACGGCAATTGTATCAGAAAACGATTAAAAATCTTAATTTTGATATAAATGCCGATTACTGTTTGAATTTAGGGTTCTTTTCAGCACGTTTGAGCAAGACTAAAACTGCTCCTGTCCCCCCCTGATTTTCAGGTGCGCTGACAAAAGCCAATACATCACGGTGTTGTCTGAGCCAGCCGTTGACATAGGTTTTTAAAATCGCTTCGGGGCCTTTACCGTGCACGATCTTGATGACATTCTGGTTTTCGTCTTTTGCCATTTGAATGATCTGCAGAACCGCTGCACGTGCCTGTTCAACGGTACAGCCATGTAGATCCACTGCTTCAAACCAACGGATTTTACCGGCTTTTAAGTCTTCAAATACTTTGTGCTGTAAGGTGGCGATGCGATAGCTTAAAGCAGCCTGACTTGCAACCGGATTCAAGATCGCTTGGGTATCCGAAATTTCGGTCAGCTCTTGCTCAGCACCACCTTCTGCCGCAGCACGTTTTGCCAGCGTTTGGGCATCAACTTTTTTGCTACGTGTCACTTTGGTATCGGCAATATTGTTATTGTCGATCGGTTTGACCCCAAGCAGGGCTTTTTTAAACAGTTCTGTATCTTCCAGCTCTTCAGCAGCTTGAGCTTTTTTTGATTCGGCTTGCTTCGCAATCGCGCTGGATTGAGGATTAGAGATTTGCTTTTTAAAGGCTTTCAGTAAATTAAACTGATCTTTAGAAAGCGATGAATCATGTTTACTCATAATTTTAGAACAATAGGCAAGATACCAGAGAGGTGTGAAATTATAGTCTGAAACCGAGATAATTTGAACCAATTGTATGCATGGTCACTGCATCAGTTAAAAAGATAAATCGTAAAACCATTCTAGACCCTCAATATAATATTTTTGTGCTATCAACCTGTAAGCTAATGTCCCTCAAGGATGATAATAAGACATCGCTCTTTGAGCAAAAAAAGCGATATCTTGATCTGATATGGCATCTCCAGTAATGAAAACCCGATAAAATATAGGTGCGGCGGCGAGCTCAAAAAAATCACGAACCTGTGTTGAAGCGGATAATTCACCTCGCTGAATAGCTCGGTCAATCAGGGGTTTTGCTAACAAGAAACGCTCTTCCCAAAAATGTTTCCTTGCTGTTTGCACCTGTTCATTTGAAGAATTCAAGGTGGCTTTTAAAATATTAAAAGTAAAAGGGCTATAGAGGGTAATGAGGATGGTTTTTAAAAATGAACACAGATCATTTAAGGTACTGCCTGTATCGGGTAACACGACATCTGCTTTGATTCGAGTTGATACAACATCCAGAATAAGTTCAATTTTAGTCGGCCAACGGCGATAAATCGTTGTTTTATTGACCTGTGCCAGTTTTGCAATCTCTGGTATTTCAATATCTTGATAATCAGTTGTTAGAAGTAGTTGATAAGTTACCTGATGTATTGTTGTCACCATTCTTTCAGCACGTCCTCCGGGACGTCTTTGTTTTTTGACTTCTGACTCTGTATTTGGCATCTGACCATTCATCCAAAACTGCATATAATTCTTTATACAACCCACTAAAGCAACTATAGTTGCTTTAGTGGGTTAAAGGGTGATTCTTCAATGTATTCTAACATTCATGTTTATATAAACGGTCAGAACATAGCAAATGCCGCGATTCTTAAATGGGAAAAGCGACGGGCTCATCTGGTATTAAAAAAACTGGGACTCAGCTCTAACAGCAATGATTTAATTGTGCTCAGACAGCTTTTACTTAAAAGAAAGAGCGAACTGGGGCAAGAAGGAATTAAAGCGCGTCTGAAAAATGAGTTAAGCATTTCAGAGTTTTTTGCGAATTTGATTGCACGCTTATCATTTGGTTATCGTCGATTAAGTGTTACTGAAATATTTGTAGAAAATGCGCGAGCTGAGCAGTTTGTAGAATGGTTTGAAACGTGTACTAAAGAGAATGATGAAGACGCGATGCTGGCTGGAACGCCTGATCATTATCTTATTTCAACGGCGCATGGTGTGCAGGAAGTGATTGAAACCAATGGCGGTTCACCTTTAGCAGCCCATTTCTATATCGACTACAAAAACTTATCCAGCTTACGTTCTGATATTGATCCAGATTTTCCTTTGCAAATCGCAGGTGTTGCAAGATCACGTCATGGCTTGACCATTGGTGGAGTTCGGCATCAATTTCGTAACGAGGGGAATGGTTTTAGGGCTAAATTAACGGTTGAATATCCTTTATTGATTTTGCCAACCGTTATTTCAGGACATCAATGGCATCTGGCAAATGAGTTTTCTAACTGGATCAGTAGTGCATTTGGATGGTCATTGAATGAGAAAAAGTAGTCCACTTATTCTTTTTATACATAGAGAGATCGAGGCTCAAGGTAGAGTTTTACCTTGAACCTGATTGAGTTAAATTTGCACAGGCTGCCCAAACAATTCATTAAATGCCTGATCTGGCCGAGGCTGTTTCATAAAGCTTTCACCGACCAGGAAAGTATGAATGTCATTGGCTTGCATCATGTCTACATCTGCAGGTGTAGCGATGCCACTTTCAGTGACCAAGATACGAGAAGCAGGCAATAATTTCTTTAAACGCAATGAGGTATTTAAATCCACATCAAAGGTTTTAAGATTACGGTTGTTGACACCCAAAATACATTGCTCAGACAGCTTTAAAGCACGTTCTAATTCATATTCATCATGTACTTCAACCAACACATCCAACTGTTGTTCAAATGCCGTTTTCGACATTTCTTCAAGCTGTTGATCGGATAAGCAAGCCACGATCAATAAAATACAATCGGCTTGTAAAGCACGTGCTTCAACCACATTATAAGGATCAATCAGGAAGTCTTTGCGCAAAGCTGGCAGGGTACAGTGCTGACGGGCAATGGCAATATTTTCATCGGCGCCCTGAAAGAAATCCACATCCGTTAATACCGACAGGCAAGCAGCACCCGCTTGTTCATACTGCTGGGCAATTTCTGCCGGATTAAAATCCGCCCGAATCACACCTTTAGAGGGCGATGCTTTTTTAATTTCGGCAATCACTGCCGGACGTTTATGTTGCAAGGCCTTGGCAAAACCACGCACAGGGGTTGCCTGTTTTGCCCATTGTTCAACATCATGCAAGCTACGTTGTTTTAAACGTGCTGCCAGTTCCTCATGTTTGCGGTCAACAATTTTACCTAAAATGGTATTTTGAATATCGATCATGAGAAGTCCTTAGTCTGCCTGATATTGTTTCAATGTTTTGGTAAATTCAGCCAGGATACTCATTTTTTCGAGCGCTTGTCCGCCATAAAGAATATCCTGAGCCAGCTCAACCGCTTGTTTATAGGTTTTGGTAATCCCTGCCACGTAAATTCCTGCACCTGCATTCAATGCAATCATATTTGCTGCTTTTTCGCCAATCTCTGATTTATCACGGCTTAATGCATCTTTAATCAGCTTTAAGCTTTCTTCTGAACTATTGACCACTAAACCTGACAAAGTTTGAGAAGGAATACCGACATCATCCGGATTGAGTGTCCATTCGGTCACTTCACCATCTTTCAGTTCAGCAACAGTGGTTGGTGCAGCCAGACTGATTTCATCCAGACCATCTTTAGAGTGCACAACCAGAACATGCACTGCACCCAGCTGTTTTAATACTTCGGCAATCGGGCGACATAATTCATCGGAAAAGACGCCAATTACAAAGCGGTTGACCCCCGCCGGATTGGTCAATGGTCCAAGCAAGTTGAAAATACTGCGAATCCCCAATTCACGACGTGGCGCAGCGGCATATTTCATGGCTTTGTGATGATTCGGTGCAAACAGGAAACCGACACCAATTTCACGGATACAGCGTTCAGTTTGTTGCATGTCCAGGTCAAGATGGATACCCGCCTGTTCGAGCAGGTCTGAAGAACCTGATTTACTCGACACCCCACGGTTACCATGCTTGGCAATGGTCGCACCCGCAGCGGCAATCACAAAACTTGAAGCGGTTGAAACGTTAAACAGGTTTTGACCGTCACCCCCCGTACCTACGATATCTACCAGATGAGGCAGATCACTGACATCGATCTTGATGGCAAATTCACGCATGATCCGTGCAGCCGCCGTCATTTCATCGATACTTTCACCTTTCATGCGCAGGCCCATCATTAGCGCACCAATCTGGGCTTCAGTTGCTTCGCCTTGCATGATGCTACGCATGACATCTTCCATTTGAGACTGGGTTAGATGAATGTTTTTGGTAATGTGGTTCAGCGCCTGTTGGATATTCATAGTCATGAGTTATAGCATTAATGATTGAAATTTTGAGTGAGATCAGTTGTCTGGGTGGATTGGCTTTTTGTGATCCATGATTCACAAGTTGTGAGCTATGTTATCAGAAAATAAACAAAGATTTTTGCTGTTCGATCAGAGTTTTAAAAATTTTGCTGGTTTACCAATCTGGTAAGTTGCGTTCACTCCAATTTTTTATGGAAAAAGGCTTTAATTTATTTTGAGTTTTTATGATAAGGAATGAACCTTTTGGTATATCTTAATCCTACATATCACTAGAAAAAATGAGTATAAATCAACTAAATAAAAGTGGATATATTAGGTCGGTCTTCATTTTATGCATCCATAAATATGTATCTAAATTACTTGAAATATCTTGGGGCCGTGAAAAACAAAGGTTGTTTTGTTTTTGTCTTTTTTGCATGCCTTCATCCATTAGAAAGCTATGCTGAGACCAATGTAGAAAAACCACAAACCCAGACGACGTCGGATAAAGTGGTACGTGTTGCAGTGACAGGTTCACGTATTTCCAAAGCTCAAAAAGATGGTCCGACCAGTGTGACGGTGATTACCGCGGCCGATATTGAAAAACACGGCTATAGCAATGCCTTCGACGCATTAAATAACCTGACCCAAAATACCGGCTTTGTACAAGGGGCTGACTATGGCAATACCTTTACGCCAGCAGCCAATGCGATCAGTTTACGCGGGTTAGGACCGAACCATACCTTAACCTTGATTAACGGGCATCGTGTTGCTGACTATCCTGTCCCCTATGATGGTGCAGTCAATTTTGTCAATTTAGCCAATACTCCCACGGCGATTATTGACCGGATTGAGATCTTAAATGGTGGTGCTTCCGCGATTTATGGGTCGGATGCGATTGCGGGAGTCGTGAATATCATCCTGAAAAAGAAAACCGATGGCACACAATTCAATATCAAGGCAGGTGGGACCAAAGAAGGTGGCGAGAACCTACGCCTACAATTGAGTGGCAGCAAAACCCTGGATAAGCTCAATTTGGTATACGGACTTGAGCTGAGTGGACGCGAACCGATCTGGGCAGCAGACCGGGACTTTATGACCAGCCGAACCCGTCGGGGAGAAAAGCCAGACACGATTGTTGGCCGTAAAAATGCCAACACTGGCCAGTATCTTTCTATTGCTGGATGTGACGCATTTGATGGACTATTTAAAGGTTCAGTAAAAAATATCGGAAAAGCGGGAGCCGATAATTGTGCCAGTGGTTTGGCCCGACCGACCTATTGGACAGTACAGACCAAGAATCGCAGCCAGAATGGTTATCTCGGTTTAGATTATGAGCTGAATGAGAAAACTCAATTATTCGCAGATGTTTTGATTGGGGCCAATCAAATTGAAAATAATACCCGTGGTGCGACATGGACTTCTTTAGGTGCAAGTAGCGGCTATTTCCTCAATCAAGACACAGGAAATTATGAAATCTGGACGCGACGCTTTGCGCCAGAAGAACTCGGTGGCGTTGAGCAAGCCAATAAAAAATGGAAGGAACTCTCCTCCAATTTAAACTTTGGTATCCGTGGCGATATTGGGGACAGCAGTTGGAGCTATGAAGCAGCCTATAATGGCTCGATTTATACTAGTCAATTACGCAAACAAGGTCTGGTTCGCTCAAATGTTGATGAATATTTCTTAGGCCGGCAATTGGGTACAGATGCCGATGGCATTCCAATATATTCACCGAATTTAGATCGTATCAGTCGACCACTGAGCGCCAGTGAATTTAGAGCTATTTCAGGCACGACTGAGGAAAAGGATAAGTCATGGGCACAAAGTTTAACCCTCAGTGCAAATGGCGACGTATTTGAACTTACTGCGGGAACTGCCAAGCTTGCGGCAGTGGCAGAAATTGGTCGTCAAGGTTTTTCCATTAAACCGGATAAAGCGGTGGAAAATGGTGAATTTTATAATGCGACGTCCAGTGGTGAGTATGGTGGGGCACGTACCCGTCAAGCCTTGGGTGCAGAGTTGTTCTTACCTTTAGCCAAGCCATTAAATTTAACCTTATCTGGACGTTACGACCGCTATGCCTTGTCAGATAACAGTATTGATAAGTTCACCTTCGGTTCGGGACTAGAATTTAGGCCCCATCCAACCTTATTGGTTCGCGGTAACTATGCGACCAGTTTCCGCGCTCCAGATATGAATTATCTGTTTTTAAATAAACAGAAGGGATATTTTCCAAGTACTACCGATTATTTACGTTGCAGTCAAACAGGCCAGCCTTTAGACAAATGTAGTTTTAAAGATTATTCGCCGGGTGCCAATTACACCTTAACAGGCAATAAAGATTTAAAACCTGAAGAGGGTAAATCTTATGGGGCAGGTTTCGTCTGGTCACCAAGTAATAAATTTGACCTCTCTGTCGACTACTGGGATATCAAAATTGATAATCTGGTGACCAATCTCAGTCCAGATAAAATTCTACGTCAAGAAGCTGCGTGTCGTTTAGGGACGCAAGATATCAATTCTGCACCATGTATCGATGCATTAGCACGAGTTGAGCGCAACCCTGCAAATGCCGTGGTTGATCCAAATGTGATCAACAATATTAATATTGTTCCGATCAATGCGGCTTCAGATCATACCCGCGGGATTGATTTCACCAGTAAATGGCGCTGGAAAACAGAGCGTCTGGGTAACTTCTTATGGACTGTGAATTATAGCCGTGTGCTTGAACGTGAATATCAACAGTCCAAAGATGGCGAGAAAGATAACTATTTAAAAGATTTGACCATTCCAGATTGGCGCGACCGCTTTAACACCAGTCTGGGCTGGAGTCGTGGTGATTGGTCATCAACGGTGCTCGTCAATCGTTATGGCAAGATTCCAAACGGTAATCAAACGGCTTATCTAAGCCCGACTTATTTAGTGAACTGGAGTGGAAGCTATCAAATTTCATCCCAAGCCTCTGCATCAATCATTGTGAATAACCTGTTTGACAAAGTGAAACACGATGACACAGGCGGCTGGCCATATTATCCAGTAGGATCTTATTCACCATTCGGCCGTCAGGCTTGGCTGGAGTTTAACTACAAATTCTAACAACGATGTACGGATGCAGCGAAGTGGTACAGCATTTGCTGCATCTTTTTATTTTAAAAACTACAGAGGACAGATCTCCTATGTTGGTCAAACCTTCATTTAAAAAACAATTGCTACTGACAACATTACTTTCTTTATCTGCCACACAGATTTTTGCATCAAACAGCAATGAACAGATTCCAATCGGCAAATTACCTGAATGGGCCATACCGGAATCTTATGATCTGGATTTTAAAATTGACCCTGCACAAAAAAGCTATACCGGTAAAACTACCATTCATTTAAAGCTGACCCAAGCCACCGACCATGTCTGGCTTCATGGTAAATCTCTGTCGGTAAAAGATGCCCATATCCTATCGGCAGCTGGGCAGAAAACCACGGCCCAATATGAGCAGGCGTCAGAAGTCGATGGGGTGAGTGTAATTAAATTTGCCAAGGCTGTACCTGCAGGTCAGTACAGCTTGGTACTGGATTTTAATGCCGATTATGACCAGCAACTGGATGGTATTTATAAAATTGAATTTGAGGGTAAACCTTATGTCATGACTCAAATGGAAGCGATCAGTGCACGTCAATCTTTTCCTTCATTTGATGAACCACGTTTTAAAACGCCGTTTAACATTCGTTTAACCATTCCAAGTAAATATTCGGGTTTCGCCAATACCAATCAGGTTGCCGAACAGACCGAAAAATCAGGTTGGAAAACCCTCAGCTTTGCTCCAACAAAACCCTTACCAACCTATTTACTGGCACTGGCAGTTGGACCATGGCAAGTACAACAAGGCCCTGATATTGGTGCAACAGCGTGGCGTAAAGAAGCGATCAAATTACGTGGACTGGCACCCGCTGGCAAGGCTGAAAAAATGCAGCATGCCTTGTCTGAAACGCCCGCAATTTTAACAACATTAGAAGATTATTTTGCCTTTGGGTATCCGTTCGACAAGCTGGACTTACTTGCTGCACCTGACTTTGCTGCTGGGGCGATGGAAAATCCGGGGCTGATCACCTTCAGAGATTATCTGATGCTGCTGGATAAAGACTCTCCTGTGTCATTTATACAAAGTTCATTTAATGTCAATGCACATGAGTTGGCACATCAATGGTTCGGGGATGTGGTGACCATGCCGTGGTGGGATGACCTGTGGTTGAATGAATCTTTTGCCACTTGGATGCAAAGTAAAATCACTCAACAATTGCACCCTGAATTTAATGCAGATCTGGAACGTGTCGTTGATACGGCTGGTGCCATGAAAAGCGATAGCCTGGTCAGTGTACGCCGTATCCGCCAGCCGATTTTAAGCAATGCTGATATTCAAACCGCTTTTGACGGAATCACCTATCAAAAAGGCGCAGCGGTTTTAAATATGTTTGAAAGCTATCTCGGAGAAGAAAAATTTAAACAAGGGGTGCGCAATTATATTAAAAAGCATCAATATGGCAGCGCTACCGCCAATGATTTAATCAGCGCGTTAACAGAGCAGTCGGGTCAAGGCGAGCGCTTTAGCAAAGCGGTGAAAAGTTTTATTGATCAACCGGGCGTACCTTTGCTGAATACCTCTTTACAACAACAAGGGAACAAAATCTTTTTAAATGTGCAGCAAACGCGTTATCTCCCTGTGGGTTCTAAAGGTGATGCCAACAGTCTTTGGGGCGTACCTTTATGTGTACGTTACGAGGTGCCGAATGGTTCAAGTAAAGTTCAGTGTGAGTTGATTGATCAGGCCCATGCCAAAATTGAGCTCAAAGGCGCAAACGTGAATAGCTGGTATATTCCGAATGCCGGCGCGGCAGGCTATTACCAGTTCAGCTTGCCGGAAAAAGAGTTGGCACGTTTAACCGCAGCGACAGGAAAATTATCCAACAGCGAACAATTGGCCTATGCCTATGCAGTTTCGGCAGCGTTTAATCATGGTGATATTAATTTATTGGCAGTGGTAGATGTCGCCAAGAAATTCGCTGCTTCAGACAGCCGTCAAATCAGTACTGCATTATTCCCGCAATTGAGTACGATTCATCGCCATGTGTTAAAAACCGCGACGGAACGTGAACATTTTAGAAAAGTACTCACGAATTTATATCTGCCCAAGTTGAAGCAATTGGGCTATACCAGTAAATCAGGTGAGTCTGCTGAAGACAGTTTATGGCGAAGTGAGTTGGCGCAGTTCCTCGCACTGGATATTCAGGTACCAGAAGTACGCCAGCAACTGTTAAAGCAATCGGATACTTTATTTGAACAGAAGCAACTGAACTTTGTACAGCTGACGCCAGAGTTATTACCGACGATTCTGGCAGTCCGTGTGCAAGAAAAGGGCAAGCCTGCCTTTGATCGTTTAGCTGGGGAATTACAACGTGTTACCCAACCGACACAACGTCTGGCCATCCTGTCTGCTTTAGGTTCAGCCAACCAGACTGAAACACGTCCATTGGCACAGCAACTGGTTTTAGATCCGCGGGTGAAAGTCGGTGAAGTACGTACCGTGATTAACGCCATCAATAACTATAGCGGAGAACAAGGCGGTTTATGGGCATGGTTTGAGGACAATCATGAGGCAGTGTTTGATCGTTTGGGCAAGTCTTCTGCCGGACGTTTTCCGGCCTTGTTTAGTGGCGCGGCATGTACGCAACAGCAAGCAACACAGCTCAACACTTTCTTTGCACCACGCACCAAAGAGCTGGTTGGAGTCGAGCGAGGTTTAAATCAGACCAAAGAGCGGATTCAGCTGTGTGAATCCTTAGTTGCAAAACAGGATAGCTCCATCGTGCAGCAATTGAAGTTGTAATTTACTCGTCATAAAAAAGCCAACTATAAAAAGTTGGCTTTTTTATTTTCAAGATAATTTAGGCATCATCCGCAGCGTCAGGATTTCTGACCCCCAATAACTGACTGGTTGCTGTACCCGCCGTCATTGAACCGTTCACATTTAATGCGGTACGGCCCATATCAATCAATGGCTCGATTGAAATCAGCAAGGCCACCAAGGTAATCGGTAAACCCATCGCAGGCAGCACAATTAAAGCCGCGAAAGTTGCACCGCCACCCACACCAGCAACACCGATTGAACTCAGTGTGACCACAACCACCAGTTGGGCAATCCATAATGGATCAAGCGGGTTGATACCGACCGTAGGCGCAACCATGACGGCAAGCATTGCCGGGTATAAACCTGCACAACCATTTTGACCAATCGTCGCGCCAAATGAAGCCGAGAAGCTGGCGATGCCTTCAGGTACACCCAATTGCTTGGTTTGCGCTTCAATATTCAGCGGAATACTGGCAGCACTTGAACGGCTAATAAAGGCAAAGCTCAATACCGGAAAGACTTTCTTGAAAAAATCGACCGGATTGATGCGTACGAAGACCAGAATCAGTGCGTGAACCAGGAACATGATCGCAAGACCAAGATAAGAAGCCACCAGAAACTCGCCAAGTTTGACGATATCGGCAAGATTGGCTGTTGCAACCATTTTGGCCATCAATGCCAGCACACCATAAGGTGTAAATTGCATCACCAGACGCACAAGGCTAATCACCAAAGCTTGTAATGCTTCAATGCCATGTTTGATTCTTTCGCCATTGACCGTGTCTTTATCCATCAGCTTTAAAGCAGCAACACCTAAAAATGCAGCGAAAATCACCACACTGATAATGGCAGTAGGACGAATACCGGTTAAATCAGCAAATGGATTTTGAGGAAGTAGAGAAAGCAGAAGTTTTGGTACGTCGAGATCTGTGACTTGCCCAATATATTGACTTTGGATCGCAGCTAAACGTGCAGCTTCTTGAGTACCTTGTACCAGACCTTCAGCAGTTAAACCAAATAGGTTGGTAATAGTGGCGCCTACGAGTGCGGCAATTGCCGTGGTGGCTAACAGGATACCAATGACCAGAACACTAATTTTTCCAAGCGACGTGGTCTGATGCAATTTTACTACGGCACTGACGATTGAAACGAAAATCAGTGGCATGATCACCATCTGTAACAGCTGGATATAACCATTACCTACCAGGTTAAACCACGCGACTGAATGTTCAATGATCTGACCGTCACCATAAATGGTTTTGAGCGCCAGGCCGTAAATGATACCCACCACCATACCGATCAGAACTTTCTTGGAAAGGCTCCAATCTTTTCGGTAGGAAAAGAACAATCCGGCCATAAGCAGGACAAAAATAATAATATTCAATAAAACCAAGGTATTCACTATAGGTTGTCCTGATTGATATTTCAGGGGGATGCTAAAAAATAATGGCATAGATTCTACCATCCAGCTGCCCTGAAACTTAATCATTCCTATGACTATAGTTAATCTAAAAAAGTAAAAAGGGAGCTGTTCAATCTGAAATCCCGTCGCAGCTTTACTTTTTATAATCTGTGAAAAGTGGATTAATTATTGAAAAAGAATGATTTGTGTTAATGGTATAGCTCATCATTTAATTTTAAAGCTTAAAAAACAGACAGTTTGTATAAGTTGTATATTGTTTTTATATGTTCAAAATAAAAACAGCCTATTGGGAAGCAATAAGCTGTTTACAGGCCGAAATGGGAAATCAGGTTTTGGTTTTAAGCATACTGCTTTAGGAAGTTCTTAAAAATCTGATGTCCATGTTCGCTTAAAATTGATTCGGGATGAAACTGGACACCCTCCACAGGAAGGGTTTTATGTTTAACACCCATAATTTCTTCAATTGTACCGTCTGCCTGATTGGTCCAGCAAGTGAGCTCCAGACATTCTGGTAGTGTTTCCTGCTCAATAACCAAGGAGTGATAACGTGTCGCTGCGAATGGAGAAGGGAGGTTGCTAAAAATTCCCTTATCGGTATGGTACATGTCGGATAAGCGACCATGCATCACGGTTTTCGCACGAATAATGTTGCCACCGAACGCCTGTCCAATGGCTTGATGACCTAAGCACACCCCCAGTAAAGGAATTTTTCCTGCAAAGTGATTTATCGCTGGAATAGAAATTCCTGCTTCACTGGGCGAACATGGGCCCGGTCCAATCACTAAATATTTTGGCTGCCATCGTTCAATATCCTCTAATGAGACTTGGTCATTGCGAACTACTTTTACGTCCTGATTTAACTCGCCAAAATACTGGACGATGTTATAGGTAAAAGAGTCGTAATTGTCGATCATTAGAAGCATGATGAACTTAACCTTATGAAATATAGTTAATATTTTTGCAAGCTATGTAAAGTTACTCACAATGTTACTCACTTTTCAAAAAGTGCCTTATTTGAATCAAATAAAAAGCCGCTTTTCTAAGCGGCTAATGTAGCAGAATTTGATCGCCTTGTGACAACCTCATTCACATATGAGTTTAAATAATAACTGTACGCTCCATCTTTTAGTGGGGGAGCAATTTCTCCCATCTTTATACGTTCATAAAACTTTGTATTTTTCCAGCCAAGACGCTCTTGAAACTCCTTCACGCTTACCCGTCGTTCATTATCCGCGGCAAGTTGTTTTTTTAAACTCTGCATTTCCTCCAAAATTTTATGGAGCAATTCGTGATCTGTAACCATTCCCATCTTCACCCCTCCGCATCCGCTTTTGCTTCTTTCAATAAATTTCTAACTCGTTCTAGTTCGGCCTCACTGTGAGCAATTCCACCGCCATTAATGTCTAGGTAAAATTGCAATAGCTCTGATCTATATTGAAAGTCATACATCTTCACAACTATCTGCAAGTCACGCAGAATCTGGCGCATTGGCAATTCATCAAATGTCAGGCCAAAAACCTTTAAATTTCCAGCTATAAATTTACGGATAGATGTCAGTCGTTGTAGGCCATCTATACAAACCATTTGGTCTAATAGGTCGCTATGCTTATTACGGTCTGTTCTCCACGAAGGGCAGTTGAACCGAATTGTTAGGCCGCTTTCATCAACGATATTTCTTAAAACATTTTCAATATATTTAGTTTGCTGATCCGTTGTCCAAACATGGCCGCGCTGAAAGTCTGGTACCAGTTCAACTCCATGCTCTACATCTTCACTTTCAGCTTTAAGCCAAGTTTCCAGATAAGAGAAGCCGCAGTGCCAAGTTCGAGTAGGGCGAGATAGTGGGTTCACTATCTCTTTAAATTGCTCTTGGGTCAGCTTCGGTAAAATAGAATTACTCATTTCCGCCCCTTGCTGCTTCTACCATTGCATTCATATCTGTCGCATGTGGATCTATATTTAACTCCTTGCAAAGTTCAACAGCTCTACCAGAGCCAACGCCTAGACCTGCAACGTGCGCCCAATTGATTTGGTTCTTACGTTTTTTTGCATTTACGATTGCACGTTTATAAAGATCTTTATATTGAGTTATGTCATGGGCCTTGGCTGCTAGCCATGATTCCCACTGGCTCTCATAAGTATAAGGAGGGTAACGATCACCGTAATTCTCCTCATATTCATCATAATTAGCTTTCAGTTGGTCGTAATTTGCACCGAAAGCATGTCTTTCAAAAGCCTCGCGTTCTTTTTCAATATTCATCTTCATCACCCAATAATTTTGAACTTTAAGTTTTTAAGGCTGATAGCAGTCATTTTGCTACAGTGCTGACATTTGGTGCGTGCTCTTGTCTTGAGCTCATTTAGATCTTCATTGATCTGTTGTTTTTGCTCAGATAAGCGTGACTGCTGTCTTGACCAGTACTGCATAGTGTCTTTGATCCACATCACTGGGTTTACTTTTACACCACATTGCTTGCAAGTCAGTTCCATAGCTTTTGTGTCAATTTCAACATGGATGTGCTGGCACTTGCGGGCATTTTTTGAAGGAAACGGAAGTACATTTTCCTCAACATTTAAAACAACATGATCTTGAAATGGGTAGTTAATATTTCCTTTGTATTCAATATCCATCACCACACTCCCACCACAGAAATTAATACAAGCCCTACAGCCAAATCCAACAAGATTGATAAACCTAAATTGAGTTCTTTCATTGGGTCACCTGCAATCTTGGTTTCCAATATTTTGCAAAGTCAGCCACTTCACGAACCAATGCTTTAACATCTGATTCCATACCTGAGTAAAAGTGTTGGTGTAACTCGTGATAGCTTTTGACTTTAACCTCAGTTAAACCATCAACAACTTTGTCTAGGCCAGAGTGTTCAAAGACTTGGTATTTAAAGTTGTCATATTCTTTAACCATCAAATAAGCGCGCCATTGGTATGCATCCATGTACTTATCAGGGTCGAATACAGCAGTAAGCTTGTGATCAATCAGCTTCGAGCTAGTTTCCGCATCGATCTTGGCTACCAGATCCACATCATCGAATATGCGAGTTACATACTTTTGCTCACGTACATCACCCAACTCGATAGTCCCTTCAAGAGCCTCACTAAACATGAAGTTGAAACCCATTGATTTAGGAATGTCATAATTAAGGTCATGTTCAAGAAGGGCGTGAAATGCTGTACCACACTTCATAGCCATGTTCTGTGTTTTTCCTAAGAACAGCTCTTTAGCAAGTTCCTCTGAGGTCATGTCTTCATTTGACATACCCCAAAGGTAGCTATCGAGCATAGTTGTCGATAGCCGGGTAATCATGCTGTTTGCTCCTGTGGCTGTGTCGAAACAAAAGCTTTGCTCTGAGTGTCATAAGCGAAGCCATATTGTCTAGCTTGCTCAATAGCTTTGTTCCACATCTGCCGAACAAATACATGACCTTGTGGCAATTTAGATTTTAGAGCCTCAAAATCCTCCAGTGACTCCGATGCAAGTACTTCTGAATCCCATTCATCAAGTTCTTTTTGTGCTTGAGCCTGGGTTTCACTCAAACTATTAATGTGGTTCTTGGCCTGATTTAAAATCGAATCAAGTTGATCAGGTTGAGTATCCAAATCATTCAAAATTAAATTACCTATGGCACCTGAATCTTTGGCATGGAAAGCCGTACTAGGGGCAAAGTAGATAGCCTTTTGAGTACTTTGTTGCCCTTGATGTGTAGTCATATATCCCATCAGATCAGCAACTTTATAAGCTTCTTTTTTACTTGCACCAACCATGTCAGGGCGGAAGATAATGTCATCACCTTTTTTATCTTCGGCAGTGTGGGCGAGAAGGACCACATCTTTACCAAAGCTACGAAGTAGATTGAACCAGTGGGTGAATGTCTTGTTTAATGTTCCATAGCCTTGGATCGACAATTCATTTGAGTTTCGGCGGCAATTCTTCTGGTCTTTTACTAAGTGAGCAATGATTACATCCAGCATACGTCCAGCTGTATCTACAATCACAGTGTCATATCCTTGCAAATCATTAGCTGTTAGAGATGAAACCTCAGTCCAATTGCTTACAGGCACAGTGTCTTTACGATATTTACCTGCACGATGTGCTCCTTTATCGAAGTCAAAAAGGATAGGGTTCTTTGCAGAGAACGCCAAAGAAGTTTTACCAATACCCGGATCACCATAGATAAATGTAATTAGGTTCTCTACGCGCATTGGCTCTTGTGCTGTTACGATTTTTAGTGCCATTTCTAATTCTCCTTAGACAGGCCTTAATTACATTACGATGTAGCTATAACAAACGGTGCATTGACCATCGTTGCTCACTTGCATCAAATCTTTGCAACAGAAGCAATATTCATATTTAACTGCTTTCTGTTTTTTCTTTTTCTGCTTAGGATTTTTCACTGGCGCATTCATCATCTAATCCTCAAAACTTGATTGAAACGTGTGGAACTAAGCCTTTATTGATCGCTTGCAAAATTTCTTTGCCTTTAGCCTCATCAATACCCAAAGCCAATAGGCCTTTTAGAGCTTCATTACAGATTTTCTTTTTGTGTGCTTGGTTAGCTTGGCGTGCTAATTCAGCTCGACGTTCGGCTTCTGCCTTAGCTGCTTGTTCTGCTTCAATACGTTGACGCTCTGCCTCTGCTGCATGTTTTGCACGTAGTTCAGCTGCTTCTTTTTCTGCAACTAGGCGAGCTTCGCGTTCAGACGCTTCACGTTTTTCTCGCTCAGCTGTAGCAATAGCCTCTTGTTTTTCACGCTCAACTCGATCTGCCTCTTCTTTAGCTTTTCGTTCAGCCTCAATACGTGCTTGCTCAGCAGCTTGACGCGCAATGGCTTCATCACGTTCTTTTTGTTGGCGTACTATTTCTTCTTGGCGAAGTCTTTCCAATTCAGCTTGTTCTGCCTCGCGCTTTAATGCGATTTCAAGCGATTGTTTATATGAAGTTAAAGCTGCATCTTTCTTAATTGATGCTTCATTAGCAAACTCAGCAAAACTTTCATCAATTGCCGTTGCTTCAACTTCACCAATGATTTTCTTAATTAGCTCACTACTTGAGAGGGCATCCACACGACCAGCATCAAAATTAGAGATACGATCTTTAATTGTCTGAACTCGATCTTCTTCTGCTTTTTCCCACTCATCTAATGGCTTGCGAATTTCATCACGCAATGCATCACACTGATCACGCCATGCTTTACGATCACGATCAATTACAGCAGCTTGTGCCTTAATACCAGCAACTAAATCTTTACCATGGTTATCTACAGCAGTTTTAGACTTACTTACTTTATAGGCTTGTGAAGCAATAGCATCACGGCCTTTTTTAGTTGAGACATCAGGAACAATTGATCGCGCTTGCTCAGCCATACGATTGAACAATTCTTGAATTCCATTTTCCTTTCCAAAGGCTGCCACAATCACATTTTGTTCTAATACTTGTAATTCATTAACTTGTGCATTCATAACCGTCTCCTAAGCTGCTAAAACTTTTAAAATTTGTTCAGTGTTTTTGGCTTCGACATTTCTGATAGTCTCTTGCCATTCTCTATATTCTTGAGAGCTGATCACATTGAACTGAAAAGCGAACTCGACTACTTGTTCAAGTGAATTGAAATCTTTCTGTGACAACTCTTTGATGTATGATTGAGCGTTCATGAGAAGTACTCCTCAACAAACTTTAAAGCTTCTTCTTTATTGAGCTCGGCACCATGAATATTTATGGTTCGGGGTACGATCTTGAAGCTAAAATCAGGGAATTTTTCATGCTTTAGAAAAACGCCAAGGTTGCAGTTAAGGGCTGTATCCCAGTCTTTTCTTCCATAACCTGAATAAAGAACTCTTTTACCTGCCATCATTGCCTTGAGCGCCTCAGCCCCACTAATCAGGCCTTGTTCGACTTCTACATGTTGAGGTTTAGGCTTGATCTTTTCCCACATTGCTTGACGCATTTCATGGCGTTGCAATTCATCCCAGCCTTGTTCACGGAATATGAATGATTTCCCATTTGAGTCTTGATAAATCTGATCATCACCTTCGGTTTCCCAATTTGCGTCTTGGATATCATTACGATGCGAAACAACAAGGTCTCGAAGCTGAGGGAGGGTGAGTTCTTGATGACCAGCTTCTGCAAAATTAAGATCGTTAAACCCAGCTGTTAAAAATCCATCTTTCGCATAAATATATGTAGCGTCCAGATTGGTGATTTCTTTCTTAGAACACACCCAAAAATATCCCAGCTCAAAAAATAGATCTTGGATTTCTGCACTATTGTCTGGTCCATTCACTTTGATTTTGTAGTTATTCATCTCACACACTCCACACAGCAGGGCAGATGTACTTGTAAAGCACGACTAGAGCTGCAAAAAACGCCATAAAAAGAACCACAAGCCAAGCCTTGATTGATTTTTGATGGTCGATCATTTTTATCTCCATGGAGCGCTTAACCGCGCTCTCTTAGTTCTTGTTCGATTACTTGGACGATCTCTTGAACGCTTTTAGTGCTTAAGTAGTAGTTTGCTACTTCACCGTTTTCGTCATAGATACGCGGTTCTTTAATCTCTTTGACTTCAACTTCGTTCCAGCTGTAACCCACGCTATTGCTGTGAGTAGAGAAGTCAGCAACATACTCAAACTCAACAACGTATTGCTCGTTTAGAGTCTCTACAGCAGCTTTGCTTGACTTAACATTGATTGATTCGAGTTTAAATGGGGCAGTGATGCTAACTGGTTCAGCTTCGGGCGCTGGGCCAAATGCATAAGCTGCCAATGCCGCGCTAACAACGCTCGCACCTACTGCCAGTTTGACTACGTTCGTTTTTATGTTCATACTTTACTTACTCACTGAGTGGAACCTCGAAGCCGTCCAAAGCTATTCGAGGTTTTTTAATGTCTGTGAGGTTTAGTTTAAGCAATTAAACTTTTTAGTCAATAGGAAAGTTTAAAAAATTAAACTTATTTTTATTATTTTGTTTGATTACTTAAAGTTTAGATGCAAAAAAACCGCCCTTAGGCGGTCAATTTGTTTTTAAGTTTAAACTATAAAATGGTGTCTGGTTGCTGGCTTTAGTGATCCTACATATTTCCCTACAAAAATACATTCATCATCTAAAGGCATGATATTTGGCTGCCAGTCTTTATTTAGTGCTTTTAAGAAAATTCTATTTTCTCCATGAACCAACGCCTTAAAAGTAGCGTCATTACCTCGTCTAACTACGACCATTTCTCCTGTCTGGATATCATCTAAACAGAAGGTTGGGTCTACACAAATTAACTCACCTTCATTATAAAATGGGGCATTACTTATGCCTCTAACTATCAAGTAAAAGCTTCGATTGCTTGCACCAGGTACTAAAGGAATTTGCTCCTCAGTGCCTGTTAATTCTACATTTTCCATTCCTGTCCACGCTCCAGCCTGAACCCATGATAATACTGGTGCTGTAGCGACAGGTGCAATAGGAGCATAGTCTACGTTTCGATCTGTTCGTCCGTTTTTATCTCCATCCCCGGTCAACAGCCATGATTCAGATGTTTTAAGTTCTCTGGCCAACTTAACTAAACGCTCGCCACTAGGTACCGCACCACCAGATAACCAAAGCGAAATACTTCCTTTGCTCGCAACACTCTTGTTAATCAAGTCTACTTGCTTGGTCCCGAGTTCATCCATACGCATTTTGATGCGATCCGCAACAGTCTCAATCATGAGAAACAACCAGCCTTAAATAATGTTTAGAAGTTTAAACTTTTAAATTGACAAGGTCTTAAACAATGTAGTTTAATAAGTTAAACAAATATGGTTTAAGAGTTTAAATATATGAACCTTTTCCAATTTACAGTTGACCACCTTTTAGCAAGGTATGGCTGTAAGAATGATGCAGAGCTTGCAAGCCTTTTGAGCTTCGATAAAAGCACTGTTTCCACTTGGAGAACTAATGGGTTGCCAAGTGGATATCAACGCTTTTTAAACGTCGAATCAAATATTCCTGCAAGCCGAAAAAAATCTCATTTAACCGCTTAGGAACAACCATGAGCAAAGTATCTATTGAATTAAGTGCAAGAGCTAGAAATACACACTCGCTCGTTTTGCAATCTCTTGGAAGTGTAGTGAATGCAGCACTTGGAGACGAGATAGGCTATGACGGCCCTTGGGTTTCAAAGTTTAAAAATGACAAGAAAAACAATGGCTTGACTGATCTTGAAACTGTTTGTGTTTTATTGGACAAACTTGGGTTGAAAGTCATTCCTGAAAGTTACGAGTGTTATGACAAGAAATTCGTAGAAGCGATCTTCTTCTTAGCCCGTATGCAGATCACACACTCAGCAGATATTAACGATTACCAGTTTGCGTCTATAGCACCACGCTTATCAGAACTTGGATATTAAAAAACCGCTTTCCTGCGGTAACAGGGTAGCGGTCATATTCATAGGAGTCGAATCTAATGAACTATCAAATATTAGCAGAAACAGAATTAAACCGAAAGGTTTCATTGTTTCAAAAAGCTGTAGAGCAATTTGCAAAGTTCCCATCGATGGACAATGCAAGAGCTGTGTATATCGCTCGTTGTGAGCTATGCGCGTTTGCATTGGAGGGGCTGTAATGATTGCGACCATTCCAATTATCAAGTTGATTGAAGCTATGAATGAGCAACCAATAGCATTCAACAAACACTATGTATTTTTGGGCTGTGGAATCAACGGTGCATTGATGCTTTCTCAACTTGTGTACTGGACTTCCCGCACCAAAGACAGTGAGGGTTGGATCTTCAAAACTCACCATGAATGGACGATGGAAACTGGCCTTACTCGTCGTGAGCAAGACACAGCTCGTCAGACCCTAAAATCACTCGGTTTTATCTCTGAAAAGAAAGAAGGTGTGCCTCGTCGTGTTTACTTCCGTGTAGAGCGTGAGAATCTGTACAAATCTTTGATTGAATACTCTGAAAGCATTGAAATCAGTAGTATGCACAATTCCGCCATACTGAATGCACAGAACAGCCATACTGAATGCACAGATGCGCCAGACTGTATGCACGAAAGCGCCATACTGAATGCACAAATCCGCCCATCTAATACAGAGAATACATACAGAGAATACACAGAGAATACTTCAGATATTATTTGTGCTGAAAACGCAGCTCAAAAAACAAAATTCAAAGCAAAAGAATTTTTGATTGAGAACGATGTATCTGAGCAAACTGCATCTGAGTACATCGATCTTCGCAACAAGAAGAAAAAACCAATCACTCAACGAACTTTACAACTTGTTTTCAAACAAGCTCAAGAAGCAAAGCTTAGCAATGAGCGTGTATTCCAAATCATCGTTGTTCGAGGCTGGGAATCATTCAAAGCGACTTGGAACTGGCAGGAGACTGCTCAAGAGCTAGAAGCGCTTGAAACACCAGTTAAAACCGAAATGGCTAAGGCTGATGCTCCAACGGTAGCACCTGTATTACTTCGCAAAGAATACAAGGGGGCTAAATAATGGACTACTTGCATTCAGTTCCAACAGAACAAGGCGTACTGGTTTCTTTGCTCTCACTGACTGATGGCGTGGATCAGTTTGTTGAGCGTTTAACCAGAGATCATTTCTCAGGAAAACACCAAATCATCTTTGATGCAATCCAAGCAATTCACAGCCGTGGTGAGCAAATCGATTTTATTTTGGTGTGGGATGAGATCAATAAGAACCCATTAAACCTGAATTACATCGATGAGCAGTACATGCTCAAGCTCAACGCTGATGCTCCAACTCTGATTTCAACTCTAGAACAGCACATTGAAAAACTTGACCGTTTGATGATGCGTCGCAAGTTCCTGAATATCTCAAATTTGATGCAGGGGATGGCTAAGGATTTCACTACCAATGTTGATGAAATGATCAATAAAACTCAAAACATGATTGCAGACATTGGCGACAACAAGCAGTCAAAAGAATTGGCTTTCGTGAATGAGTTTGTAGCACGTCTCTATGTTGACCTTGAGGAGACTCGCATTGCCCGTGAAAACGGCACGTTTGTTGATATGGGTATCAAGACAGGCTTCATTGCACTGGACAATAAGATTGGCTCTCTACGTCGCGGTAACTTCGTAATCATTGGTGCACGTCCAAGCATGGGTAAAACAACCTTTGCTCAAAACATCATGAGTGATATGGCGATCAATCAGGACATGGTTGTTCAATTCCATTCATGCGAAATGACAGAGGAAGAAATCAGAGATCGTATTGTTTCTGGTGTTGGACAGATCCGCTTAAGCAATATCAAGGGCAAGTGTCTTGAGGATGATGACTGGGGGCGCTTAGTACAGGCAAACAAGATGCTTGAGCACTCAAAGTTTGCAATTGATGACACTGCAAATGCAACACTTTCGGATGTGCGTCGCAAAGCCCGTTTGTTGAAAGCTAAGTTTGGCAGAGTCGATGCAATCTTTGTTGACTACCTTCAAATCATGAAAAGCCCAATTGTGACTGATAACCAGGTCAGAGCTATCGGGGAAATCTCAAAAGGCTTGAAAGCAATCGCAAAAGAATTTGATTGCGTTGTTTTCGCTTTATCGCAGCTTAGCCGCAACTTAGAGAACAGACCTAACAAACGTCCAGTCAATGCTGATCTGCGCGAATCAGGGCAATTAGAGCAAGATGCTGACGTAATCCTGTTTATCTACCGTGATGAGATTTACAACAAGGGTTCAAAGGATGCAGGAACGGCAGAAATCATCATTGGTAAGTGTCGTGATGGTGAAGTTGGAACTGTCAGATTAGGTACAGACCTAGCAAGAGCGACATTTGCTGATTTAGATCCATTTTACCTTGCAAGTTTGCAGGAAGTTGGAGGTGCAGCGTGAACGAATCAACATCACCAAACATGTACATCAAGCCAGATTATAGCGCACAGGTTGAGCAGTGGTTAGCTGAGGGTAATCAGATTAAATCTTTAGCCAATGGCGAAGGTGCTAACAGCAAAAAGTTCAATAACCGAGATAAAAGCAAGTCACCGCAGGATGCAATGCGACGAATTATGTCGAACTCAATTGCAGTCGATAGAGCACAGAAAGAAAACCCTCGTGCAAAAGCCAGATCGGAAGCACGTACTAGTGGGTTGAAGCGTTACACAGGAAGTGAATGCAAGAAATGTGGATCAACTCAGAAGTTTGTATCAACCAATAATTGTGTAGCTTGCAGTGGTCGAAGTGCGGCTAAAAGTATGCAGAAAAAGAGGGCTTCTTAATGAGAAAAGCAAAACAAACCCCTAAAGCAAAACACTATCAACTTAGCTGGAATGTGTTTCATGCGGTTGATGTTGTGGAACAGTATGAAGCCCAGTCAGGGGACAAAAGTTGTGTATTGCCGTACCCAATTCTGGCGAAGATTTACAAAGGCAACTTAATGCCAGCATTGCAACTCGGCACCATTGTTAATCATCAAACCTATGGTGTGACGTTCTTCGCAAAGATTAAGAAGGAAACAGGTGAGGAAGGATTGGTAGAGCGTGGCTTCCGTATCGACACACCTATGAAGCTTTCAGAGTTCATCAATGGTTATGAAGATTGCTATGTGAACAAAGGTCATGGCTTGAAAGTCAAAGGATGGAAAGGCGCTAAGGATGAATGGTTGTCGATGATGGATGAAGAATTTCATAACGACACGTGTCTGGACGCTTGGGCTGTGGCGAATTGTTTGGTGAGGGCTAAGGCATGAACGACAACGTGAATCACCCAAAGCACTACACAAGTGATCCAAGTGGTGTTGAGTGCATTGAGATTACAAGACACCGTAATTTCAATATTGGTAATGCAATTAAGTACTTATGGAGAAACGGTCTCAAAGATTCAGATAGCCAAGTACAAGACCTACAGAAAGCAGTTTGGTACATCAATGACGAGATCAAGCGTTTAGAAAACATGACCAAGCGTGACGGAGGCGGGCGATGAGCAAGAAAAACAAGATTAGCATGGGCGCAGCTATTGGTTTGTGGGCTTTGGGGCAACCACGCATTGCTGAACATTACCAAGATTACAAGCAAGTTTGGCAAAGCAAGGGTAAGCGCCCAAAACCGAGAATTAAGTGGGAGCAAAGCCAATGAACGCGATCACCTTTATAAAGCAGCACGGTGTTGAGAAGGCGAAGAAGATTCTAGGTAATGCTGGCCTGTTGCATAAGTCATATACGCCAACGGGCGGCTTATATCATCGTTACGAGATGACAGGTACGGTCAGCTTGACTGAGCTCAAGCGCCTCGTTGAGAGCGTTGATCTTGTTAATGATCATGGTGGATTGGAAGTGATCAAGAAATGTGTAGAAAAAACCATTTTCCCACTATCTGACCGAATCATAAGAATTAAACAAGCCATAGCAGACTACGAATCCATTTATGGGGGTGAGCATGTTTAAGGTTACTGATTTGATTGTGGCTAAAGGTGAGCATGATCTAAATGGCTTACTACCTAAAGTTGTTCAAGTACACAGTATTAATGAGGCTGACGTTTACTGTGAAGATGATTCAGGGATGGGATGCTGGATATTAAAAAGCCATCTTCATTTGTGGAGATATGCGGAATCAGAAGAAATCCAATTAGGCCACAGAGTTGAGCAGGTGAAGTGATGAGAAGTGAATTTGATGAAGTTTTCAAAGATGCTTACGACTTTTGTATTGATGATGCTGATTACCATGTTAGGGAAGCTGCAGAAGCACTTGCAGATACAATCTGGCAACATCAGCAATCAAAAATAACTCTGTTAGAAAATAAAAATGAATATCTCACAAAAACAAATGGTGAGCTTGCTGGTTTGATTATTGATCTAAGAAATCGTGTTGATGCTGCACTTGCAAGAGCAGATCAAGCATGCATCGGAAATGAAATGTTCTACAAACAATTCGATGATGTAGTTAGGATCTTGAGAGGAATACATAAGCCAAAGGATGGTGCTGTATGAATCAAATTCTCAAGTGTGAAATTGGCATGAGTCCCCCAAGCGTAAATCATTATTGGCTAGCCAGTGGTAAACGCCGATACATCAGCGCTAAAGGGAGAGCTTTCCAGCAAATTGTCGCGCTCTACGTGAAGGCTCATCAAAGTGCAGAACGTTTAAAGCTCAGTGTCACATTTCACTTTCCAGATCGCACCCGCAGAGATATTGACAACCATTTGAAAGCACTTTTAGACAGCTTGGTAAAAGCGGGATTGTGTCTTGATGATGAACAGTTTGATGAAATCGTTGTGAAGCGTGGAAATGTGGTTAAGGGTGGCCTAGTAGAGCTTGAAGTATGGGAGTTGTGATTATGCCAGTACTCGCATTTCTGCCTGAATACATTGTCAAAGACAAAGTAAAACGTAGCTCGATGCCTAAAGTTTCTGAAAATGATGTGAAAAACATCCGGGAGTTGTACAAGTCTGGTCTGTCATTACGTCAGGTCGCACACAAGTACGATATCTCACATGAGATGTGCAGACGTATCTGCAATAAATTTTGCTACAAGGAGGTGATTTGATGACTCTACGTGGTAAGCAACAAAGATTTGTTGATGAATATCTGATTGATCGTAATGCAACGCAAGCTGCAGTTCGCGCTGGATATTCTGCCAAGACTGCTGAACAAATGGGGTATCAACTCCTTCAGAAAACTTCAGTTCAAGAGGCAATTGAAAAAGGCGAAGCTGAACTTGCAGAACGCAACAAGATCACCCAGGACAAAGTATTAAATCGCTTGTGGGAGATGGCAACGGCTGATCCTAATGAATTGATTAAGTATGTGCGTGTGAACTGTCGCTACTGCTGGGGTGAAGATCATTATTACCAGTGGACCAAAGGCGAATATCACAATGCCTGTTACGCAGCACGGGTGAACCAGAAGCCTAATCCTGATTGTGATGGCGGTTTTGATTTTGATAAGACAAAAGAACCTAATCCTGATTGTCCTGAATGCAAAGGTCAGGGTAATGGCTACGTAACGGTTGCTGATACATCGCGCGTTAGTGATCAGGCCAAGCTGCTCTACGCCGGCATAAAAGAAACCCAGCACGGCATTGAAATCAAAATGAATGATCAGGTTGCGGCATTGATCAAAGCGGGCCAGCACATCGGTATGTTCAAGGACCGGGTAGAGCTCGGCAATGATCCAGATAATCCGCTGACAGATCCAAAGGCAGCCAGCAAAAAACTATCAGCTTTGGCCAAGTTGCTCAAAGCGAATAAGGAGAAGAAAGATGCGTGAACAATTTGAGCAATCGATTAAGGATTCACCAAGCTATCAGAAACTTGTATTTCAGCACGGCGAGCGCCTTTTTATTTATGAAGATGGCCAATACAAAATATCGGCAGTGCAATTGGCTTGGGAGATATTTCAACGCTGTCGAAGTGATTACGAGCATTTACTTGGTAAATATCGGACTACAAAACAGCTTCAATACGGCACATCCGAACACAACACGCGCCTGCATAGAACTTTGCTTTTTGTCAAAGAACATTTTTGGATGAACGATTTAGGTCGAGTTATGCCACGTGTTTATGAGGAAATTACAGAGTGTCTGGAAGATCAACCGCGTAAAGTACACAACACATCTTGCACATATCAATTCGAGCTTGCATTCCTCAATCTGCAAGACACACCAGAACTACGCAAGATTTACTGGTCTGCGCTTGGCCAATTGCAATTTGATAGCAACGATCAGGTTATCACGCCTGAATTAGAGCAGTGCGCGTGCTGCGAGGAGAATCTGGATGGATATTGATTGGGTAAGAACGCAAAGAAGCCACTTTGATCAGCTTATGAAGGAAAAAATAGCGGTACACCAGATTACGTTTGGTATTTCTTTGCTACCTGACCACAAGGTGGGTGCAATGATCGATTGTGCAGGCTTTGCTAGCATTGAGCGTATTCCACAAGATAAGAAAATATTGCTCGAAAAAATTGAACAATTAGAAGCTGAAAACAAGGCACTTAAACAAAAACTCGTAATGCAATTTTTAGAATATAAAGGAGTAAACAAATGATTTTCTGGATTATGTTGATCGGCATATGCGCTGCATTTTCAATTAGCAATCAAAACAGTGCAGTTACAAATATTGTTCTATGCGCCTTAACCATTTTTTGTTTTGCCACAAGTACCTATGTCAAATATTTCTTGGGGAAAGCATGACCAAAACCACTGACGAACAGATTCTTGCATTGCTTGCGGATATGAGCGAATCGGAAATCGAGCAGTATTTATTATCGCTCGATGAAGATGAACAGGCAGAAATCAGCAAGCTACTTGCCAATGCACCTGTGTGGTTTCCACTGGAAGGCCCACAAATGGCAGCTTATCTGTCACAGGCTGATGTAATCGGCTACGGCGGTGCAGCTGGTGGCGGCAAGACAGATTTAATTTGTGGTTTATCTTCAAATCAGCACAAACGAGTTTTGATTGTTCGACGAGAGAAGGCACAGACAGACGGCATTGTGCAACGTTTAGAGGAAATTCTAGGCCACAAGAACGGCTACAACTCACAAAAGTCATTCTGGAATCTGGGCAACGGCAGGCTGATTGAGTTTGGCGGCTTGGATAATCTCGGTGATGAGAAGCGATGGCAAGGCCGTGCGCATGATTTGAAAGCACTTGATGAAGCAACAGAGATCCGCGAATCACAAGCACGATTTGTTATGGGCTGGAATCGTTCGTCAGATCCTAATGTGAAATCTAAATGCCTAATGACCTTCAACCCACCAACAACAGCAGAGGGTAGATGGGTGATTGATTACTTTGCACCATGGATCAAGAAGGGGCATCCGAACCCAGCTGCACCAGGTGAATTACGTTGGTTTGCAATGGTGAAAGGCAAAGAGCAAGAAGTTGATGGCAATAAGCCATTCGTATTGGTCGATGATCAGATTGTTTATGACTTTGATCCTAACGATTACAAGCCTGAACACATCATTAAACCAAAATCACGCACGTTCATTCCGGCACGTGTCACAGATAACAAGTACTACATGGAAACAGGCTACATGAGTACGTTGCAATCATTGCCTGAACCTTTGAGGTCTCAAATGTTATACGGCGATTTCGGTGCTGGTATTGAAGATGATCCAAGGCAAGTAATCCCGACTGCATGGGTTGAAGCAGCTCAAGCACGGTGGAAACCGGAAGAAGAAATGCGCATTTTGTACAAGGGCGCGTTTGAAATGGATTCTTACGGTCTGGACGTTGCACGCGGCGGCAAAGACAGCACTATTGGCTATGCAAGACATGGGCATTGGTACAACAGAGCAAATGTGCTTGAAGGGATTATGTCGAAAGATGGCCCAGCATCCGCATCCTTTGCAGTGGGCCATGTACGTGATGAAGCGCCAATTCATGTTGATGTTATTGGCGTTGGTGCCAGTACTTACGATTTTCTTAACCAATCAGGACTGCACGTTATTCCGGTTGATGTACGCCAATCTGCAACTGATTTTGATAGATCAGGGCAATTGACGTTCCACAACATGCGCACACAGCTTTGGTGGAAATTACGTGAATCATTAGATCCTGCATACAACAGCATCGTTGCATTACCGCCTGAACCAGAATTGCTTGCAGATTTGACTGCACCACGATGGTCTTTGCAGGGCAAAAATATTCAGGTCGAATCACGTGAAGATATTATCAAGCGGCTTGGTCGAAGCCCCGACTATGGATCAGCAATCATCAATGCCCAGATTGATACGCCTAAACGCAAAGTGATGCATGCCCTTTACAGCAACAATTCACGCAGAAGCTATGACCCCTATGATTGAGCTGTCAACAGGAAATAGGGTGCTTAAGCAGTTGCATTGCCATAATGCTTAAAACAAGTTTTTGGAGTTACTGAGATGTGCGTAAACAAAGTGATTGATAGCGTTGGTGATCTAGCTGGCGGCGTTATTGGCGGCCAGTTGGGTCAGGCACTTGGATTGGGCAAACAACCTAAGGTGCAAGTACAAGCGCCACCACCACAACCAACACGTCAAGACTCAAAAGCACCCGATGCATCAGCAACGATTGACCGTGTCCAGCAATCCCAAAGCGGTATGTCAGGCGGTATTGCGAACACGTTGTACACCGATCCACAAGGCGTAAGCGATGAAGATTTGCGCTTAGGTCGTAAAACCTTATTAGGCCGTTAATATGAACGAAGATGCAATCAAGAAGCTAAAAAAGCGTTTTGATAAGATTTGGCAAATTCGTGTCAATGATCTAGACGATTATTGCGCTGAGATTGCATTGCACGTTTTGCCAGTTGCAATCAAAACAATTAAGAACCAAGAAACGCATGATCGTAGTTCATGGCGGAAAATTGTAGACAACACCGGCAAGGATGCATTGAAGGTGCTTGCTGCGGGTATGCTTTCTGGCACATGTTCACCAAGTCGTCCATGGTTCGTGATTGAAGCATCTGATCCTGAGCTTAAAAAAGACCTAATGGTTAAGCAGTGGCTTAAAGAGCTACAGGATATCTGCTATTCAACTTTTGCAAAAAGTAACGTGTATCGCACGATTCATAATTGCTATCTGCAAGAGGGTGCTTTTGGTACCTGTGCTGCATTAGCCCCACGATCCAAAGACGCACAGACTATGGACCTGATTCCGATGTCGTTCGGTGAGTATGCCATCACCGTTGATGCGTTCAATAAACCAAACGGCGTATATCGAAAATTCAAGTTGACGGTCGAAAACCTTGTTGCTGAATTTGGCCTTGATAACGTTTCTGACCAGGTAAAAACCGCATTTGAAAATGAAAATATAGAACAGGAATTTGTTGTTCATCACGCCATTTATCAACGTGTAGGTGCCAAAGGATTTGGCGCTAAAAATATGAAGTACGCTTCAATCTACTATGAAGCCAATTCGCAAGATAAGTTGCTACGTGAAAGCGGCCTTGAAAGTTTCGAAGTGATTTGCGGTCGCTGGACAGTATCGAGCAGTGATATTTACGGCGAATCGCCAGCGACTGATTGTTTTGGCGATATGCGCGCATTGCAGAAAGCGCACCTGCAGTTTGCCAAGGGCATTGATTACCAAGTCAGTCCGCCATTGTTATTGCCTTCACATCTTAAGGGGCAGGAAAAAGAGACTTTACCAAACGGTATCGCATTCTATAACCCAAGCCCAACAGGCAATGTCGCTCAAGTACAGCCGATGATGAATGTCCAGTTTGCATTTGATGGCGTATTTACTGCAATTGCTCAGTGCCAAGACCGTATTAATCGAGCATTTTTTAAGGACCTGTTCCTGATGCTGGACCAATACGATCAAGGCAAAATGACAGCAACAGAAGTTTATGAGCGTAAATCAGAAAAGATGCTCATGCTTGGTCCTGTAGTTGAACGTCAGATTGATGAGTTGCTACGTCCGCTTGTAGAAATTTGTGTGCAACGTGTGCTTGAAACAGTTCCGTATTTGATGCAAACAGCACCACAAGCCATACAAGGTGCGGATATTAAAATCGAGTTTGTGTCCATTCTGGCATTGGCTCAACGTGCAACCGGTGCATCGAATCTGCAACAGATGCTGGCAATGGTCGCACAGATCGCACAAGTAGATCCTCAAGCACTCGATAAATTTGATACGGATAACTTCATTGATGAGTTTGCAGATGTAATCGGGGTGACACCTCGAATTTTCCGCGACCAACGAGCTGTAGATCAAATCCGTGCAGACCGGGCACAGCGCCAGCAAGCAGAAGCGCAACAGCTTGCGATGCAACAGCAAACTGCAATGAACAAGGACCAAGCACAAACACTGCAAACGGTCAGTCAAGTTGATCCCAACACCATTGCAAATGCCGCTCTTGAGGGAGGGCTTGTAGATGTCTAAGAGCCCTTATGAGTTGCAACGTGAGCAAGAGCTTAACGATCTTAAAGCGATACTTGATACCGACCACGGCAAGCGCTATCTGATGCGCTTAATTGAACGTGCAGCACTTTACCAACCAACTTATGCAAGCGGCACACAACCAAGCGACTTCGCTTTTATGGAAGGTCGGCGAGATTTCGGATTGTTCATCCTTGCAGAAATTACAACGGTCAGCACAGACGCATGGTTAGACATGCAGAAAGTGAATTTTCAACAAATTAAAGAAACCAATGAGAGAGTGAAAAATGAGCGAGAACAACAACGCGCCAGCAGCGACAACGATTGATACCCCTGCAGCGACAACTACGCCAGCAGCTACAGATACTCCTGTAACTACGGTCGCAACTCCTCCTGTGGAACAGCAACCAGGCGCTACAGATAATCCGCCAGCGGACAATCCAGAACCTGAGGTGCTTTTAGGTGGCGAACAACCGCCTGCTGCCGATCAGCCAATTCAATATACAGATTTCACATTACCAGAAGGCTTTGAGTTAGACGGCGATGATTCTAAGGCGCTTCTTGAACTAGGGCAGCAATTCAAAATGCCACAGGAAGCGGTGCAAAAACTTGTTGATCTGGGCGTACAGATGCAGCAGCGCCAAGTCGCCCAGCAACAGCAAATGGTTCGTTCATGGATCGATGCAACCCGTGCCGATGCGGAATATGGCGGTGAAAAATTGCAACAAAGCCTGTTGACAGCGCAGAAGGCTTTCACCTTACCTCGGGGCGATAAAATCTCTAAGCTTCTAGGTAGTAGCGGATTAGGTAACCATCCTGATGTTATTGGCTTTATGACCGAAGTAGGCAAGTTGTTGCAACCTGACAACATCGTCCATGGTCAAGGGGCTAATACAGGGAATGTTTCACCAGCGTCCGTATGGTATGACAAATCATAAGGAAAACATAAATGCCTACGATTGTTCAAAATAACCCGACCTTAGCTGACGTTGCGCATAATATCGGTAACAACTCTAAGGTCGGGAAGATCATTGAAGTATTAAACCAGCGTCAAGATTTACTTGACGATGCGGTGGTGATTGAAGCCAATAGCGGCACGCAAAACAAAACCAGCGTGCGTACAGGTTTGCCAAAAGGCACGTGGCGTAAACTGAACTACGGTGTTCAGCCTGAGAAAACAGCACGTGTTCAAGTTGCTGATAGTACCGGCCAGTTAACGACCTATTCTGAAATCGATAAAACACTTTACGATTTGCAGGGTGCAAATGCTAATCAATGGCGCCAAGAGGAAGATGCGGGCTTCCTTGAAGGCTTATCGCAAGAAGTGATGCAAAACATTATTTACGGCGATACTGCAAGTGATGTTTCCAAATTTAATGGCTTGGCGATTCGCTACAACAACCTGATTGACCCAGAAACGGGCGTTGCTCCTGCAAGTGCTGCAAATATTATTGATGCAGGCGGCACAGGCGCAAATAACACGTCGATCTACATTGTTCAGTGGGCACAAGATCGTACGCATCTTTTTTATCCGCAAGGCACAAAAGCAGGCTTGGATATTCAAGACAAAGGACAGGTTACTTTGCTTGATGCGCAAGGCGGACGCTATGAAGGTCTGCGCACCTATTTCCAATGGGATATCGGCTTATCAGTGCGTGATTGGCGCTCTGTAGTACGTATTGCAAATATTGATGTTGCCCAATTGAAGAAAGATGCAAGTACCGGCGCAAATCTGGTTGATCTTTTAGATGAAGCATTGTCTTTATTGCCTTTGGCTGGATCTTCACGCGTATCGATCTATATGAACCGCAAAGTTAATACGGTCCTTAAAGGGCAGGTTAACTACTTAAAAAACGTTCGTCTTACGCTGGAAGATTTCCGTAAAGACGGCGGCCGTAAAATTCAAGCTTGGGATGGTACGCCGATTCGCATCTGCGATGTCATCTTGAATACTGAAGCTCGCGTGGTTTAAGGAGAATTGAATCATGGCATTAGTTGACCGTTTATTGCAGTTCTCTGATAAGCAAACCCTTGCTTCAGGGAACAGTACAAATGTCCTGGATACCAAATTTAAAAACGTAGGTACTGCAGGATTGCCAGTTGTGCTGAAAGGACACAGCATTTTACCAACTACAGTTACCGTATCGGTGAAATTACAGCACAGCGATGCTGAAGCTTCGGGTTATACCGATGTTTGCGCATCAAAGGACTTCACAGTTGCTGAACTGGCGAAGGGCACATATTTCCCGGTAACCACTAATACCAAACGCTTTATTCGTTTGGTTTATACCGTTACAGGAACTGTCACAGGTGGAACGATCAGTGCTTACATTGGTAATGCCGCAGATATGCGTAGCGATTACCAAGCAGTTGTTGGCCCTGGTGTTCCAGTTTAAGGAGTCGTTGTAAATGTCTAAATTTGTAAAAGTAATCGCAATTGCGACAGGTTTTTATAACGGCCTTCGTGAAGTTGGTGGTGATCCTTTTGAAGTTCCTGTGGACATGGTGTCTGACGATGCGTGGTTTAAACCAGTGTCGGGGGCAACGTACGTTAAAGATTCTGAAGATCAGGATGTTAACGGCAATTATTCACGCATGAATAAAGAAGCCTTAACCGCAGCTGCGGTTGCAAAGGGCATTGAGCTAAACGGTTCTGAAACCAAGGCTCAACTTGTTGAGTTGCTAGAAGCAAAAGACCTTTTGGATTAAAGCCTGTAGATCTGTATTCGTACAGGCCTTTTAACCAAGTAAACGTAGCGAAAGGTAATAAAAATGTCAGAACAAGAAATTGAAAAACAGATTCAGGAAAAAGGTTTGAACGCTCCACGTTTGACCCCTGAAGCGATTGATGCACAGATCACAGGTGAGCAATATTACGTTTTCCCCGGAACTACGGTAACTATTTGCCTTCTTAATCTTCGCAACGGTTTCACTGTAACTGGTGAATCAGCTTGTGCAAGCCCTGAAAATTTCAACACTGAAATCGGCCAAAAAATCGCACGTGACAATGCACGCGATAAAATCTGGCAACTTGAAGGGTATCGATTAAAAGAATCTCTTTATTTGGCAGGGTAAAACCTTATGAGATCAATTACTGATCTTTTCAATCTAGCCCTGTCGCATCTTGCGCAGGGCTATGTTGTTAATGATCCTACTGAACAAACGCCTCATGCTCGATTGTGTAGTACTTACTATCCAATTTGCAGACAGGAAATACTTGATGATGATCATCAATGGACATTTGCTGTCGCAAGTTTGCCATTGAATATCGACGCTGGGTATACAGCAAAAATCGCATACGTTCTGCCGAGTGATTATATCCGCCCATTCCAGTTGGAATCAGGCGCACGCTTTTATATTGAGGGCGATCATCTAATCACTGATGACCCTTCGCCAGTTTTGCGCTATGTCCGTGATGTGAAGGACCTTGCTGTCTTGCCAGCTAAATTCAAGATGGCGTTGTCATATTTACTGGCCGCCAGAATCTCAGGCGCTCTGATCAACAACGAAGATAAACAGCGTGCAATGATCAATCTTTATGAAAAAGAGAAGGCTGAAGCAGTCACCAAGGACCTGCAACAGCATCGTATTGTGAACCGTCCAGATTTTGAAGGCTCAATTCAGCAAGCGAGATAACCATGCAATTATCATTTAATGGCGGCATCGTTTCCCCTGAAATGTTTGGTCGTATTGACCAAGCAAAATATCAGTCTGGTGTGGCTAAATGCATCAACTTTTATGTTGAGTTGTACGGTGGCTTAACTTACCGTTCAGGCTTGCGATACGTGCATCACTATCCTCTTACTCATGGATTGATGCGACTTGTGAGGTTTGTATTTAGCGAAGAACAGGCAGTTGTTTTGGCTATCCGTGCCGGCGCTGTAAACTTCTTTGCCAACGGCGGCATGCTGTTAGATGATAATGACCAACCAATTGAACTCGCTGTTCCATATGCCGAAGAACATTTAATGCAACTTCGGTATGCGCAATCGGCAGATGTAATCACAATTACTCATCCCAACTATGTGCCGAGAAAAATTATTCGAAAGGGCGCGACCGAATGGTCTGTCGAATTTGTGACTGTATCCTATGGCATCGGCCAGCCGCAAAATCTAACCGGCGTTGCAAATAAGCCGAATACGACGGGGTTCATTGAAAAGGATTACGTTTATCAAGTAACGGCGGTCAACGAAGATAATGAGTCACAAGCGTCAGAGAAATCACCTATTCTGAAAAATGACTTAACCCTTGCCGGCAATACAAACGTTTTGACATGGGACGCGGTACCAGGTGCGACACGCTATAACGTTTTTAAATTGCGTTCTGGTCTTGCAAGTTTTATTGGTGAAACAACAGAGCTAAGTTTCACTGATGACTACATTGAAACAAACGGCGCTATTACTCCACCATTGATCCGTAATCCGTTTGAGTTCAACCCTACGGCAGTTGCATACCATGGACAAAGAAAAGTCTATGGTGGTGGTTACAACGCACCACAATGGATACGAATGTCACGCACTGCAACCGATGATAATTTTGGGTATCACATTCCACTTCAGGATACCGACTCAATTCAGATCCGCTTTGCAGCTCGAGACGGGAACGGGGTCAAACATCTGGTGCCAATGGGCGATTTACTGATTCTAACGAGCGGTGCGCTTTGGAAATTATCTTCAGATGGCGCAATGACCGCTGCCAGTGTGAATGCAAGCAAGAGTTCAAGCACAGGGGCGAACGATGTAACGCCAGTTGAACTGGATGGTGCTGCAATTTTTGCATCAGACCAAACAGGCCATATCCATGAAATATCCCTTTCACAGGGCATCAATTCAAACTACCAAACAATAGACTTGTCGCTCATGTGCCCGCACTTATTTGACGGGCATAAAATTATTGATTGTGCTTTGGTGCGCAACCCTTTAGATATTTTATATTTTGTTAGAGACGATGGCGTTTTGCTTTCGCTCACTTATAACGCACAACAACAAGTATGGGCTTGGGCAGAGCACCATACACAGGGTAAATATCTGTCAGTTGCGGCAATTCCAGAAGAAAACCAGACTGTTTTATATTGCTTGATTGAAAGGGGCAATATTAGAACAATTGAACGCATGTTAATGCGTCAACCTATTGAAATGAAAGATAATTGTTTGCTTGATAGCTCTATCCAATACAAAGGTGCACCGATAAAAACGATATCTGGTCTTGATTGGTTAGAGGGCCGTGAAGTTTCAATTTTTGCGGATGGCGGTGTAAAACCCCCTAAGGTTGTAAAAGATGGATCAATTACTTTAGACCGCGAATTATCAAACGTTTGGATCGGATTAAACTATGTGGGTGAATTTGAGTCATTACCTTTGATTTCAGAAACTACGCACCCAGCAAAACCAAAGTTACCGACACAAGTCCATTTGCGCGTTAAATCAACTCAAGGGATATGGGCGGGTACTGATCCAAAGCAACTGACAGAATATAAGCCACGCAATTCTGAACCATACGGGCAACCGCTTAGATTGCTTACCGGATGGGTGCAAATCCCTGTTGCCAGTGCATACGAAAAGGATCTTCAAATTATCGTAAAACATGATAAACCTTTACCTATGAAACTATTGGCACTAGAGGCGGAATTTAAATGACAATTACAAATATTGAGATTCGAAAACCGACTGAACGAGATATTCGTATTCTTGTTGAAAACTTGCGCCCGGCTGATAAGGAAGAAATGAAAGCCTACTTCAATGACAACTTTGCTTGGCAAATCAAAACGAGTGTGAAGTATTCTCGCGATGCCTGGGCGGTAGTTGTGAATGGTAAGCTGTTGTTTATCTGCGGCGTTGGGTTGACAAGCATGCTCGGCAATGTAGGTTGCCCTTGGCTATTAGGTACTACGCATATTCAAAGTCACCAAAAAGAATTTTATAAGCAGGCGCAAAAAATTCTAGGTGAAATGAAAGAAAACTATGCGGTTTTAGAAAACCATGTTCATGCGAAAAATACCGCTGCAGTTTCATTTCTGAAACGGCTCGGATTTGAGATCGGTGAAGCAGAACCTTACGGGACAAACGGCGAAATGTTTTATCCGTTTGCAATGGTGGCATAAATGGCATTAGGTCCAGCAGCAGCTTTTGCCGGATTCAAGGCTTTAAACACTTATAACAAATCTAAAGCTGAGAAAAAGGCATACCAACAACAAGCAAAAATTGCAGATTTAAATGCACAGCTTGAAGATAATCAGGCCCGTAACGCAATCGATTATGGCCGTAATCAAGTTGAAGATTATCAACGAAACGTTGGTGCTTTTAAATCGAGCCAGATTAATGCCCTTGCTGACAATGGAATTGATGTATCCCAAGGATCTGCAATTGATTTGTTGGCCAGTACAGAGATGCAGGCGCAAAGCGATATTGACACATTGCGCTATAACGCTGCACTTCAATCATGGGGCCATCAAGTTAATAAAACGAATTATGTGAACCAAGCACGCGGATTACGTGTGCAAGCCAATTCAATTAATCCTATTTTTAATGCATTACTCGATGGAGGACAGGCATTCATGCAAGCTGGTGGGTTACAAGGAATGGGAGGTGCGGGCTAATGCGTGTTCCAGAATTTAAGCCTCAAATAAATGAAGCACAGGCACCATCAGTTCAAGTGCGTGGTGGACTTACACCAGGTGAAGCGGTCAATACGGTTGGTAATCAGCTTGATGCGCTTACCGGCTTTGCTGCGGCTGGTGCGCAAGTTGCTAATCAGTTTCAAGATGAGTCTGACCGTGTTCGAGTAATGGATGCGACAAATAAACTTAGTGAGTTAAAGATTCATCTTCAAAATAACAATATTGACGGATTTGGAAATAAAAAGGGTGTTGATGTAGTTGGTTTTGATGATGGTCAGGGCGGTGGTTTTGTTGATTACTACTCACGTGCGTATCAAGACGGCGTAAGCGAAATTGCTTCTAAACTTGGCAATAACAATCAGCGCCAAATGTTCAAACAACTGTCTGAGCGTGACATTGTTGGTTTTAAGTCTAATCTGCAAAGCTATTTCGTACGTGAAAATGATACTTACCAGAAAAGTGTATATTCAGCGTCCGCTGACAGATTCCTCCGAAACATCAACGAGAATCCAGCCAATTTTGCGCTGATTGATGAGGACCGCTTAAATCTTAAGGCCGCGATCAATAAAACTATGCAGCTCGATGGCAAATCAGCGCTTGAAGCAGAAAACGTGTACTTAAGCACTATTTCTCAAGCGCATATCAGCAACATTAATTCTTTTATTGAGAATAGTGATTTGCGTGGTGCTGTGCAGTACCGCGACAAATATAAAGATGAAATTTCACTGAACGATTCATTTAAGGCAAACAAACAGATCCAGCAAAAATTAGAAGAAAAAGAAGTCGATATGCTGGTGAATATGGCTTCATACGGTACTGAAGAAAACAGCAATTTTGCTTTGAATCTGCCGCCACAGGCTGCGAAGCAGGCAATTAACGAGTTGCAAAATCTTACGCCTGCTGAAATGAAAAACATCAAATACAATGATGAAAGACTGGACATTTATACTGTTCAGGCAGCCAAAAATAAGGGCATGGAACATTTCGCTCCTTTAGTAATGGGGCTTAGATTGGCAGGAGAAAAATCCAATAACAATCAGGTTTCTGAAGTTGGTGCAAAGTCGATTATGCAATTTATCCCAGCGACTTGGCACGGCAAGCCGAATCAGAAAAACGGATACAAGTGGGATCGAGCAACCGGCAGGGAAAGAGATATTAATAATCCGGCGGATGTAATTGATGCCGCTTTTGAATATGTTGCTGATGTGAGTAAGAGATACAATACTAAAGACCCTATGGTTATTGCTGCACAGTACCATGGCGGCGATGCTGATGCTAAAAGAGTGCTCGCAGGACAGTTACCGAATGGTCCAAGAGGAAGGGCGTATTTAGAGCGCATGGATAAATGGCTAACTGACGGCTTTGGTCGCTATGCAAGTCAACCCGGCCGTTCTCGCGAGCAAGCATTTGAAGTGGTCTGGAATAGTGGGGCGTCTGCTAAAGTCAGAGGTGAAGCACAAACAAGGTTAAATCAAATGTTTGCAGCTCAAGACAAAATCAAAGCTGAACAACAGGATCAGGTTTATAGCGATTTACATACTAGTTTGATCACGGGGCAATCTACTTTTGAGCAGCTTCCAGTAAATATTGTGTCTATCCTAAAACCAAATCAGGTGGACAGTTTACGGTCTGTAAGCAGAGCAATTTATGAAAAACCTGTTAAAACCGACCCAACTTTATACAGCACAATAATGTTGAACAAACAGGAGTTGTTTAAAGGAAAACCCCAATCTGTAGTACACCAATATGCGGACAAACTATCCCCTCAAGACTATCGTAACGTTACGCAAATGTATCTTGAAGTGAATAAAGAGCCTAAAGAAATTAAAAAAACTGACGGTATTGATGTTACTCCGAACAATGTTGCTAACGCCCTTGAACCTTATTTGCCAATGTTAGGTATTAATAAGAAATCGGATAAAAAGCAAATTGATCATTATTCAGCAATACAAACAGATTTAATCCAAACTCTCCGAGAAGCTCAGGCCAAAAACGGCGGTAAACTTTCACGTGAGCAGTTTGACAGAGTTGTTTTAAAAAACTTGAATCGACAGGTTCAAATAACAACTTCAAGACCATTCTTTGATGATACAGTAGAATTAAACCGTGTTTATGCTCAAGTGAAAAGTAAAGACGACATTACGGATTCAATGAAGAAAAAAATCGATAATGTTTTCAAGAAACAAGGCAGAGATACAAGCAAGGTGTCTAATGCAGAGTATATAAACTCTTATTATTCAATGATGCGAAGAGGGTTTTAAGTGAAAAATATCTTACTTGGTTTAGTAGCTATTTTAGCACCAACAATATTTTATGAATTGTTTTTGGAGATATTGTTAAGTATTGGAGTAACAGATACATCGACTATTAAAGTAATCAATGCTGCTCTCTATGTTGCTTTGGCTTTTATTTTGACGGTATTGGTTTTTGAAAATATTAAAACTAAAAACAAGCTGCTTACTACTTTGGGAGATGTTGTATCTGGTGCGGCATTATTTATAATCGCTTACCCTTCATGGGTTTCAGGATTTTATATTGTTGTGTCTTTTGCCATTGTTATGTGGTGGAACGATCGTTATAAGAAAAAGTCAAAAGTGGCGGTCTAAGCTGTCAACAGCAAAAGCCGTTTTACCCCATAACAGCATTTAAGATTACATAAGTCCGTAGTCTTAAGTGCTTTTATTATGTCTAATCAAAACACAGCTAATCTAACAATTGGTCAATTATTCGAATTAAACCAAGGTAAAAACGCAACCCAAATTGCAGATAATGAAGCGCGTGCGCGTAAAGCTGCTGAGTCTTTGGGTTTAGACTACAACAAGATGACGGAAACGCCTGAGCAGATTGCTTCTGTAGCGTATGAAGTCAATACACAAAAACAATTAAACCAGGTGATCGCCAGTGACCCTGTGCTGGGCAAGTATGCGCTTAATCCTCACCAGGCTGCGGTATCGCTTGATGATTTCGGCTCATTAAAAAAAATAAGCGATAGCGTTTCATTGTTTGGCTCAAGCCTGAACGATCCAAGACAAGCGGTCAGCTATTCAGATATTCAGAATGCAATTACTAAAGGTGCAACGCCTGAACAACAGAAACGATTGCAAGAATTAGGCATGTACCAAAAGCCTGAGCGAGAGAGTAAGCCAAATGTTACGCCCGCATTGCTTTCACAACTTAACGGCCCTTTGGTACCGCAAAGCTATGAGCAAATAGTCAAATCAACACACGACAAAATTCTGAAAGAAAACGGCGCATTTGCGGCAGCACGATTTAATCGTTATATGGAGAACCAGAAATATTGGATCGACCAATCTACGTCTGCGGAACCACCTAACCAAGAAGAACAGGGCAATCGATACGCAAATGCAGCCATTCGTGCACTGGCAACTATTGGACAGACAGAAGGCGCTGCGCTGTATGCAGTGACTGGTAGCGACAAGCTTTTAAATTTAGCTACGCGTGTTAAAAACAAAGCGGTCGCTTCACAGGAAATGGGTGACTTACTCCAACAGGCTCAGTTGGCAGCACAGTACAATGATGCTGGTGCATTAGGCGCTGCACAGGAAATTATTAAAAACGGTAGTGCAAGCGTACTTGGCGAATTCCTTGTTGAACAAGCTCCGCCTGCCTTATTAGGTTTTGCAGCGGGTGCAGGCGCAGGTAGCGTACTATCTCAAACTTTGACACGTAGTACAGCGAAGTATGCACCAATCCTTGTGAACATGGAAAGGGCAGCAGCATTAACACGTGGCGCAGCGATTACAGGAAGTGCCATTGAAGGCGGTTTAGGTTCTGGTGCAGCGGATATCGTTGCATCATACGGGCAAAACATGGCGGAAGCACGTGAGAAGTTTTTAACACGTCAGGAACAGATTGATTATGCCGCTGCTAAAACTTGGGGTTCGGCAAAATATTCAGCCTTAGGCGGTTTGTTGCTACCAGTTACTTTTGGCGGCCCATTGCGTACAGTAGGCGGTCAAGCTGTTATTCAAGGGGCAGCAGGCGTTTATTCAGTACAAGGTGCAGCGGATGCGGTAGGAGAGAAGGCAGATCCAGTTGAGATGGCGTTGGAAGGCGTTTTAGGAATGGCAATGGCTGCGCCTGAGGTTGCCATGGTTTCGGCAGGCAAAGTCAAGAACCAACATACGGCACAATTTGCACTAGACCAATTGCGCCAAGAACAGCAAAACGATGCGGTTAAATCGAGTACTTTTGCAGCAATTCTAAATACGCTCGTTGATCGAAATAAGGAAAGCAAAACAGCCCAGCGTGATGAAACGGCAAGCCAAGCATTTTTAAAACAGGCTATTGAAGAACACGGCGCTATTAATGAAGTTTATATTGACGGTCAGACGTTCAACCAATTATTGCGTGATCGCGATATTGCACCTGAGGATCTTTTTGCACGTGCGCCGAGTTTGCAAGATCAAATTGGAAATGCTCAAGAATTTAATGGCTCTATTCAGATACCAGTAGATGAATTCGTTTCTGCAATGTCTACTTTGGATGATGCAAGCACATTCGTTGAGAATGTCCGTTCAAGTCCAGATATGCCCACATACCGTGAAGCTCAAGAGAACCTTGCGAAAACCACTGAACAGATGCGCCAAGAATCTGATGTGTTCCTGGCTGAACAATCGAAATTTGAAGTCGCGGAAGAATCTAAAGAGCTGGTGGCAACGGAAATTCAAAATCAGCTTGGAAAAATGGGAACGTTTAATGCGAAGTACAACCGGGCTGCAGGAGAATTGGCGTCAGCATTTTATTCAACCTTAGGCGATAAATTAGGGGTATCTGCAAAAGAAGCTTTTGATCAGTATCCTATTCGTATTGTCGATTCCACAGATGCAAAAGGCACAACGTTTAATCAAAATAAACAGTCGGTAAAAAAACAGAAAGGTACGATAAAAAACAGCCAATCTGAACAAAAGATATTTAACCAAAGCAAGGGCGGTACTCGCGGCTCTATTGTCTTCCCGAACGGTGATATCGGTTCAAATATTCTGTTAAGTAAAAATGCTGACTTCTCTACTTTTGTGCATGAGCTTGGGCACCATTTCCTAGAAATGAATATGGACATTGCAATGCGCCCAGATGCGCCTGCACAAGTCCGTCAAGATATGGAAACTGTTTTGAAATGGGCGAAAGCCGATTTTACTGATATTGGCGAATGGGATTTTTTCACTGATGCTGAAAAAACAGAAGTGCATGAAAAATTTGCTGAAACTTTTGAACAATACATTTTTACTGGCAAAGCGCCAAGCATTGACTTAAAGCAAGTTTTTAATCGCTTCCGTCAATTTATGATTGCTGTATATCGCAACGTTGAAAAATTCTTAGGCATAAATGACCGTGCAGAACTCAACAGTGACATTACGGGCGTTATGGATCGTATGCTTGCTACTGAAAGCGCAATTCAAGAGGCACAGGCTGCTGCTAATTTAGAAATGCTTATCCAGCAGGATGATGCAATGCGCTTGGGTATTAATCCGAAAGATTATGATGAGATGCGCCAAGACCATGAAGTTGCTACTGAACTGGCAATTAACACCCTTGAGCAAAAAACACTTCAAAACTTATCTTGGTACCAAAAGCAAAAAACCGAATACATGCGCACTTTGCAGCGTGAAGCCAATAAAAAACGTGAAACTGTGAAACAGGAAATCGCAAAGGATGTTGCTCAGGAACCAATTTATCAGGCCATGATGTTTTTACGCCAGCCGTTAGAGAAAGCGGATAAGCGCGATTTAAACAATGTTCAACCTGAGCGTGACACATTATTTGAAGCCATAGCCAAGCTTGGTGGGCTAGATTCTCTCGAAATTGAATCGACATGGGGAATTGATCAGCCGGCTAAGATTAAGTCTGGCATCGGCAATAAACCTGTTGCACGTTCCACAAAGTCTAAAGTTAAGGGTCTTTCTATTGAGGAGATGTCTGAACGTCTGGTCGAGTTTGGTTATTTAGCCAAAGATGAAAATGGCAAATTTGATTCGCGCGAATTAGAAGATCGTTTTTCGGATGAGCTGATTGGTAATAAACAATACTCTAATCAAGTTGATCCTGAATTGCTTAATTACGCTCAAGACATGGATATTTTGCAAGGATATGCTGAAGGTAAAGTAACAAAAGGAAAATTATCACTAGATTGGATTGAGTCTAAATACGGCAAAGATAGTGAGGTATTTAAACTGATTTCAAAAGGGGCGTACGGCTTTGCGCAGCGCGGCGGTGAAAATCCAGATCTGGTTGCTGAGATGTTCAATTTTGAAAGCGGTGATGCTTTGATTCGTGGCCTTATCAATTCTCCAACACCAAAACAGCGTATTGATCAGCTAACAGATGAGCGTATGGCTGCTCAGTATTCTGAATTTTATGATCCGCAAAGTATCACTGAAGCGGTTGAATCAGCTTTGCACAATGATATTCGTGCTCGGATGCTTGCATCCGAAATGGCCGCACTTAATGGCTTGCTGGGACGTAAATCCGCTCTCAATGAAGCTGCAAAAACTGTTGCGCGGGATATGGTGCAGCGCCAAAAAATCAACGATATTCGACCGCACATGCGTGCACAAGATGATGCTCGATTAGGTCGCATGGCAAACGATGCCTTCAGGAAAGGTGAAACAGTTGAAGCAGCGCGTCATAAGCGCAATCAACTTGTCCAGTTCTATGCCACTAAGTACAGCTACGATGCAAAAGACCAGGTGCAACAAAATCTAAATCTAGTGAAAAAGATTTTTGGCAATAATGAGAAGTTATCTAAAAATCGTGATTTCGATATGGTAACGGCAGCACGCGGTATTTTGGGTAAATATGGTCTGGGTCGTGATTCATCAAACTATGAGCAACAGCTTGAATTGATTCGTAAGTACGACCCCACTACCTATGCGGAAATCCAAAACATCGGCACTTTGCCAGAGAACCAAGATTATAAAAATCTTTCTCTGGAAGATTTCAGTGCAGTAATGGCTGCGGTAGAAACGCTTTGGCATCGATCACGTGAAAATAAGGTTTGGCATACCACAAACGAAGCATTTGAGCGTGAACAAGTCCGAGAAGAACTGATTCAACAATCCAGTGGTAAAAAAAGTATTGAGAAAATCCAGCAAACAGTTCTCGGACGCGATAAAGTTGCTGAACTTAAGGCCCGATTCATGGAATTGGGTGCATCTGCAAAACGTGTAGATCAGGTTGTGACATGGTTAGATGGCGGACCTACTGGAAAATACCGTGAATACATCCTTAACCCGATGCAGGATGCGTTGAGCAAATACCGAATAGAAAAAGCCAAAATGCTTGATGAAGTTGTAAAAAATTTTGAAGGTTTCGGCAAATTGGATAATTCTAAAATCGCTGCGCCTGAATTAAATAACTATACCTTTATAGGTAAACAGTCTTTACTGCATGCAATCATGCACACGGGTAACACAAGCAACAAAGAACGCTTAGTGCTCGGCTATGGTTGGGGCAGCCGACTAGAAGATGGGTCGGTTGATTTTAGCGGTTGGGACCAATTTTTCAACCGGATGATTGCCGAAGGTACAATCACAAAATCAGATATGGATACAATCCAAAAGTTTTGGGATTTGTTCGATAGCTACAAGGAAAAAGCCCAGATCACGCATAAGAAAATCAATGGTCGTTATTTTGATGAATTACCGAATGCGCCTGTTATGACTCCTTTTGGAGAGTACAAAGGCGGCTATGTTCCGGCGGTCTATGATCGTCTACGCTCAAATGAGCAGGACCGTATCCAAGACAATAATCTGGCAGAAAATAACTTGCAAGCATTGGATATTGCCACAACTGGCGCAAATTTCACAAAGTCACGTGTGGATCGTTACCATGATCAGCTTGAGCTTGATTTGTCGCGATTGCCTAGCCATTTAGATAAAGAGTTGCGATATATCCATTTAGAGCAACAAGTACGCCAGGTGGGGCGATTGCTGCTGAATAAAGATTTCAGAAATGAAATTGAACGGGTATTGCCGTTCGGGGTTAAGCAAATCTTTAATCCATGGTTGAAAGCGGTTGCAAATCAGACAGTGGATGAAAGTTCTGGCATTCATATTTTGGATAACGTATTTCGTGTACTGCGTCGTAATACTGGTATTGCAATTATGTCTGCGAATTTAAAGAACGCGATTGAACAGTTCACTGGCTTTACACAGATTTCAGTCGCGGTACCGGTTAAGCAATTAGTAAAAGCACAGGCGCAGTATTTCAGATCCATAGCTAGTCGTGAAAGCATGGCGAATCAGATCATGGAGATGTCTGATTTCATGAAAACCCGTTTCGACCGCTCTGCTGATGAATACCGTTATGCAATTGATGACATGGTATTCCAAAAAAATGCTTATCAAACGGTGAAAGGTTTCACCATGAAGCACGCATACATACTTCAGACAACGATTCAAAAACCAATGGAGGTCGTATCTTGGCAGGCGGCATTTAGCCATTTCACCGAACAAGGTTTGAATCAATATGATGCGGTCCATGCTGCAGACGGTGTAATTCGTCAGTACATGAACGACATGTCACCAGAAGGCATATCGAATCTCGAACGAGGTACGCCTGCTAAGCGTATGTTCTTGATGTTTTATAACTGGTTCAATATGGTTTGGAATACAGCCAATACTGAAATCAAGCTGGCACTTGAGGCTAATAATGGTAGCTGGGTAGATGCTTCACCACGTTTGGCATATGTTGCCCTTATGATGATTTCGCTGCCAGCAATGCTGTCTGAATTGCTCGGCGTTATCTTCGCTGGCGGTTTGGAAGATGAAGATGATGACGGAAACAAGTGGGATGATCTTTCTGCCAAAATGGCGATATCCCAAGTCAAAATGCTTTCAGCATTCGTACCTTATGCAGGTAATTTTGTGAATGCGGCCATTAGCAATACAGACAGCAATGTGATGAATGACCGTTATACGGCTTCTCCTGCGTTTAGTATGTTGGAGGGAAGCCTTTCTTTAATTCAACATTCCCAACGAGCTCTGAGTGACGATAAAGAAGTTAATCAAGGTAAGGCGGCAAAAGATATTTTGAACACGGCGACCCTTGCTACGGGCATTCCGTTTGCAACCCTTGGGAAGCCAACCGGGTACTGGCTTGATATCTTTAGCGGCAAAAAAGACGAACCAGAAGATGCACTGGATGCGATACGTGGAACTATTACAGGAAAGCACGCGCCTAACGATTAAGAGAAATTAAGAAGGGTTAATATTAGTGAATAATATCAATTATTCGTTAATATTCAATAACTTGTTTTAATATTTTTGTTGACTTCTTTGCTTGATTGGTTCAATCTTTAATCAAGCAGAGGAGAAGTTTTATGCAATATTTGGTCAGCAAAGATTTGGGATACGGTATTTATTTGGGTAAAAAGTCTTTACGTTCACCGGGTAAAGAATACGTTGTATTCAAAAGCAAAAAGGAAATGTTCGTAGGGGTTGAGTCCTATGTTTATGATGAGAAAAGTCGTAAATTGATTTGGGAAGGCATAACCAGTATGAAGCACTTAGACCCCATCATCATTGGATTCGCTGATACTGAAGAAGAAGCGATTGAATTAGCCTTTTAAAAATGTGCTGTTGACATCACAAGACGTGCTACCAACTATTTGAAAGCCACCTTACATAAAATGGGCTGTAGTAATACGGCCTTTTTATTTTGGTGAATATATGACAGTTCCAGTATCCGACCGGCTAAGCCCCTTGTATGTTGGGAACGGCATAAATACGCGTTTTGATTTTACCTTTCGAGTTTTCGAACAAGAAGATGCAACAGGGATAGCTGTAAAATATTTAGATGGTGCAGAATTTGTCACGATAGACGAGAGCAAATATACAGCGTATCTAAATCAGGATCATATGGGTGGATATGTGATCTTCAATGCTGCTCCTGAGCTAGGGTTTGAATTCTATATTGCAGGAGAAACACCGGTTGATCAGGCACTCGATATTACAAACTATGATAATTTTTATCCTGATGTTCTAGAAAAATCACTGGATAAACTCACAGCAATTTTACAAGAATGGTTTCATTCACTTGGATTTGAAAAGATTTCACGTGAGAAAGCTATTGAGATTCTTAATCAGGCACTTCAAGAACAAATCATCGAACAAGGTATCGCATTAGATCAAATCGATGCCTATGCAAAAGGGCTTGCAGATAGAATTAAAAATATTGTTATCGAGAGAGGGTGGTTGGCTGAACTGGTAGTTGATGGTGATAAAACTCAAAAAGAACTAAATACTTTCTTTAAACTAATCGAGGCGTCTCCGGAATTGTTTGGTTATGTAACCGGAGATGCAACCTCATATTTCAAAGCCGCTGCTGGATATGCAAAAGCCTTCAATCTTCCCTTAGTAGCCAAAAACCCTAATGGTTATTTAATTACTGATAGCTTGGATTTCTATACCCCAACAGATATTAGTAAAGTAATCTTACCAGCTGATGATATATCCCGATACTTAACTGTAAAGACAGCAAAAACGCCTGATATAGTTCCCATTGCTTCTCTGTCTGGACTTTCACTTTTTAGCACTAAGGTGACAGGCTTTCCGCTTTCTGCGATAGGTAAATATATACGTATCTCATCGAAAGAAGAAGTACTGACGGAGCGAAATAACCCTCCAAAAAATGAACCGTATTATAAAAACACAGCTTTTCGTTTGCTTGATGCAACTGGTGCGATTTCACCTACTTTGGACATGGGTTTTAATGTAGGTAGTACAGCTAAGGTTGAAATTATTCCAGCAGAAACACGCATTGACTTTAAAATAGGTGAGATAGCAACAACTGGGAACGGGAGTAATCAAAATTCTATAATAATCGAGCGTGATAGTGTTGATGTGTATATCAGTAATGTATTTGGTTCCTCAGGATTTAGAACTCTTGTTGATCTAAGGGGGAATGATTGCAATTTTTACAGTCCACTTATTAAAGATGCGCAGTATGCCGGACTAGGTTACGGCATCTCTATCGGTCTGTGTTGTGATACCAACATTTACAGCATGAAAGCATCAAACTGTACAACTACACTTGATGGTCGACATGGTTCAAACGTTACTGTACACAACTCACGGTTAGAAACAGCAGGGACTCATTGGGGGAACAACTATCTTTTTAAAGACTGTGATATTGATATTGTCACATGGTCCGGTAAAGATTTAAAACTTGAGGGCGGGTCCTTAAGAAACTATGTTTCTATGCGTGTAGATGTTGCGACGTGCCTAGGTTATTGTGAAATTAACGGCACTAAAGTGTATAGCAACACTTATGTAATCACTCCTTCTGGGAATATTATTGCTAATTTCTTCTCTACACCACGTCGTGTATTTGACAGTGTCATTGTCCGCAATGTTGAGTGTACTGAAAATTTAAGTGCAATCTACGGCTACAGCACATCAAGCGTACATGCTGCAGATTATTTGCCACCAAAGAATTTCCACTTTGAAAATATTCTTGCCAAGAAAGCAGATACATTGCGATTAGCAGCACTTAACTTAAACAATTCTGTAGCTTTGTCTGAAACAGCAGAAATCAGGGCTCAGAATATTCAAGCGAAAGTTGTAGTCCCATTGTTTGGTAGAGGTTTTTTGAAATACCCAAGCTCATTTGGGTATAGTGTGAAGGCGATAGGATGCGGAAAAACATACATCCAGTGTGATGCTAATGTTTATTCAAGATATAAGTTGATTGACTCATCTTTTATCGGTGCAACACGTATCAATGCGACCACAGCTCTCGGAGACATTATCTTTCATGATTGTGTCATTGAACATGATCCTGCTGTGGCCACCTCTGGTTTGTTTAATATTGAATCCCGTAAAGGATTTTCTATGTGTGAATATAGGGGTGCATTCAGCAATGCAGGCTCTGTAAACGGAACCACAATGTATTCAAATGGCTGTCGTGCGCAAATAGGTGCATCTGGCTATCCAATGCCGCTGGCAGGATATGTGAATAGAACGATATATCAGAGAGATGAAACACCAATTGTTTTTGATCCGCCTTTGATTCAACCAGGGCAAACAAATCAACAAATTTTTGATTTCCCAGGTGCGCAGTTGGGCGATCCGGTCGTTGCATCTTTCAGTATTTATAATGCAAGCATAGCGATTAGAGCATTTGTCTCTGCCACAAATAAAATAACAGTCTCTATCACTAACACTGGAAGTGTCGATGTGGATTTAGCACAAGGCAGTTTGATCATTAAGATGCTTTGACTTCTGTCTTTGAAAAGGGGCTTTTTTACTGTCAACAGAAAACGATACTTCACAATTCCTAATCCGTAAAATCAGCAAAAACGGTAAGGACTTTTCATGTCTGATACAGAAGGCTACGGCTTAAGATTTGAGAAAAAAATAGACGAGATCAAAGCAGATCTTAAAAGCGTTTCTGAAACACAGATCCGCCAATCAATGGCACTTGAAACAATTTTGACTCAAGGCAAAGACAACGCGCGTGAGATAGAACGGCTGGATGAAAAGGTACGTCATCTCGAGAACAAGTCCAGCAATTTAGATGGTGGATTGAATGTTGTCCGCTGGATCAGCGGGGCTTTAACTGGTGCGCTGATCGGCCTTGCGGGTTGGCTTGGCTCATCAATTATTGATTTGAAGCAGGAAACGTCTATCCATTCCTCAAAACTAACACGAATCGATACAGATGCTAATTCAGCGAATGTTCGGCTTTCTCAAGTAGAAAGGAATATAAAAAATGAACAGTGAAAATACACGTACATATTTAGCCTTTGCGGCCATCGCCATGTCTCTGTTCTGTGTTGTTGGGCTTTTCTTTGTTGAGATGCCAGATAAGAACCGGGACTTAATTAACGTGGCGCTGGGTGCGATTCTGGGCTGGTCTGGAACCGTGGTGGCCTTTTATTTTGGGTCAAGTGACAAACAACGAAAGGAAGTAAATGAACATGATGACATTCGATAAGGCATTTGACCGGTTGATCGGGCATGAAGCTGGCTATTCAAGTGATAAGCGTGATCCGGGAAACTGGACAGGCGGTAAGGTAGGTGTTGGTGTTCTAAAAGGTACCAAATATGGCATTGCTGCAAATACCTATCCGAATCTGGATATCAAAAACTTAACTCTTGAACAGGCTAAGCAGATCTATAGAAAGGATTGGTGGGATAAGCTTGGTGCAGATAGTTTGCATTCAGCGATTGTATTCCAGCTTTGGGACTTTGCTGTAAATGCTGGTAAGTCACGAGCAATTAAAGAGCTTCAACAGGTCGCTGGTGTACCGGATGACGGAATCATTGGGCCTAAAACGATTGCGGCAGTAAAAGCTATGGATGTGAATGATGTTCTTCTAAAGCTCAATGCCGAGCGTTTGAAGTTCTATACATCATTAGGAACATGGTCAACATATGGCAAAGGCTGGACCAATCGAGTTGCGGAGAACCTAATCTATGCAGCAATCGATAATTAAGAAGCGGTGCCAACGATCAAAACTTGCTTCGCTTGTCACAGTGCTGTGTCTCCTATTCTCAGGATGCACAGCCCACACAATTAAAACAAATGTCTCAATCAGTGTTTGCTTGCAGTGTGTTCAACATTAGCAAGCATCACTCCCTCACAATCTCCACTTCCTTTAACTTCTTGCCTCTAGTCACTAGAAAATAATTAGCTTCTCTTTTCTCTAAAAACTTTATGGCATCCTCTTTATCATCTAAAAACACGTACTGCTGAGTGACCATTCCATTTATATCTGAATAGTCCTGGTATTCTTCATACATTGATTGCTGTATATGCAAGTACTGCTTGCCTTTCTTGATGTAGAAGTACCTCATTTATCACCCCAACTATCAACAATATCTGCCCAGTCTTGCATCATTTTTCTACGCTCATCTAAATAGAGGGCATGATTATAGGTATCTCTAATTTTGTTTTTATCTACATGGGCCAGCTGTAATTCAATATGATCAGAAGGATAACCAAGATCATGCAAAACAGTTGATGCAGTAGCACGGAAATCATGCGCGGTCAAATCTTCAAAGCCCATTGACGCGAGGGCGCTATTAATTGAAGATTTATTCATTAGTTTATTCAGATTAAATACACTAGAGAATACGTACTTTCCAGATCCAGTCTGCGAGAATTGATCAATCAATATAGCCTTCACTTGTTTTGACATAGGGATGATGTGCTCCCTATTCATTTTGATATTACGTTGCCCTGAATTTAATTGCTCTTTCGTAGCTGGAGGTATCCTAATAAGATCATCTTCAAAATTCATCCAATCCCATTCAAGCCTAGTAACTTCAACAGATCTGAGTATCGAATAAATGAGAAGCAAAATACTATTTTTTGTAGTTGCAGCTCCTTTATATTTAATGAATCTATCCCAAAAAACACTCTTCTCTTCTTCAGACATAGGACGCGCACCTTCTTTAGCAGGGCGCTCAATTGTATTTTTAAGTGCTGATATAGGGTTTTGCTCACATCGAGATGTGGCAATTGCATAATCTAGAATCTGACTAGTAATTTGTCTATTTAAAATTGCGGTCGCTTCTCCAGTGCCAAAATTAGATTGTTTTCTTATCCTGGCTACAGTCTTTTTTTGCATCTGAAGAACATCAAATGCTGTAATATTTTTAATATCTTTATTGCCGAGATTTGGGAAAAGGTCTTTCTCAAATGCAGTCTCGACAGCACGTCTATAACTAACTGAACGTTTTTCTTTTCTTCCCTCATACCATTCTATGGCGATATTTTTAAAGAGACATATCTCAGTTAATAGAGCTTTAGCTTTATCTTCCTGTCTTTGCTGAGAAGGATCTAAATTTTGGCTAAGAAGTGTTTTTTGATCTTGGGCTAGTTTTCTTGCTTGTGCCAATGTCACAATCGGATACTCACCAAGACTTATCATCTTGGGAGTTCCAAGAAACCGATACCGGAAGCGCCAAAACTTTGAGCCATTGGTACGGACTTCAATGCAAAGGCCAGCTTGATCAGCAACACGATAAGTCTTATCTTGAGGTTTTAATTGCTTAATTTTAGTGTCATTGAGCATTTGAGTGAGTAACGCAGGTGGAAAATATGATTACTCACAATGTTACTCACAAAAATAGCGAATGTCATCGAATGGGGGCGAATTAAAACGAATGCAGTTGTCAGGTAAAAATTAAGATGAGCTTTATATTGCGAATGCGAACGAATGCAGGCGGATTTCACCTCTTCTAATCGATCATTAGAAGCATTTTGAGATAAACCTCTTGATGTTTAAGGTGTTTTTAAATTTCGTCTCTCAAGATACCCGTTTTGAATTAAGTGCCCAAAACAATGGATAAAAATAAAGCCGCTATTTAAGCGGCTAATATAACAAAAAATGAAGTGGCCAGTTTAACTATTTCATTCATTAAAACTTTGTAGGAAAAAGTTTAACGGGGGCCACATATGATTATTCACACAGATCACGACAATCAAGGCAGAATCAGCTTTTCTTTAGACATAAAAAACCACTCTGCCTCAATCATGGAAGAAGATTAAATCTTACGGGTGTGATCAATCAGCCAGTCTAAAACCTCTCCAGACAGATGCTCGGCCAGTCTTTCCTGTACAGTTTGATGGTAGCGATTTAACCAGTCTTTCTCTTCCTGCGTGAGCATATCCACAACGACGCAATCTAAATGGATGGGGCAAAGCGTGAGTGTTTCAAACTCTAGAAATTCACCGTAGGTTTTTTCAAAACCTGCATGCAGCTGGTTTGCAACCAGATTCTCGATGCGAATGCCGTATTTCCCTTCATGATAGAGGCCTGGTTCATTGGAAATAATCATGCCTTCACGCAATTTGCTATAGGCATGTATTGGCGCGTAATAAGAAAGCACTTGCGGTCCTTCATGAACATTCAGCGCAAAACCTACGCCGTGTCCTGTACCATGGCGATAATCCAGACCCTGCTGCCATAAAGTCTGACGACAAATTGAATCCAGGAGCGGTGCAGCCAAACCTTCTGGGTAAATGGTTTTTGCCAAAGCAATGTGACATTTTAAAACCAGCGTATAGTCACGTTTTTGTTGTTCTGTCGGTGTCCCAACGGGAACAACACGGGTGATATCTGTGGTGCCATCGACGTACTGCCCGCCAGAGTCGATCAATAATAGACCATCACCTTCGATGAATGAGTAGTGTTCTGGCGTTGCACGGTAGTGAGGCAATGCACCATTGGCATTAAAGCCTGCAATCGTGGCAAAACTTGGACCTATAAAACCGTCTTGTTGAGCTCGGAAGGCGGTAATTTTCTCATCAATAGTCAGTTCTGAAATGTTCTCCTGATGATCAAGTGCTTTTGCTAACCAATGGAAGAAATGGCAAAGGGCAACCCCATCTTTAAGCATGGCATGGCGGATATGCGCAATTTCGCTCTCATGCTTACGCGATTTAAAAAGTGTACTTGGGTTGATGTCGTAGACAACCTGAATATCCTTTGCGATCGCTTGTTCATGGTGAATCGATACTTTGGCTGGATCTAACAGGACAGATGCATCAGAAATATTGGCTAAAAACTGAGCCGCATCTTGGTAGTTCCGAATCTCAATACCATCAGCTTTGAATGCCTCTTGTGTGCTTAGATCTACCTTATTGCGATCCACAAATACAACAGCCTGTTGAGCACTGATATATAAGTGTGAAAGGAATACCGGGTTGTACTCTACATCTTGACCACGTGCATTTAAGACCCAGGCAATATCATCTAAAGATGAAATAAAATGTCCTTCAATTGCCTTGGTATCTAAAGTTTCCCGTATTGCCTGGATTTTTTCTTTACGGGATAGAGCATTTAAGCCTTCAGGCATTAAATGGATTTTTTCTGAGGGCAGTTCTGGACGATTAGACCAGATTAAGCCAATTAAATCTTGCTGTGTTTCAAGTTTAAAGTCGCGTTGTTTTGCAGTATTTTGCAATGCCTTAAACTGCTGAATTGAAAGCGTTTGTCCATTCACTGAAATGACCGAACCAGGCTGTAGATTTTTCTCCATCCAGGCAAGATGTGTCGAAGATTCATCACTGGTCAGTTTTTGTAATTGGAAGCCGGTTCCAGCGAGTTGTTGTTCGGCTTGTACCCAATAACGCCCATCAGCCCAGAGTCCTGCAAAGTTTTGGGTCACAACCAACGTGCCAACCGAGCCATTGAAACCGCTTAACCACTGCCTTGCTTTCCAGTGGTCAGGTAAATATTCTGACATATGCGGATCTGCACTCATGACAACCAAAGCATCAACATGTTGATTGTTCATGAGTTCACGAAGTTGAACTAGTTTTTCTGGCACAGTTAAGTCGTTCATATGGTTTCCAAATCAGGTTGAACTTTGCTGGTACTTTTGCCCATTAATTTGTTCATTGGTTTCTTTAATAAAAATAACACGATTGCCCCAATAACCAAGGCCAATACGCAGCGCATAAACAGGGTAGGTAAATTTTCGATAGCATCTGCGGCGATTTGACCGCCAATCAAGCCTGCCATGAGGTTGCCTAAAGCCGAACCCGTGAACCATAGACCCATAATTTGTCCACGAATAACATTTGGCGCAAATTTGGTCATGGTCGATAACCCAATCGGGCTGAGGCAGAGTTCTCCTAAAGTCAGCAGAAATAAAGCTCCAACCAACCAGAAAGGGGAAACCAGACCATCGCTAATAGCAAAATGACTCGCCAGCGACATCAGTAAAAATCCGCCTGCTGCCAGTAAAAGTGCAATAATAAATTTTGAAATATAGCTTGGATCTTTGTTCGCTTTGCCTAGTCTTGCCCACAGCCAGGCTGCAATTGGCGCAAAAATAATAATAAAAATCGCGTTAATAGATTGAAACCATACTGTTGGAATCTCAAAACCTAAAACATTACGGTTGGTATGATCTTGTGCAAATAAATTGAAGGAGGTGGGATTCTGCTCAAAGGCTGACCAGAACAGGGCAGAAGTAATCAACAGCACAAAACAAATAATAACTTTGAACTTTTCATTTTGGTCTAAATTAAGGAAAAGCAATAAATAAGCAAAATAGGCAATAATTCCAATCCCAATTCCGACGGTTAAATAAGCGGCGACAGCGACAGGGTTGATGTGAATGATGCCCACGAATGTTAGAACAATAACGACTGCAACTGTGAATAAAAAGCCAAATACAATTTTAGGTGCATTTTTATTTTCTACCACCGGTTTGCTACAGCTATTGTTTTCTTGACGTAGCGCGTTAAACGTTTCGAGCTGGGGAATTGCCCTCAAACGGAAAATGAATAAAGCAATCAGCATCCCGAGGCCACCAATACCAAAGCCTAAATGCCAGCCATGATCTCTGACCAATAGTCCTGTAATCAGTGGGGCTATAAATGAGCCCATATTAATGCCCATATAGAAAATGGAAAAGCCTGCATCACGTCTTGCATCTTGGGCTTTATATAAGGTTCCAACAATCACCGAAATACATGTTTTAAACAGGCCGGAACCTAAAACAATCAGTACTAACCCTAAATAAAAGAAAGACTGATCAAATACAGGGGTAAGGGCAATGGAAAGATGACCCAAGGCAATAATAATAGAACCATACCAGACAGCGCGCGCTTGACCTAACCAGTTATCTGCAATCCAGCCACCAAAAACGGTCATTAAATACATCGAACCTGCAAACAATCCGACAATTGCGGCAGCAGTGGATCGATCAAGGCCCAGACCACCTTGATTGACCATAGCAATCATATAAAGGATCAGTAAAGGCCGGATGCCATAATAGGAAAATCTTTCCCAAAGCTCTGTGAAAAAAAGCGTTTGTAACGGTTTGGGATGGCCAAAAAAAGCCTTATCCGCTCGTTCAAAGTCATATTTCATTAATCAAATCCTTGAATGATTTTAAGTTTTTATAAACATAACTTTGGGTTTGTTTATTAATAATAAAAATTTATGCATACGATTTTTAGTTTTTTTAATCGTAAAAGCAAGTTTGGCCTGTATAAAAAAAGTGAATGAAAAAGAACATGAATAGTAAAATTTATTGAGTATCCAAGACGGGCCGATCTAAGCCAACCGCTGCTGAGTAGCAGGCCAGACAGTATTTAAATCGTGTATCTATTTAGAAAAATTCATAAAAATTAAAGATATCGATTGGCTTTTTAAATGAAGCATAATGCCTATTGATAAATAGATTTGGCAATAAATTAAAGTTGCACAAATCAACCCCGAAAATTTATTGAGCAAGCCATTATCAAAGATATGATTACTTTCAGGTCATCCGATAAGAATCTCAGCATTCTATATAAGAAAGTATTATGATCATGAACAGCTGTTTGAAATTGATGCAGTGCGTTATATCAGTGCAACAATTTTGCACCAAATTGGGGCGGTAATGAACTATTTAAATATGCCATAATTTGAAAATGTGTGAATATGGTGCATTTACATAAGCAAACAGTATAATGCGTTCAAGTCAAGGAACCTAAATCATGATTACTTATAAGTAATTCAATATTTTAGGTAGGATTTAAAATTGTTGGTATGATAATTGCTAATTATACATCAACACCTAACACGCACTTAACAAGTGCATAAAAATTTCATTGGAGCAAATGAGCATGGCGAACAAGGTCCTTCAACTCATCAAAGAAAGTGGCGCAAAATGGGTCGATTTTCGCTTTACTGATACTAAGGGTAAAGAGCAGCACGTAACTTACCCAGCTGATACCATTGATGAAGATACTTTTGAAGACGGTAAAATGTTTGATGGTTCTTCAATTGCTGGCTGGAAAGGCATTGAAGCTTCGGACATGATCTTACGTCCAGATGCTGAAACTGGTTTTATTGACCCGTTCTTTGCTGAACCGACTGTTGTTGTGACTTGTGACGTTATCGAGCCATCAACTGGTCAAGGTTACGAGCGTGACCCACGTTCAATTGCTCGTCGCGCTGAAGAATACTTAAAATCTACAGGTATCGGTGATACTGCATTCTTTGGTCCAGAACCAGAATTCTTCGTTTTTGACGAAGTGAAATGGGACATCGACATGTCTGGCGCGCGCCACACATTGATCGCTGAAGAAGCGGCTTGGTCGACTGGTAAAGATTATGAAGCAGGTAACTCTGGTCACCGTCCACGTGTAAAAGGTGGTTACTTCCCGGTTCCTCCGGTTGATTCTTCACAAGACATGCGTGCTGACATGTGTGCAAAAATCGAAGACATCATGGGCCCAGGTCGTGTAGAAGTACATCACCACGAAGTTGCATCTTGCCAGTTAGAAATTGGTGTAAGCTTCAACACTTTAGTTCGTAAAGCGGACGAAGTACAACAGTTCAAATATGCAGTTTGGAACGTTGCACACCAATATGCAAAAACAGCAACCTTCATGCCTAAACCAATGGTAGGCGATAACGGTTCTGGTATGCACGTGCATATGTCAATCTCTAAAGATGGCAAGAACCTGTTTGCTGGTGATGAATATGCTGGTTTATCAGAAATGGCATTGTTCTTTATTGGTGGTGTAATCAAGCACGCTCGTGCATTGAATGCGATTACCAACCCTTCTACAAACTCGTATAAGCGTTTGGTTCCACATTTCGAAGCACCAATCATGCTTGCTTACTCAGCACGTAACCGTTCTGCTTCGATCCGTATTCCTTACGTTTCTAGCCCGAAAGGCAAGCGTATTGAAGCACGTTTCCCAGATCCAATGATGAACCCGTACTTAGGTTTCGCGGCATTGTTGATGGCTGGTCTTGACGGTATCCAAAACAAGATCCACCCAGGTGAAGCTGCTGATAAGAACTTATATGACCTTCCTCCTGAAGAAGAAGCAAAAATCCCAACTGTTGCTCACAGCTTGGATATGGCACTTGAAGCACTTCAAAATGACCATGAGTTCCTGTTGAAAGGTGGCGTGTTCACTAAAGAAATGCTTGATGCATATATCGAACTTAAAACTGAAGAAGTTCGTCGTCTTAACACGACAACTCACCCAGTTGAATTTGATATGTACTACAGCCTGTAATATATCCCTGATTCAGAAAAGCTCGCTTCGGCGAGCTTTTTTTATGTTTTTGGTTCGATTGAAAGTCGTACTCTTTTTCGTGAGAAATTAATGTAAACTAATCGCGATGTTTTTAGTGAGCCAAGCATGCGAAATTTACGACCAAACAGAATAAAAGGAAAAGAGCTTCCTGCAGTATTAAAAAAATGGTTGTATGCATCGGGATCACTGACCCAACAATTGACCGATTTAGGGCAAGGTCAATTTCATGTTGAACGTATTAAAGAGCATTATCAGCGAATGACTTTGAATGATAGTCAGTGGATGAAAATGCCGCCCCAGCATGTGGCATGGGTGCGAGAAACCCATCTTTATGGCAGCGAAGAGCAGGCCTGGGTAAAAGCCAAAAGTATTTTCCCCATCTTAAGCCTGCAAAAAAAGGCGAGATTATTTCAGCATATTGGTAACAAACCGATTGGCTGGTTCCTGTTTCACAGAACCAGTCCAGCTTGTGAAAGACGCGTTATCTATCTTGACGAGGGGTGGACACGTCAGAGTTGTTATACTTGGCATGGTTGTAAATTTATCGTGCAGGAAACCTTTTTACCCGCATTTGAACAGTTTATTCAACAGCATTGACGCTAAGGATTATCATGGAAACAGTGCAGCACACGACTTGGCGACAACGTTTAGAGGCTTATTACTACCTTTGCCGTTTTGATAAGCCAATTGGCACAGAGCTGGTATTTTGGCCAACCATGTGGGCATTATGGATTGCATCTAAAGGAGTGCCTGACCTTAAAATCCTGCTTGTGATGATTTTAGGTGTCATTTTTATGCGTGCAGCAGGTTGTGCCATTAATGATTTTGCTGACCGTAAGGTAGATGCGCATGTGGAGCGAACCAAAACACGTCCTTTAGCAACAGGAGTGATCCGTGCTAGAGAGGCTGTCTTTGTTTTTCTGGCTTTGGTGCTGGCAAGTGCTACCTTGTTATTTTTTCTGCCGATTGAATCATTTTACTGGTCTTTTGGGGCTTTATTCCTGGCGTTTATCTATCCTTTTATGAAGCGCTATACCAATTTACCGCAAGTATTTTTAGGTGCAGCATTTTCGTGGTCCATTCCCATGGCGTATACGGCTGTTGGGCAAACGCCTGATTTAACCTGCTGGTTACTTTATTTTGGTAATCTGGCCTGGACAGTGGCCTACGATACCCAATATGCGATTACCGATCGTGAATATGATCTAAAGATTGGGGTGAAATCGACGGCTATTTTATTTGGTCGCTATGATATCCAGATGATCGGTTTGCTTCAGTTAATGAGTCTGATCTTGATTGGCAGTGCCTTATATCTCGAAAATCTTTTGTTGCCTTTTGGCTTGATTGCCTTGGGTATTGTTGCAGTGGATTTTATTTATCAGGCGATGAAAACCAAAGATCGTGATCCACAAATCTGTTTTTGGGCATTCCGTCACAATCGTTGGGTCGGGTTGATTATCTTTATTGGAATTTTTTTAGAATTAATAGCTTAATCTGACTGTATAGTTGAAAAGTGTCCTATGCAGGGCACTTTTTTTATGCCTTAATAAGCTGGCATGTAGTTTCATGCACAAAAATAACACGAACATTAAAAGGATATTTTATGAAACGGTCGAAGATTGCGTTGGCAATGACGTTCTCAATTTCTGCATTATTTTTAACCGCATGTAATGACGATAATGATAGTTATACGGGCGGGGATTCAAACAAAACATATTTATCGGAAACCACTTATTCCAAGGATAAAGTGGATAATGCCTCATCAATCAAAATCATGACTTATAACATGGTCAATGTCCAAGGGCGGACTGCCAAAGCAACAGCATTGGTAATGTTTCCGAAAGTAGCTCAGCCTGCTGACGGTTATCGTGTGGTGGTGTGGGAGCATGGTACGGTTGGGGTAGGTGATAGCTGCGCCCCAAGTAATAATACCGTGAACCCTCGGTTTAAAATCCTCGCTGATACTTTATTGGCGGCAGGTTATGTCGTCATTGCACCAGATTATGAGGGTTTGGGGACTCCTGGAATTCATCCATATCTAAACTTGGGCAGTGAAGCTAAATCTGCCATTGCAGCGGTAAAAGCAGCCAAAGATCATTATGGAACTAAACTTAACGGACAATGGATGTCGATTGGTCAGTCTCAAGGTGGCCATGCTTCATTAGGTACGGCTGAGTTTGCGAATAATGATGCCAACTATAAAGGCGCTGTCGCTGGGGCGCCTGCTTCTAGCCTTGGCTATATCATTTCTGTTGTGGCGCCACAGGCGATTGCAAATATTCTTAAGCAGGAACAAGCTGGTCTTGCACCAGTAGGCACAGCTGTTGAAGTATATGCGGAACTACTTGCTTACGCTGCATATACCACTGTGGGTATTACAGCTTATGAACCTAAATTTAATTATAGAGAAATTTTTCAGGATCGCTCTCGTGCAATTGCTGAGTTTGCTGAAGGTACTACAGGTGAAAATGGCATCTGTTTAGAAGATTTACATAATAAGTTTGCAGCGGATATTCGTGACTTTATCAGTAAGGATACCACTAAGACCGTTTTAGATTATCCGGGCTTAGCAGGCAACTTCCAAGAAAATCCAACCGTGAAAAAATTTCTAGCAGATAACCAACCTGCGACCAAGAAAATTAATACACCTGTCATGATTATTCAAGGTAAGCTAGATATGGCTGTTCCTTATGACGTGACAAATGCTTTGCAAAATGGATTAAAAGCCTTAGGTACAAAAGTTGAATTCTTAGGGGTTGATGGAGCAAGTCATACACAGGCTATTGTATGCAAAAATGCTCAAGCATATGGATTTATTCAAGAGAATATGTCGGCAGGTACGGGTATTGTACTGACGGATGCCCAGAAAGATGCCAGCCAAAGCCCTCACTGTACAGGTAAATTCTAAGATTTTCATTTAGCTAGAAATTTGCTTTAAAAAAAGAGTCTCTTTATCGAGGCTCTTTTTTGTTATATTGTTGCATTCTTAAAATTGATGTCGTTTGAGTTTAAAGCCGCTATGAGCCAGCAACCTGTTGAAAAAAAATCAGTCCCTTGGTTATTGATGGGGTTAGGATTATTGATCCCTATTTTTATTGTAGGTATGGCTTTCCTGGCAGCAAAAAGTGATGCACAGACCAAGAAGAAATATGATCAGCAACATGCAGAAATCGCCAAAAAGTTTGAACAGCAGAAAAGTGCTGAGCAAGCAGAAAAAGCTGAATAATCTCTTTCCAGATCTCTTGTTATCGAATATCCATCTGTAACTGTTTTACAGATGGAATCTGGGTATAACGTCGAACCTGATAACCAGCCTCTTGCAACATCTGATCACGTTTTTTATCTTCTGATTCTTTACCTATATGACTCGGGTCATCCAGTTCAATAATCGCCAGTACTTTCATACCCTGATCTAAAACCACAAAGTCGGTGACCTTGCGATTGAACTTACTGCGAATTTTATAATGATCGCTGGTAATCAGGGCACTAAAAGCCACCTGAGCAAGTACGTGATGCTGTGGAAAAGCTTGTTGCAGACGAATAAACATCCGTGATTCGAAATTTGTAATGACAGGACGTGCAAAAAATTTCTGTTTGGGAAAGAAGGGGCGCAGGCAGCTATAAAGCAGCCAAGCTGTGCTGATCAAGCCAATAGTCAGGAACAGGAGATGATTCGATTGAAACATAGATTTAATAGCGTACAAAGAAAAAACCCACTCGATAAGAGTGGGTTTTTTAGAATCTTGGCTCTCCCACCTGGGCTCGAACCAGGGACCTGCGGATTAACAGTCCGTCGCTCTACCGACTGAGCTATGGGAGAATCTGGAACGAATTCTAGGGCTTAAATGCAGGTCCGTCAAGTAAAATGAGTATGAATAATAATCGCTTAACAAAAATATTGTGGATTAGCGGGCAACCTGATTACATTGTGCCAGTTCAGGAGAGCGTGCATCCCAGCTTGCACCTGCCGAGTTTTTATAATAACTAATCTTGCCAATACGCAGCACAAGGCTTTGACAAGAATCTACCGATAAAGCATTGCCCCAAGGGCCAGACATGCTACATACCTTTCCATTACACTTCCAGACCACATTGGGGCCATTCTCAATCGAAACGGTTACGGTACCTTTGTAGCTGGAACCAGCATACCAAGTGGTTTGAGCTGCCATCGCCGGGCTACAGAAAAATATTGCACACAACAGGATTTTTTTCATTATTTGCTATCCCTAATATAATAATGAAACTTTATTTTAGATGATAAAAAGAGCTGCGGCTTAAATTTGTACGATATTCAACATGAAATGAACAGATTCACCGTAATTCAAATGAAGCATTATTTTTTATAGACTTAAAAATAAAAAGCCCAGATCAATGATCTGGGCTTTTAGAATCTTGGCTCTCCCACCTGGGCTCGAACCAGGGACCTGCGGATTAACAGTCCGTCGCTCTACCGACTGAGCTATGGGAGAATCTGAGTGCCATTATAGGCAGCTTTTAAAATCGGTCAAGCTAAAAATGTCATGTTTCCTTCATTTTTGTGCCGTATGCTTTTTATTTGCACAATTACGCGAAAGTAGGAAAAATAACTTGAACTTTGATCAGGCTGTTGCTAGATTCGAATTAGAAAGAACGTTTAGATATTCATCTAAACAGTGTGGATTTAACCCTACTTGCCAGCACTAAAATGGCTAAACCGGAGGTCGAAATGACTATTCTTAATATTCAATCTATTTTTTCAAACTTTTCTTTTTATCAAGACCATTATCTCGAAATCATTCAGGATCCGGCGCAGTATTATACGCCAGTTGAACATGCATTCTTAAATACCTTTCCTTTTAAGCAACAAGCCTTGTATTTGGGTGATTTATTGCAATTATGGTTTGGAAATAAATGGAAAATTCAGAATGCTAATAACCTGTTAACGCAAAAAAATACCTTAACACTTGATCAAGATTCCCCCCTGTATTTATTTCAATTGGGTGGAGAACTCTTTTTAGGCGCAAATACTGCATTGGCATGGTCTGTTGCAGAGCAGAAGGTGGTCACAGTACAGGTTAAAAGTATCTGGCAATATGCTGTGTTTAGCCATTTGTGCATTCGACCAAAGCTGTTCAAACAAAACAAAGCTATTGCATAGGGCTATGATGAAATAGCCCATTGGCTTTCATTTCGGTTTATGGGCGAATAATCATGCAGGTTGCAGTCGCATGTGCATAGAGCTTGGCTTCTGCATCAACAATTTTGCCTTCGGAAATACCTAAATTTTTACTGATATTAATTATATTTCCAGTGGCAAAGAGCTTCTGGTTTCTTGGAACAGGGCGGCACATTTTAATATTCAGATCAATGGTGCCATAGCCTACACCAGCTTCTAAAAGGGTATGCACAGCACAACCTGTTACCGAGTCCAGTACGGTTGCAGCAAAACCTCCATGCACACCTCCGAGAGGATTCAGGTGTCGTTCATCCGCCTGTACTTCAAATTTGATATAACCTTCCGCAACTTCAATGGGTTGCATGGGAATGGTTTGGCTAATACTGGCGGGTGGAATTTTCCCTTCACACATGGCGGTTAAAAACTCAAGTCCATTCATTTCTTTTGGATGTTTCATCTTATATTTCCTTTTTGAGTTCTAAAATAGAACTTGTTGATAACATAGCCTTGAGAGATCAGGCTGTCAATATTGCGCATCTATTCGCTGAGTATTTTGTAAATTCTAAGTTACTCGCGAAATGCTTTGTTTTATGATGTTTATAAATGTCTTTATAACAATTTTGAATAAAAGGTAAATTTATAATGAACGGACAATGTGTATGTGGCGAAACCACTTTTGAAGTTGAATTAAGTCATCATGATGTACATGCCCTTGCGACGTATACGTCTCATGTTCTATCTGTCGTAGACAGACCAGTGGCGTGATTATGACGCTTGATGTCGAACAGGGCAGTTTAAAATTTTTAAAACAAGACCATCTTTCTATCTATAACTCATCGGCATGGGGAGAGCGTGGTTTTTGTAATGCGTGTGAAACAAATTTGTTTTGGCGTACTAAAGATCAGAACTATTGCAATATCAATGCATTTTCTCTGAATGAACCACCACAAGATCTGAATTTGGATCTGGAAATTTATATTGATTGCAAACCCGATTTTTATACGTTTCAGAATTTGACCAAGAAGATGACAGAGGCAGAGGTCATTGCACTCTTTAATGAAGAGCCCCCAAAATAACTTGGGTGGAATATCTGGATAAAAGAATCACATAGAAAAAAAGCTTCCATCTGGAAGCTTTTTTTTACAGCAGAACTTATTTAGCTGCTTTTTCTGCTTCGATTGAGGCAATGGCAGCGTCTACGCCCTCAATTGAATCAGCTGCTTTTTTGATACGTGCTAAAGCATCAACCAGCACTTCATCCGCAGTTGCATAAGAGATACGCATAAAACCGCCTAAACCGAATGCATCACCAGGAACTACGGCAACACCAGTTTCTTCAAGTAACCATTCAGAGAATTCTGTGCAAGATTTTAGGCCTTTGGCACGAATCAATGGACGAATGTTGGCATAGGCATAAAACGCCCCATCAGCAGGTAAACAAGAAATACCTTTGATCTCATTTAAGCCATTTACGACTAAGTCATGACGGCGTTTGAATGCTTCAATCATCGGTTGTAAAACGTCTTGTGGACCATTCAATGCTGCTTCAGCCGCAACTTGTGAAATCGAAGTTGGGTTAGACGTTGATTGAGACTGGATTTTTTTCATTGCGCCAATGATTTTTGCAGGACCCGCTGCATAACCAATACGCCAGCCTGTCATTGCATAAGCTTTAGATACACCATTTAAAACGATGGTGCGGTCATATAAGTCTGGCGCAACTGTTGCGATGTTGTAGAACTCATCGTCCCAGCGGATTGGTTCGTACATGTCATCAGAGGCAACGAATACTTGTGGGTGACGACGTAATACTTCAGCCAAAGCTTCAAGTTCAGCTTTGGTATAGATCATGCCTGTCGGGTTTGATGGGCTGTTTAAGACCACTAAACGTGTATTTGGAGTAATTGCCGCTTCCAGTTGTTCTGGGGTGATTTTGAAACGTTGTTCTTCACCACATTTCACGATGACAGGCGTACCTTCCGCAATGATCACCATATCTGGATAGCTAACCCAGAATGGCGCAGGAATAATCACTTCATCGCCTTTGTTTAACAAAGCCAGTGCAAGGTTAAAGAAACTTTGTTTACCACCACAAGACACCAGAATCTGGTTGGCTTGATAATCGAGATTATTATCGCGTTTAAGTTTTGCAATAATTGCTTTTTTTAAGCTTGGAGTACCGTCTACCGCTGTATATTTGGTGAAACCTTTATTAATGGCTTCAATGGCAGCATCTTTGATGTGTTGAGGTGTATCGAAGTCTGGTTCGCCTGCGCCTAAACCAATCACGTTTTTACCTGCAGCTTTTAACTCAGCAGCCTTGTTGGTTACTGCAAGTGTAGGGGACGGTTTGATAGCATTGACACGATCAGAGAGACGTACGTCCACGGCATTATTCCTTCTTATGGGATTAAAAAATAAAAAGCAGCTTATCTTAGCCTAATTAGACTTCATTGTGGCCGAAACTTGCCTTAATCGCATAAAAAGTTACCAAAATTTAGTTCTTGCAGGCTTTCTATTTTTTTACATATTTTATTTTTATCAAATGCCTAAAAATCCATTACAATAGCGGCTAGAAATCTAGATTTCGAGAGAATTTCAATGAGTACCCAGCAACCTAAAGCAAAAAAAGCTTTAGTGAAATTACCCTTCCCGATGCCATCTGCTCAGGATGATTCTGAGGATGCGGCGCATAATCAGGTTCGTCCAAAACCTGAGCAATACGCAGATCGTACCTGGATGCCACCACGCGGCACACGCCGTTCGATGGGGAAGCGTTAAGAGAAAAGCCAATCAATCTGATTGGCTTTTTTGTTTTTTAATGGCGATTTAATGGATGTTGTATTTCTAGTTCACCACGCCACAGCTTGATAAAATCATATTCATCAATATCGTAAAGCTCCATCAAGGCAATAATCACACTGACAAAAATCATTGCGCCTTCCGAATTGTCATGGAAATTAAAAATCTTGCCGTTGAGCTTGCCAAGAATATCGCTGATTTCATGTTCACGGCCACGTCCATAACGGTCACGTGGATAAAGCTCTTCATTTAAAACCACCAGGGCAATGGCTTTTTCAGCTGCTGTTAAACTGGTTTTATCCAGTGCTTCTTCGAAAGATTCATAACCATGATTAAAGTAGAAAATCACTTCATCATTAATAAAGGCCTGCACAGTGGCTGCGGTTAAGTTGGGAAATTGTGAAACCGCATCTTCTTCAATATAAGGACGGAATGATTCGGGGAAAATCACATTGGAATGGATGCCTTTAAATAATGGTGCGATTTCAGAGACTTTATAGCCGGCGATACCACAACCTAAAGCCGTCAAAAAGTATTTCATTTTTGCATGGTTCTTGGCATAGATTTTGAAGTCATCGACATAATGCTCGATCTGGGCGAGTGGCATTTGTTGTAAATGTTCATTCAGGGTGGGTATTGCAAAGCTTTGTCCAGCCCAACCACGACCAGCCCCTGTGACTGCTGCAAAGTGCTGTGCTGCAACGCGGGCGGCGCCGCTATCGTGTATACCCGCCAGATTACTGCCAAAAACAAAGACTGTATCTTCTGGGAGTTCCGTTACAATTGTTTCGTCGTGGTATTGGTAAGACATATTTTTACCATTGAAATCGAGTATAACTTCATGTTGCAGTTGATTAGGCAGATGGTCAAGTAAAATCTAAGAAATTACATGGCACAAAAGATTTCATAAAATCATCGATGCAACACTTTAAATCAATAACATTTTCCCCCATAAATAGAGATTAAGTTTTAGTGTAGGAATGAGCTTGTGAGCGAAAACCAGCCTTTTGAGTTAGTCACCAATTATCAACCTGCGGGCGATCAACCTCAGGCCATTGAGAAATTGGTCAGTGGTATTAACCAGGGTTTTCGTAATCAGTTGCTGCTTGGGGTAACCGGTTCAGGTAAAACCTATACCATGGCCAATGTGATTGCCCAAACCCAACGTCCAACCATTGTAATGGCACACAATAAAACCCTTGCAGCTCAGCTGTATGGTGAGTTCAAGGCCTTCTTCCCGAACAATGCGGTAGAGTATTTCGTCAGTTACTACGATTACTATCAACCTGAAGCCTATGTGCCATCTTCAGATACCTTTATTGAAAAAGATTCGGCGATCAATGATCACATTGACCAGATGCGCTTGTCAGCAACGCGTGCTTTATTAGAGCGTCGTGATGCGATTATCGTGGCTTCGGTTTCTGCGATTTATGGTCTGGGTGATCCGAATGCCTATATGCAAATGCTATTGCATATCGTGCAAGGTGATCGGGTCAGCCGCGATGACATTATTCGCCGTCTGGTGGAAATGCAATACACCCGCAATGAGCTGGAATTCTTGCGCGGTACTTATCGTATTCGCGGTGAAATTATTGATATTTTCCCAGCCGAATCGGATAAGGATGCAATTCGGGTCGAATTATTTGATGATGAGGTCGATTCGATTCGCTGGTTTGATCCATTGACCGGAAAACTGGTACGTAAAGTTCCGCGGGTAACGATTTATCCAAAAAGTCACTATGTTACGCCGAAGGACCATTTAACCCGTGCCATTGATACCATTAAAGATGAGTTGAAAGACCAACTGAAATTTTTCAAGGATCATGACAAATTACTGGAAGCGCAACGTATTGAGCAGCGGACCCGTTATGATCTGGAAATGATGCAACAGCTCGGTTATACCAACGGGATCGAGAACTATTCACGCCATTTGTCTGGTCGTACCGCAGGTGAGGCGCCGCCAACTTTATTTGATTATGTGCCCGAAGATGCCTTGCTGATTATTGATGAGTCGCATGTGACGGTACCTCAGATTGGTGCAATGTATAAAGGTGACCGTTCGCGTAAAGAAAATCTGGTCAATTATGGTTTCCGTTTACCAAGTGCTTTAGATAACCGTCCAATGAAATTCGAAGAGTGGGAGCGAATCGTTCCGACCACAGTGTTTGTGAGTGCCACGCCAGCACATTATGAACTGGAAAAATCCGAGCAAATTGTGGAGCAGGTGGTTCGTCCGACGGGACTGATTGATCCCGAGATTGAAGTACGTCCGGTGTTGACCCAGGTCGATGATGTTTTGTCCGAGATCAATATTCGTAAACAGCTGAATGAACGTGTGCTGGTGACTACCTTAACCAAGCGTATGGCGGAAGATTTAACCTCCTATCTTAAAGAGTATGGGATTAAAGTCGCTTATCTGCATTCGGATATTGATACGGTGGAACGGGTCAAGATTATCCATGAATTACGTACTGGCGTGCATGATGTACTGGTCGGGATTAACTTGTTGCGTGAAGGTCTGGATATGCCCGAAGTTTCTCTGGTGGCGATTCTGGATGCTGATAAGGAAGGTTTCCTGCGTTCAGAACGATCCTTGATCCAGACCATTGGGCGTGCTGCACGTAATGTGAAGGGTAAAGCGATTTTATATGCAGACCGGATTACCGATTCTATGCGTAAGGCCATGGATGAAACCGAACGCCGTCGGAACAAGCAGATTGAATTTAATGAAGCACATGGCATTACCCCGCGTAGTGCAGTCCGTCAGGCGATTAAGGAAATTGATACTGGTGAAGTGCTGACTGATGAAGAAATTGATGAAAATGTACTTGAGCAGGCGCAAGCGATCAGTGCGGATGAACGGCATTTATTGTCTGATCCAAAACTGTTTGCAAAACATATCAGCAAACTGGAAAAGGAAATGCTGAAAGCCTCGAAAGAACTACAGTTTGAGCAGGCAGCACGATTGCGTGATGAAATCGTGCGTTTAAAAGCACACATGTTGCAATCTTAATTGCGCAGAGAAACCCTCAAAAGTGATACATATCGCAACAGTTTTTGTTTATTAAATAGGCTATTTTGAAGTGCTAAGTATATGACTATTGATAACAAATTTTGTTTTGAGGATTTCTCATGCCATTGATTAAGAATTTCCCGAAAGCCAGTTGGCGTTTAACAAAGATTGCAGTGGGTGGGGTGGTTTTAACTGGGTTAGCGGTTGGGACCATTGCTTATGCACAGGCAAAACCTTTACCGACTGTTGAAAAAGTAGAACTGGATAAATATCTGGGTGTCTGGTATGAAGTCGCCCGAAAACCGATGTTCTTCGAACGAAAGTGTGTCTATAACATTACTGCCACTTATACCCTCAATGAAAATGGCAATATTGTGGTTGATAATAAATGCTATGACAGTGAAGGAAATCTACAGCAAAGTGTGGGTGAAGCTTTTGTTGCCAATGCACCATTTAATACCAAGTTACGGGTGAGTTTTTTACCTGAGGTGGTGCGCTGGGTGCCGATGGCACGTGGCGATTACTGGATTTTGAAACTGGATAATGATTATCAAACCGTGCTGGTAGGAGAGCCGCGCCGTAAATATTTATGGGTATTGTCGCGAACACCGAACCCCCATAAAGACACTATTCATGAATATTTAAATTATGCGAAATCACTGGGCTATAATATTAGTGATGTGATTTATCCCGAACATCGTTAGAATAGACTTGTTTAAAAACCATGCATGCATGGTTTTTTTATTTTTAGATAGTGGATAAATCACGAATTTTTTTAATTTCCCCATATAGAGGTTCAAAGTGGTTAAAGGTATCGCTTATTCAGTTTTGGCTTCTATTACATTTGGGGTGTTATATTTTTATACCCAACTGCTGGGCGCACTGGACAGTGAGCAGACCTTTGGCTGGCGGATTATTGCGACCTTGCCGGTTTTAACCCTGTTTATGTGGTTGACTGGCGATTTGATCCATATCAGAACCATCTTTAAAAGAATTTTAAAAAAGCCGATTTTATTACTTTTTCTAATGACCACTTCGGTCCTGACCTCAGCGCAGTTATGGCTGTTCCTGTGGGCACCGATGCATGGACGGGGTTTGCAGGTGTCATTAGGTTATTTTCTTTTACCGCTGGTGTTGGTCCTTGCTGGAAGTTTCCTGTACGGAGAGAAACTGTCTAAATTCCAGTATGTCGCTGTATCTTTTGCGGTATTTGGAGTGGGGCATGAGATCTGGCGTCTAGGCAGCATGGCCTGGGAAACTGCACTTGTTGCGCTGGGTTATGCAGCCTACTTTATTCTGCGTAAAAAAATCCAGACAGATAACCTGGGTGGCTTCTGGTGGGATCTGTTGATTATTCTTCCGGTCGCCATCTTCTTTACCCAAACTGGCGATGCTTCTTTTGCCAAGTTTCTCGAACATCCAGGTCTGATTCTTGTCGTAATCGGTCTGGGATTATTAAGTGCCATTGGTCTAGGCAGCTATATTCTGGCCAGCCGTTATTTGCCACTGATTATTTTTGGTTTGTTGGGCTATCTGGAACCGGTGCTGCTGGCACTGGCATCTTTGCTCATGGGAGAGAAAATTGGCGCAGAAGAGTGGCTGACTTATATCCCCATCTGGTTAGCGGTGCTGGTATTGGTGATAGAGGGAGCAGTCCATCTTTATCAGCAAAATCAGCGTAAAAAACAGTTGGCACTCAATCTGCAGCAGTATTCGAAACGTGTCGATCTGAACGATAAGAGCTAAAAAATCTGCGAATACGACAGGAATTATCAGTAAAACTGTTATGGCTGTGATGTAAATCACAGCTATTATGATGAAAGAAAAAGATTTTTACCTAAATTCACAAAAATAATTATAGGTATTTTATGAATTTATAGTCAATTAGGACAAAATCTTAGCTCGTTGAGCAGCTTTTGATTCAATCTTGATGATAATTCTATTACAATTATGGCGTTTTAAAAATTCACGCCCAGTATATATAAATTAGAGGACGTAACAGTGAGCAAAGACACTATCATTGCCCTACACGCAGAACACCAAGGTCGTTGGAAAAACCGTGAAGAAATCGCGGAACGTATGATTACCTTAATCGGTCAATTATACCGTGAGAAAAATATTGTTGTTTCTGTTTACGGCCGTTCTTTAATTAACCGTTCAGTGATCCAGATTTTAAAAACGCATCGTCGTACACGTATGCTTGATGTTGAACTTTCTGTGGTGAATACCTTCCCGATTCTGGAAGCGTTAATGAAAGTTGAAAACATCGGTTCTGCTGAAGTGGATATCGGTAAACTTGCGGTTGAATATAAAAATGCAGGCGGTGATGTAGACGCTTTTGTTGCTAACGCTGTTGCTTCAATTCAAGGTAACCCAACTGCTGGCGCGCCTAAAGATGTTGTACTTTACGGTTTTGGTCGTATCGGTCGTATCTTGGCTCGTTTAATCATTAGCCAGTCTGGTTTAGGACGTGGTTTAAGCCTTAAAGCAATCGTTGTGCGTAAATCATCTGATGGTGACTTGGCGAAACGTGCTTCATTGTTACGTCGTGACTCTATTCACGGTACTTTTGACGGTACAATTTCTGTAGATGAAGAAAACGAAGCAATCATTGCCAATGGCCAGTTCATCAAAGTGATTTATGCATCAAGCCCAAGCGAAGTGGACTACACGGCGTACGGTATCGAAAATGCACTTTTGATCGACAATACGGGTAAATGGCGTGATGCTGAAGGCCTGAGCCAACACTTGCAATGTGCAGGCGTTGCGCGTGTTGTATTAACAGCACCAAGTAAAGGCGAAATGAAGAACGTTGTATTTGGTGTGAACAACGGCGATATCCTGGATGAAGACAAAATCATCTCTGCTGCAAGCTGCACAACCAACGCAATTACCCCTGTATTAAAAGTTTTAGACGACAAATACAAAGTATTGAATGGTCACGTTGAAACCGTTCACTCTTTCACAAACGACCAGAACTTAATTGATAACTACCATAAAGCTGATCGTCGTGGCCGTGCTGCAACGTTGAACATGGTGATCACTGAAACTGGTGCTGCGAAAGCGGTTGCGAAAGCTTTACCTGGCTTAAAAGGCAAGTTAACAGGTAACTCTGTTCGCGTTCCAACACCAAACGTTTCGCTTGCCATCTTGAACTTAAACTTAGAGAAAGAAATTGATCGTGAAGAAGTGAACGAATACATTCGTCAAATCTCGATCAACTCGAAGTTACAAGGTCAAATTGGTTATACCAACTCAACTGAAGTGGTATCAAGTGACTTTATCGGTTCACGTACAGCAGGTGTGTTTGATGCGCAAGCAACCATCGCTTCTGGTACACGCTTAACTGCTTATGTTTGGTACGATAACGAAGTGGGTTATAGCTGTCAGGTATTACGTATTGCTGAACAAATGTGTGGCGTAAGCTATACCAAAGTTCCTGCTGAAACAAATGCATAATTTGTTTGCATCGCAATAAAAAAAGCCCGGTTTTAAACTGGGCTTTTTTAATGACTGTACAGAATATATGCTGAATAAAACATAAAAATCGATGAGAATGCAGGAAAAGGGACATAATTAAACAAAGGATAGATCATTGTTGCAGTTTAGACGTTTATTCGTAGTATTTGCTCTGATTGTGGTGGCCAACTTGTGTGGTGTGTATATCGCAATGTGGGTGTTCAAGCATTTTAATATTTATATCCCCTTAAAGAATCAGGATGTGGCGATTGATCTGCAAGAGCCGCTGCAAGTTCGCGTCAAAGTGAAAGATGCGCTTAATGTCGATGTGAACGGGCGGGTAAATGCCAAGATTCCAATTAACGAGCAACTGAATGTACCGCTGACCCAGACCCTGACGCCACGGGTGTACTTCGATAGTCAGGTTCCAATCAGTACCACCATTCCTGTCAAAGAAACCATCAAGGTGAATCAAAGTCTGCCGATCGATACCAAGGTACAGGTTAAAATTCTGGGTAAGGACGTGACGTTGCCTTTAAAAGGCTCGATTCCTTTGCAACTGGATGTACCGATTGATATTCAGGTGCCATTACAACAAAAAGTACATTTGAAGTTTGATGCGCCAGTACGCACAGTGCTCAAGGAAAATTTAAATATTCCGTTAAAAGCACAACTGAATGCCAATATTCCCATTCAAGGCAATTTAAATGTACCGATTACCTCGGAACTGAATGCTTCTGTGGATGTAAAAAATACCTTGCCTGTCAAAATTGCGCAGGGAGAACTCAAGATTCCTCTATCCAGCATGTATCTGGGACGTGTAAAAACCCAAGCGGTTGATGAACCCGCAACGCCAACTGACGTCAAGGTAGGTGAGTGATGGATATCACCAAGTCAGTAAAAAGTATGCTGATCAGTTTTGTGATCGTGACTACCTTGGTGGCGATCTTATTCTGGTTTTATTTGAATATTCAGGCTTCATTAATTGTATCTGCCCAGCAGGCGGATATTCGCTTGCCTGAATCACTAGCTACTAAAATTCAGGTCGGGGATCATTTAAGCGCCAAGTCTCAAGGACAACTGGATACTGTGCTGGATATTGACCGTAGTTTGTCCTTACCTTTATCAGGTAAATATCTGGCTGATCTCAGTTTTGAAGTTGAAACACCGATTACCGTCGATATTAACTATGAAACTGTTCTAAAAGTTGATGATGTGGTACCGATTGAGACCAATACCGATCTGATCTATCAAAATAAATTATTGCCGAAATTTCCTTTGAGCCTGAATATTCCAGTAAAGCTGGACATCCCATTTCAATTGAAACGCACCTATACCGTACCAGTAAAAATCGTATTTGATGGTCCGGTGCATTTTGCCTTTGATGAAACAATTAACTTACCGGTCAAACATCAGTTTAAACCCAGCTTCTATATGAATGATGCGATTAATATGAGTAAAATTTCGTCTTTTGATGCCATCATGTATAACTCGGTACAGCAGACCAAAGCCAATCTGGATATGCAAATGGCCTTACCTTTAAAAAATGTAAAACCATAATTGATATTTTCCAGTTGTTAAAGAATGAGGCGGTAAATCTTCTGCATAAATTGATATTTTTCGGTGCTGAATTGTTCAATTTGAATATTCAACCCAGAATAAATTTAAAAAAATCAATTTGCTGATTTTTCTATTCGAGAATTTTCTTAAAATGTGGCAAAATACCCCGTTTTAAAGAATTCAGAGGATTGGCACATGCGCTTTGTTGATGAAGCAGTCATTACCGTAGAGGCTGGCGACGGTGGCAATGGCGTAGCCAGTTTTCGCCGTGAAAAATTTGTCCCTTTTGGTGGCCCGGATGGCGGTGATGGGGGACGTGGCGGAAGTATTTACATCCAGGCGGATGATGATACCAGCACACTTGTAGATTACCGTTATACCCGTCGTTATCGCGCAGAACGCGGTAAAAATGGTTCGGGTGCAAACTGTTCAGGCCGTGGCGGTGAAGACGTTATTTTAAAAGTACCAGTCGGTACAACCATTGTTGATACTGAGTCTGGCGACATTATTGGTGACCTGGTTGCTGATGGTCAACGTGTCAAAGTTGCCCAAGGCGGTGATGGTGGTTTAGGCAATACTCACTTTAAATCATCAACCAACCGTTCCCCGCGTAAATGTACACACGGGATTAAAGGTGAGTACCGCGAAGTCCGTCTAGAGTTAAAAGTACTCGCAGACGTTGGCTTGTTGGGTATGCCGAATGCAGGTAAATCGACATTTATCCGTGCAGTCAGTGCGGCAAAACCAAAAGTTGCCGATTATCCGTTTACTACAATGGTACCTAACCTAGGTGTGGTCGATGCCGACCGTCACCGTTCGTTTGTGATGGCGGATATTCCAGGATTGATCGAAGGCGCGGCAGAAGGTGCAGGTCTAGGGATTCGCTTCCTCAAGCATTTGGCACGTACCCGTATCCTGTTGCATATCGTTGATGTTCAACCGATTGATGGTTCAGATCCAGCTCATAATGCCAAAGCGATTCTGGGTGAATTGGTTAAGTTCTCACCAACCTTGGCAAAACTTCCAGTGGTATTGGTTCTAAACAAACTTGACCAGCTCCCAGAAGAATCTAAAGAAGAGTGGTGTCAGCACATTCTGGATGAATTGCAATGGCAAGGCCCTGTATTTAAAACTTCTGGTTTGATGTCTGAAGGCACCAAAGAGGTGGTGTACTATTTAATGGATCAAATCGAACAACAACGTGAACGCGAAGTTGAAGATCCAGAATACGCAGCAGAAGTTAAAGCATTCCGTGAGCAGCTTGAAGCTGAAACACGTGAACAAACCATCGCAGCTAAAGAAGCCTATCGTGCTATGCGTAAAGCTCAGCGTGAAGCTGGTCTGGACGATGACGAAGACTTTGATGACGATGAGGATGAAGGCGATGTAGAAAGTATCTACATTCGTGACTAGTGAATCGAGGGAAAAATGATAGAAGTGGTCGATGGGCAACGTCAGCTCAATGCGTGTAAACGAATCGTTGTTAAAATCGGATCATCTTTACTCACTGCAAATGGGCAAGGTTTAGATTTAAATGCAATTTCGCACTGGGCGAAACAGATTGCAGATCTACACAATGCCGGACATGAGATTATTCTGGTGTCTTCAGGTGCAGTTGCAGAAGGGATGGTACGCATGAAACTTGCGAGTCGACCCACCGATCTACCCAGTTTGCAAGCTTGTGCGGCGATTGGCCAAATGGGCCTGATCCATACCTGGTCAAGTGTGCTTGATCAGCATGGCATCCAGACCGCACAGGTTTTACTCACGCATGATGACCTTGCCGATCGTCGTCGTTACCTCAACTCATGTGACGCTTTGCAGAACCTGATTGACTGGCATGTGATTCCGGTGATTAATGAAAATGACACCGTCTCTACGGACGAAATCCGTTTTGGTGATAATGACACCTTGGCCGCCATGGTCGCGGGTCAGGTGCATGCAGAATTACTGATTATCCTGACTGATCAGCAGGGGATGTTTGATTCCGATCCACGTAGTAACCCGAATGCGAAACTGTTTTCAGCTGTTCGGGCGCTTGATGATAGCCTGTTCGAAATGGCAGGCGGCGGTGGTGTGCTGGGTCGTGGCGGTATGGTCACCAAGGTCCGTGCCGCACGTCTCGCAGCGAGATCAGGTTGCCCAACGTTAATTGCCAGTGGTGAAAGTGACAATGTACTGGCACGCTTAATGGCGGGCGAGATGTTGGGCACGTTATTTACCACAGACAATGACCGTGTCACGGCACATCAGCAATGGCTGGCAGCGCATTTGCAAACGGCAGGGCGTTTAGTGATTGATGATGGTGCGGTTGAAGCGATCAAGCGCAAGCACCGTAGTTTATTACCGGTTGGCGTAAAAGCGATTGAAGGACATTTTGATCGTGGTGATGTGGTGGAATGCGTCGATAAAAACGGTGCTCGTATTGCGGTTGGACGTGTCAACTTCAGTTCACGTTCGGCAGAAATGATCAAAGGTTTATCATCAGAAAAAGTCTATCAGGTGTTAGGTGAAGCACGTTCGTTAGAAATGATTCATCGGGACCATATGGCGATTTATTAAATGGCCATCGATAAAAAAGCTCGCTTTAGGCGGGCTTTTTTATGTCGACTGATTTTGCGTATTTGGCATCCAGGACGGGTAATCCTTTTTGTTCGCCCATCATATAAGGGTAGTCTGCCAGTGAAAGCATCTCTACATCTTCTTCACTGTTGCCATAAGCATAAACCGCATGATAATCATTTAAATCATACTTTTCTAAAATGCGGATTTTCTTCTGTTCGCAACTACAGTCTTCGGAGCGATATTTTCCTGTTAACAGACCATCTTTGGTTTCGGTCTGGGTGCAGATTAAATCAATCTTGAGCATATCGCAGATTGGAATTAGATAAAGATCAACCGAAGCGGAGACCAGTACCACATGATCACCGCGTTGTTGATGCTGCCGAAGTTGATTAAGTAAATCCGGATCTAATTTTTTGAATAATTTTTGAGTATATTCCTGTGCTAATTTTTCCACAACGTCGATCGGCGTGTCCTTAAACATGGTTTCGAATAGACGTGGCCGCATGGCATGCGCAGGGTAGAGACGTAAATAGTAGGCCTGAATCCACGGCAGGATTTTCAGGCCTCGTTTCACAATATGACGTTTTGATAGCGCAAAGAAAATAAATCCCGTAAAACTGTCTTTGGGATAAAGTGTTCCATCAAAATCAAATAAGGCAAGATTTATAGTTTTATACGTTTCGCTCTTTGCATGCATGCTTCATATCTTCCATTTACACGACTTGCGAACCAATTGGTATTGTAATCACGGCTGAGTTTAGGTCCTGAAATAACCACCTCTGGCATAATTGCATAAATTGGTTCTTTATTGGTTTTAGTTTGATAGAGTTTTTGAACCGCTAGGTAAGTCTGTGTATCTTCAAATTTTCTCTCTTTTTCTTTCTTTAAATCCGCACGGATCTGACGTGGCGTGACCAGCACCCGATTGCTGGTAAATGCAGCAATGATTTCTTTTTCTGACTGGCTCAGGGCGGATTGCGGATTACCATCTTTATTATAAAGTAATAAGTCACCATCTAAATCAAGATCTTTATCTTGTATCACTTCAAGCATTTTTTGGAAAGCAGCATTACGGCTGGAATACATCCCCGAGTTATAGTCTGCAAAGCGGTAAATGGCTTTGTCATAATCCGCCGAATATTCCATCAGGCGATGTATCCCATAATATAAGCCGCCGTATTGGGTATACAGGTCATCACGCAATTCTGCAATATTGCCACTTTGACGCTTATGCTCTTTGGCATAGTTAATGTGTACCTGCATTGAACCCAGTGTGGTGATCGGATTCATTTTTTCGCCAATGTCCTGGCCAATTAATTTAGCAGCACCAGTTAAGGCGCTGACATGATAATGCTTTGACATGTAGTCAAAGATTTCACGATAAAGCAAATCCAGCTCACGTTCGGTTTTTACCCTGCGCATCTGACTCATGTAATTATTTTCAGGAGAGGGCTGATTTTTCAACACATCTTCAAAATAACCTGCGACGGTGCCACCAATGATTTCACCTAATTTGGCTTCAAATTTCTCTTTAAGTCGGGTATTGATTTCCTGAACTGCTTTTTGCCCTAAACCCGGGACAGTAGGGTCGGCAACAAAGTTAGATTCCTGATCGACGACTGCCACAATGCTACACACATTTTGCTTGGATTTCGGAATGCTTAATTGTTGCATGATATCAAAAATATCCTGCGACCAGGATTCACGGTTATTTACACGCGGCGGAAGAACTTTTTTAATCTGTTCTACCTTCATTTCAGGCTCTTTACTATTTGACCACCATGAACTATCCCCACAAGCGGTTAAACTTATGCTGATTGCCAACAGGCTAAATGTTTTGAGTAGAGGACGAGTCGAAACAGATTTGTTCATAATGAAGACAACACCGCACAAAAAGATGAGCCGAACGGGCGAATGAAGTATACTATGTTGGTCAGAAATTGTAAGAAAATATATGTATATTGGTTCATATCAACTGTCAAATAATTTGATCGTTGCCCCAATGGCCGGCGTAACAGATCGTCCATTTAGAACACTCTGTAAGTACTTTGGTGCAGGGCATGCGGTCAGTGAAATGATGACTGCAGACAAGACTTTGCGCATGAGCAAGAAGAGCCTTTATCGGGCGAATTTCGACGGTGAGCTGGCGCCAATCTCTGCACAAATCGCAGGTTCTGATCCTGAACAACTGGCGGAAGCGGCACGTTATCAGGTGGCAAATGGGGCGCAAATTGTTGATATCAATATGGGTTGTCCAGCCAAAAAAGTCTGCAATAAACTGGCCGGTTCGGCGTTATTGCAAGATGAAGATCTGGTCGCCCGTATTCTGGATGCCGTGGTTGCAGCCGTTGATGTGCCTGTCACTTTGAAAACCCGTTTGGGCTTTTTAAATGGTCATGAAAATATTTTACGTGTGGCCAAACGTGCCGAGGAATCGGGAATTGCTGCCTTAGCTTTACATGGTCGTACCCGTGAGGATATGTATTTAAATACGGCACGTTATGAACTGATCAAGCAGGTGAAACAGCTGATTGATATTCCATTGATTGCCAATGGTGATATTGATAGTCCTGAAAAAGCCAAATATGTGCTGGATTACACCGGTGCAGATGCCATTATGATCGGGCGTGCTGCTCAAGGCCGACCATGGATCTTTCGGGAAATTGCCCATTACCTCAAAACCGGTGAGCATCTGGCTGCGCCAGATATTGCAGAAGTCAAAGCAGTGTTATTGGGACATTTGGCTGAACTGTATGCATTCTATGGTGAATATTCGGGTTGTCGTATCGCGCGTAAGCATATTGCCTGGTACACCAAAGGTTTACGTTCAAGTAACGAGTTTCGCCAGAACATGTACAAAGTAGAAAATACCGCGGATCAGGCAAAAGTCGTTGAGAGTTACTTTGATCAATTACTGGATCAAGGGCTGCGGATGAGTGATGTGCAGGCTGAGCAAGTCAATTTGCTGGATATCAAATAATTAGTCTTGTTGATGTAAAAAAGCCTGTAATCAATTACAGGCTTTTTATTGGATTATTCTAAGTGAGCCGTGATTTTTTGCAGAATTTGCAGAATCACATCAAATTCACTTTGTAACGGCGTACTTTTACGAGTCACTAAAGCCAATGTACGGCTTGGTGCAGCTTCGATTGATTTCACATCAATGTCTTCATTAAAGTGAATCATGCTGTTTTTCAAGGCAATCTCAGGTAACAGGGTAAAGCCAAGATCTGACGATACCATTTCTACCAGTGTTGGCAATGAGCTTGCTTTTAAGCGGTGATCATTTTTACGCTCACCGACAGGGCAGGCACTTAAGGCATGGTCACGTAAACAATGTCCTTCTTCAAGCAACATCAGGCGCGATAAATCCAGATCATCGAGAGAGTTTGCATTTGCCGCATTGGTATCTTTTTTGTTGTACACCAGGAACAAATGTTCTTTCGCGATTTCGGCAACTTTAAGGCTGCGTGTATCGAAAGGAAGCGCCAGTACAATCATGTCCAGATTGCCATGTTCCAGCTTTTCTACAATCTTCTCGCTTTGCGCTTCATGCAAATGCAGCTGAATTTTTGGCAGTTGCTGGTGTACTTCTTCCAATAGCTGCGTCAGGATAAAGGGTGCAATGGTTGGAATAATACCAAGATGCAAATCACCTGTGAGCGGTTCGCTCATTTCACGACTTAAGCGCATCAAATCCTGAGCATCGGCAAGCAGTACACGCGCACGCGCTACCACCTGTTCACCTAACGGTGTTAAACGGACGTTTTGACGATCACGCTCAACTAAGACGCCACCTAATAAGCGCTCTAATTCCATGATGCCGCCAGACAACGTCGACTGGGTGACAAAGGAACGACGCGCTGCTTCAGTAAAATGTAAAGTTTCTGACAACGTAACTAAATATGATAGCTGTCTTAATGAGGGTAATGCAGCCATAGAGTCCTAGTGTGATGATCTAAAGTGGTGAGCAAACAAACCACTAAGTTGCGGAATGAAATGTGCAGGAATATCATGCCCCATTCCTTGGATTAATTCAAACTTAGCACCAGAAATTGCTTTTGCAACAGCTTTCCCGTGACTTGGCGGTAACAGTCGATCTTTTGATCCGTGTACAACCAGCGTCGGCTGAGTCATCGTTTTGTTCAATGGTAACAGAGAACCCGTACATAATATTGCTAAAAACTGTTGAAGTACACCCGCTGGATAAAAACTACGACGATATAATTTGCGAATGGTTTGAATTGATTCAACCGGATTGACATAACCTGGCGAACCAATAATACGGAAAACATTCAGGCTGTGATTGATAATAGTTTCTTCATCGTGTGCGGCAGGCTTGCCGAGCAGGCTGAAAAGTTGTTTCGGGTAGGGCGGTGGCAAAAGCGGTTGATTATTGCTGGTAAATAATAAGCCAACCTTTTCTACTTTTTCGGGATATTTTGCTGCAACAATCTGTGAAATCATGCCGCCCATGGAAGCACCCAGAATATAGGTTTTCTCTAGGCCAAGCTGATCCATCAGCATCGCGACATCATCCGCCATATCATAGAGTGTGTAGGGCGCACCTTCATTACCCAGACCAAACATAAAGCGACTCATCAATTTCATGGTGTTGAGCCGTTTGCCTTTATTGCGGACTTTAGAAGAGAGACCGATGTCACGGTTATCAAAACGGATGACACGGAAGCCTTGATCAATCAGTGCCTTACAGAAAAAATCAGGCCAGAATAACATTTGAGCACCTAAGCCCATGACCAGCAGAATTGTTGGATGTTCAGGGTTGCCGCCAATTTCAACATGCAACTCAATGCCATTGCCCAAAGTGACTTTGGTTTCTTGCATAAAGGAGGCATAAGGCGACACATTAAACTGGAGGGCACTGTTCATGATCTTGGTTCCGAATTGAATTCTTTTTATAACTTAAGGGCTTGCCGGACATTCTTTTCTCAGCAAGCCCTCGTATTTAAACCCTAAACCTGTGCTGGAATCAAGTCCGGAACCAGTTTAGTCAAGGTTAAACGCTGTTTGCCCGCAGTTGCACCTAACAGCACAAATCCTCTTAGGGTGCCTTCGCCATCTGCTGCTTTCGCGAGCATACCATCATCGAACTCTTCAGTTTCCCAGTTCACTTCAACATCCAGTGGCGCTGGTAATACCGTTAACGGTGCGGCAGGGGTTTTTACTGCAACGGGCATAGCCGGATAGTGAACTGCAGTGGTTTGACCACTCAGGGTTTTAGCTAAAGCACGGGCTTGTTGCATAATTGGCATAACGAATGGGAGCAGGGTACCATTTACTTCAGCACAGTCACCCACGGCATAAATATCCGCCTGGCTGGTTTCTAACAAGGTATTGGTAATGATGCCACGGCTGGTCTGAATATCTGCAGCTTTCGCTAAAGCAATATTTGGCTGTAAACCGATGGCAGAAAGCACAATATCTGCAACTAAGGTCTGGCCATTGGCTAAAGTGACTGCATAGTCTTCGCCATCATTAATTTTCGTGACTTTTTCAACCGTGGTTGATAGCGCAAATTTAATGCCTGCCTGTTCCAGGTTGGTTCTGAATGCATCTGCGACATGATTAGGGAGTAAGCGACCTAAAGGCTGTGGCGCAAGGTCAATCACCGTCACTTCATAATCACTGTGCAGTAAGTCATTGGCAAATTCACAGCCAATCAGACCTGCGCCCAGAATCACCACACGTTTGTCTTTACGTTTCGACAGATTTTCACGGAAAATACGATAGTCAATCAGTGAATTCACCACATGAATGTCTTCACTACCATCACCAGCGATGGCTAAACGGATGGGATTGGCACCGACTGCAAGGACCAATTTTGAATAAGGCTGGGCAATGCTTTCACCATTTTTTTCTAAAATAATTTCATGTTTTTCGGCATGGATTTGTTTGACCCAGGTTTCCGCTTCGATGCGCATATTCAATTGGGTGGCCATTTTTGCCGCATCACCGAGCGCGATCTGTTCCGGTGCTTTTTTACCTGCAAAGGCATTGGATAAGGTTGGTTTCGCATAATTTACCGCATCGTCCGCGCAGATCATGACCAGCTCTTGCTCTGGGCTTAATTTGCGAAATTCTCGTGCAACGGTATATCCAGCCATACCTGATCCGATGATGACGATAGGGTGCATTATATTCTCCAGTATTTTCTTATTTAAAAATGAATGCTCAGAAAAAAAGACCATGATTTTCATAGTCTTTTTTTCTTTAATCTTTAGATTTCAACCATTTCAAAATCAGCTTTTGAAACGCCGCAATCTGGGCAAGTCCAGTCATCAGGAATATCTTCCCATTTGGTCCCTGCTGCAATGCCGTCTTGTGGCCAACCTTCTGCTTCGTCGTAAATCCAACCACAAACGATACATTGATATTTTTTCATGTGACTCTCCAAACTGATCGGTATGCTCAAGTTGCCTTTCAGTAAAACTATTCCGTAATGTCGCTATGATCGCTGCAAGAGGAACTAACTTATGTTAATCGGGAATTAGATTTTTACGCAGAACGACATTTAAGTAAAGTAAATGCAAGAGTTTAATCATTTATTCAAAAAGCGATATGGCAATTCTATCTGAAAGTCTTGTTATTTGAGCAATTGCTCTAAAATTTTATCGAAAGTTCAGGACTTATATAATGAAAAAAGCCAATCGTATAAAAATAGTATGTATAAAAAACAAACATTCAAAATCAAGTTATGATGAAGAAAACAACGATAGAAGGAGAATAACGCATGGAAACCTTATCTTATAATATTAAAATTTATGCGACCCCTGAAAAAGTCTGGCAGGTGCTTTGGTCTCCTGAAAGCTATCCAGAATGGACCAAATTCTTTGCCTGCGACTCCACCATGCAAAGCGACTGGAAAGTGGGGGGTAAAACCTATTTTGGTGATGGTAAAGGCAATGGCATGGTCTCTACCATTGAAAGTCTGGATGAACCGAAACAAGTTGTGTTTAAGCATCTGGGAATGATCCAGAATGGTCAGGAAGATCTGGAAAGTGAAGAGATCAAGACTTGGGCGGGTGCCTTGGAAAAATATATGCTGTTTGATTTTAATGGTGAAACCCAGTTGCACGTTGAAGTGGATATTCAGCCAGAGCATGCCGAATTCATGAATAAGGGCTTTGATCAGGGACTCGCCATGGTCAAACATCTGGCAGAAAAAGAGGGCTGATTTGGCTGGTTGAACAGGGCAAATGCTTGTGTCATCTGTATTCAAAATTGATAAATATTCATTTTTTTGAATTGTCTGATTGAAATAATACGAAAATGGGTTGTGATCTGCTATTCTACGTCACTTCATTTTTTACTTAATCGAGGCAGAGATGACGCAACAAAACGCTCAATCGACTTCTGAACAAACACTTTCCGAAAACGATTTAATCGCACAGCGTCATGCCAAGTTAAAGCAAATCCAAGAGACTGCAAAACAAACGGGTAAGAGCCCGTGGCCAAACACGTTTAAACGTGAACACTATACAGCTGATTTGCAAGAACAATTTAAAGATCAAGATAAAGCACAAATCGAAGGTGCTGAAAAAGTTTATGTCAAGGTTGCGGGTCGTGTGATGTTGAACCGTGGATCATTTATCGTGATTCAGGACATGACCGGCCGTATCCAACTGTATGTTGACCGTAAAGGTTTACCGACAGATGTTTTAGAAACGATCAAGAGTCTGGATCTTGGCGATATTATTGCGGCTGAAGGTTATATCGGTCGTTCTGGTAAAGGTGACTTATATGTACACCTTGAAGGCTTTGAATTGCTGACCAAATCACTACGTCCACTGCCAGACAAATTCCATGGTTTAACCGATACTGAAGCGAAATATCGTAAGCGTTATCTCGACCTGATTGTCAACGAAGAAACCCGTAAGACCTTTGAAATTCGAGCCAAAGTAGTGGCGGGTATCCGTGCATTCTTAACCAATGAACGTTTCATGGAAGTTGAAACGCCAATGATGCATGTGATTCCAGGTGGCGCATCTGCAAAACCATTCGTAACCCATCACAATGCCCTGGATATGGAGCTTTATCTCCGTATCGCACCAGAACTTTATTTGAAACGTTTGGTTGTGGGTGGTTTCGAGCGTGTGTTTGAAATTAACCGTAACTTCCGTAACGAAGGTGTTTCAACACGTCATAACCCGGAATTCACCATGATTGAATTCTATCAGGCTTATGCTGATTATAAAGACTTGATGGTATTGACTGAAAACATGCTTGAAAAGCTGGCAGTTGATATTTTGGGTAGCACTGATGTGCCGTATGGTGATGAAGTGTATAGCTTCAAAGGCCCATTCAAGAAAATCTCAATGTTTGATGCGATTCTTGAACATAACCCAGATTTCACTCCTGAAAATGTCAATGATCGTGAGTTCTTGGCAAAATTCACTCAAGAAGTGTTAAAAGAGCAGGTTAAACCTGGATTCGGTTTAGGCAAGTTGCAAACCATCGTGTTTGAAGAAACGGTAGAAACTAAGCTACGTCAGCCAACATTCATTACTGAATATCCAGCTGAAACCTCACCGCTTGCACGCCGTAATGACGACAATCCGCATATTACCGATCGTTTCGAATTCTTTATCGGTGGTCGTGAGTTAGCCAATGGCTTCTCGGAGTTAAATGACCCGATTGATCAGGCTGAGCGCTTCCAGGCACAGGTTGCTGAAAAAGATGCTGGTGATGATGAAGCCATGCATTACGATGCTGACTTTATTGAAGCGTTGGAATATGGTTTACCACCAACAGCAGGTCAGGGGATTGGGATTGACCGTTTGGTGATGTTGTTTGCCAACGCACCAAGTATCCGTGATGTACTGTTATTCCCGCATATGCGCCGTAAAGACTAATCCTCTTTCTAAAAAAGCCACGTTTAGCGTGGCTTTTTTTATGCTCGCATGCGTTATTCAGCTTGCATTTCTTTCGCAAATTTTTCTGCGGCCTGCATAATTTTAGGCGTAATCGCATCCATTTGTTTATAGCCCACTTGCATGCTTTTTTGCATCACGATTGGCATTTTATCAATGGTCGATTGCCCTACAGGCGTTTTATAGAATTGGATCATGCCGTCAATTTCTTCTTGGGTAAATTCTTCGGCGTAAATTTTAATCATTTCTGGTTCTAGTTTTGCCCAGGTCAATTCCTCTTGCATAATTTTGCCGAGTTCCTGAGAATAATTGACTAGAGCAAGCTCTTGTTTTGTGGTGAGCTGTTTACCTTGAGTAAATTTTTCAATACTTGAATGCATCATGTTACTGATCTGTGGACTCATTTGGCCCAGAAACTGTTCTGACTTGGTGATTTTTAATAACTGCTTTATAGAATCTTTTGAAGCCGGTTGCGCAAACGCGGGTATGGAAATTACAGTGCCTAGAATAAAGGTTATAAACAATTTTTTCATGATTTAATTTCGTTGATGTTATAAGTAAAATGAATGGTACTGATCACTCATAATTTTTGTCAATTTGATCTTGCATGTTAAAAAATGTAATTGTTCCGTTTGGTGATTGAAAAGTATGTTTAAACCAACGATCATGTCTGCATAAATAAATTTGAGAACAGTCTGGACATGTTTTTAAAAAAATCGCTTTGTATCGCATTATTTGCTGCTCTTTCTTCCCCGGTATTTGCTCAGGGTCTTGTACTCAACGATGAAAATTTAAGAACAGATTTAAACTGGTTGAACCAGCAAGGTGTCATTCAAATCAGCACATCGACTTGGCCAATGAGCGGTGATGAGATTCAACGTGCATTATCCCAAGCCAAAGTAAGCAATAACACGCAGCAGAAAGTGATTAACTCTGTATTGAATGCATTACAGGCAGATAATGCTACTGTCAAAGTCGGTTTGCATGCAGGTACTGATCTTAAAACGGTTCCTCAAGCTTTTGGTGATAATCAGAAATCCCAATATCAAATCGCTGCTGAATTTAATGCCGGTGGCGAGAACTGGGATGCCAAACTACGTGTCAATGGTGAGAAAGATCCATTGATTGATAATGGTCATGATGCCAATGTCGAAGGTTCATATATCGCAGGTAAACTGTGGAACCAATGGGTGATTGCCGGTCAGATTCCAACCTATTGGGGCCCTGGCCATGATGGTAGCTTGATTCGTGGTGATGCCAGTCGTCCCGTGTATGGCGTGACCGTGCAACGTGCAGTACAAAATGCATTTGAGACCAAGTGGCTCTCTTGGATCGGGCCGTGGCAGTACCAGGCTTTTGCAGGACAGTTAGATGACTACACAGCCGTTCCAGACACCAAATTGATTGGTTTGCGTTTAACAGCACGCCCGTTCCCGGCTTTAGAACTCGGTGCTTCACGCGCGATTCAGTGGGGTGGTGAAGGACGTCCTGAAAGCTTAAGCTCTTTATGGGATGCCTGGACAGGAACCAAAGACAATGGCGGTACGGGTAAAGCAGATCCATCTAACCAGATTGCAGGCTTTGATGGGCGTTTGTTCTTACAACCTTTATTTAATGTACCTGTCAGTTTGTATACGCAATTTGTAGGTGAAGATGAAGCGGGGGGTCTACCTGCAAAATATATGTACCTTGCTGGTGCTGATTACTCCTCAAGCTATAACAATATGCCGTACCAGCTTTATGCGGAATGGGCAGATACCCGTACCAACGGCGAAGCGAAAGGCATTTCATATAGCCATACCACCTATAAAGATGGTTACTACCAGCATGGATTCCCGCTAGGACATGCCATGGGCGGTGATGGTCAGATGTATTCGGTGGGTGGTGATATCCGTTTTGATGTGATGAATCGCCTAGGTGGACGCGTGATCTACGCTAAAGTAAGCCAGACCCAGCGCGTTCAAGACAATAATGCTGCATTCCCTGAAGCCGATACCATCAAAGGTCTGGATTTAACCTGGACCCACTACCTAAAACCAACCATTCCATTGAAAGTGAATGGCTGGGTAAGTGACTCAGATCGCGATGGACGTGATGGTGGTGTTTCTGTAGGCGTTGAAATTCCATTGGAAACCAAAATGTTCCGCTTCTAAACAGAGCTGAGCTGTGAAAAAAAGAAGTCCTGATGGGCTTCTTTTTTATTTATTCATGTGAAATGGATTGTTTTGATATTCCAGATTGTTATTTTCATATCATAATTTTGCATATCAATATGAAAAAACAAGCTAAAGAACTGCATCTAAATTATTATAATGAATATCCTTTACTCGATCGTGAAAGTAACACGAGTAAGAATCTCGATATCATGAAAAATTGGAGTTGTTATGGCACTCGTTCCTCCACACAGTCTTCAAAGTGGTGGTTTGATACCACTTATAGATTTTATGGATAGCATGGATAAAGGAGGAATTGTACATGACTGAAAATAGATTAACGCACCTCAAGCAACTTGAGGCAGAAAGTATTCATATTATTCGTGAAGTTGCAGCTGAATTTGAAAATCCGGTAATGCTTTACTCGATTGGTAAAGACTCAGCCGTGATGCTGCATCTGGCACTTAAGGCTTTCTATCCAGCAAAACTTCCATTTCCGCTATTGCATGTCGATACTGGCTGGAAGTTTAAAGACATGATTGCGTTCCGTGACAACATGGCAAAAACCCACGGCTTTGATTTAATCGTGCATCAAAATGTAGAGGGGCGCGATGCGGGGATTAATCCGTTTGATCACGGTAGTTCAAAATATACCGACATCATGAAAACCCAAGGTCTAAAACAGGCCTTGGATAAATACCAGTTTGATGCCGCTTTTGGTGGTGCGCGCCGTGATGAAGAAAAATCACGTGCCAAGGAACGTGTCTATTCATTCCGTGATAGTAAGCACCGTTGGGATCCTAAAAATCAGCGTCCAGAACTTTGGAACCTTTACAACGGTAAAGTGAACAAAGGCGAAAGTATTCGTGTCTTCCCGTTATCGAACTGGACCGAGCTGGATATCTGGCAATATATCTATCTGGAAAATATCCAGATTGTTCCTCTTTATTTCTCTGCAGTTCGTCCTGTTGTTGAACGCAGTGGTACGTTGATCATGGTGGATGATGAACGGATGCGCTTAAAAGAGGGCGAAGTTCCACAAATGAAATCGGTACGTTTCCGTACGCTGGGCTGTTATCCGTTAACAGGTGCAGTGGAGTCTGAAGCAGATACCTTGCCTGAAATTATTCAGGAAATGCTTTTAGCGACCAGTTCTGAGCGTCAGGGTCGTATGATCGATCACGATGAAGCGGGCTCGATGGAAAAGAAAAAGCAAGAAGGTTATTTCTAATTTCCTTAAGCAAGTCCCTCTTTTTAAAGAGGGATTTAGGGAGATTAAAAGCGATTTCTAAAGAATATGTGGAGTTTTGAGCAATGTCTCATCAATCAGATCTTATTAGCCAAGATATCTTGGGTTATTTAAAACAACATGAACAAAAAGACTTATTGCGTTTTTTGACTTGCGGTAACGTCGATGATGGTAAAAGTACCTTAATTGGTCGTTTACTTTACGATTCAAAACTGATTTATGAAGATCAGTTGCAAGCCGTTACCCGTGACAGTAAGAAAGTCGGAACGACAGGTGATGCACCTGACCTTGCTTTGCTGGTTGATGGTCTACAGGCTGAACGTGAGCAGGGAATTACCATTGATGTGGCTTATCGTTATTTCTCGACAGAAAAGCGTAAGTTCATCATTGCCGATACACCTGGACATGAACAATACACCCGTAACATGGCGACGGGCGCTTCCACTGCCGATCTTGCGATTATCCTGATTGATGCGCGTTATGGTGTACAAACCCAAACCCGCCGTCATTCATTTATTGCAAGCTTGCTCGGGATTAAAAATATCGTTGTTGCGATCAATAAAATGGACTTGGTCGAGTTCTCGGAAGCACGTTTCAACGAAATTCAGGTTGAATATGATGCTTTTGTCAATCAACTCGGTGATCGTCGCCCTGAAAATATTCTGTTCGTGCCAATCTCGGCATTGAATGGCGATAACGTGGTGAACCCTTCTGCAAGTACGCCATGGTACAAGGGTCAAACCTTGATGAGCATTCTTGAGTCTGTGGAAATTAAACGCGAATCCAATAAACAAGAATTCCGTTTCCCGGTTCAGTATGTAAACCGTCCAAACCTTGATTTCCGTGGTTTTGCCGGAACGGTTGCATTGGGTGCAATTAATGTGGGGGATGAGATTGTTGCATTGCCATCAGGCAAGAAATCAACGGTAAAAGAAATTGTCACCTTTGATGGCAATCTTGAGCAGGCCGTTGCAGGACAGGCTGTGACTTTAACCTTAAACGATGAAATTGATATTTCTCGTGGTAACGTTTTAGTCCGTGCGGGCGAGCAGCCTTTGATTTCGCGTAGTGTACGTGCTTCAGTGGTATGGATGAATGAACATCCGTTGGTGAAAGGCAAGCTGTACAACGTCAAAATTGGTACGCAGACAGTGCCTGCTAAAGTCACTGCGATTAACTTCCGTGTCAATGTCAATACCTTGGAACATACGCAAGTTGAAGAGCTTGAGTTGAATGCCATTGCAGATGTTGTGGTTGAGTTTGATGCAGCCGTGGTCTTCGATCAATATCAAGACAGCCGTTATACCGGTTCATTTATCTTTATTGACCGTTTAAGCAATGTCACGGTTGGTGCCGGTATGGTTGAAGCGGCAGTTGAATGGACTGCGCATAGCAATCCTGTGACTGCGGAAGATCGTGCGGCGCGTTTAGGTCAAAAGCCTGCGGTGATTGGTGTGTCTGCGTCGTTGATTGAGAAAGCTCAAGCTTTAGAGAGTCTATTGATTCAGCAAGGTGTGGTTGCGATTGCGAAAGCCAATTTAACAGCTGAGCAAATTGCATTGTTACGTGAAACAGGTGTGGTGATTATTACCACAACTGTTGAAGGTACGGATACAGAAATCACGGCTGAAACGGTTGAAGAAGCAGCTGAGAAAGTTGTGGAGTTGGTTCGTCTTTAATAGGCAGAACTGATTTGAAAAAACCCGCGTAAGCGGGTTTTTTTTGTATTGTGTATACTCTATATTTTTATATAACTACATTTCTAATAGATGAAACTTGAAACCCTTAATAAAAATGCTGAATTCTATATCGCTTCACTAGCTCTGGGAGTTTTAGAGGGAATGAAACAGGGTGTTCTTTCTCCTGAAGCTGGAATATGGTCTTTAGCAAGGTCGAGCTTTTCTAATGAATTCTTAAAATCCACAATAATTTCTGACGATCTAAAATATGTAATTGCATGTTTTGATGAGATTGATGCTTTATCTAACTTTGATGGTGGAGAGGTAAAGCAACAGAAAATGATTGATGAATTGAAAGAGCGATGTCTAAGTTGTTTGCAGAAAGTTGATTATAAAAATATTGATATGAAAATGACATCTTCAATAAGTGATGAAGATGATTTATAGGTTAAGTCTGATTGTTCCACTTATCGAAAAGGCGGAACAATCAAAAAATTAAAAAATATTTTGGGTTTTTTGGATTAAATATTCTTTTAGATCTTTAGGATAATCCTGAATCATTTTCAAAAAGACTTCCCGATCACCTTGATATAACGCGCGGGTTGCTTCTTCGTAGTTGGGCATATTGCCTAACATCGCTGACATAACGCGATCAGTGGCTTGTTTAGCCAGCATGATATTACTTTCAGATGTTGGGTCATTCAGTTCCTTATCAATCAGTTTGCGAATCACTGCAGATGCGCTGGCACTCTGTTGATCTAACCAGTCCCAATGTTTTTTCTGTAAGGTAATTTCACGAGAGATCACACCGAGTTTTGGACGGCCAACTTTCTTTTCCGGTTCAGGTTCGCTATAGCGCTGCTGAATCTGTTGCTCAGCACCTGAAAGGTCAAGGTCGATTTGTCGACCTGTTTGATCATTAAAAATCAGGATCGTCTCGGCAGTTTCACCAAGTTGTTTGAGCTTTAATGCAATGTCAGCAAGTTGCGCTTGAGCAATCAATGTATAGCCTGAAAAAGCAGTATAGGTCGGTTGAGTATTCATTTTATTCACATAGTTTTATACGGGTAAAATAATATTACCAGGGTAAAAATAAATTAGCAATCACATTGATCCATCTTCTCAAAGGGATTTAAGCCAGTTAGGCTAAATTCTGGAAAACCGATCTAAAAAATAATGCAGATAGAATGCCAATTTTCATTTTTATTCTGCGTTGATCGCGCTTTTATGAGACAATGTTTTTTTATTTTGTGTATTAGGACTCCCATGATTGAGCAATCTCCTGAATCTTTAAGCGATATCGAAATTTTAGACATTTTACAGTCTATGAAAAAAGATAAGCTGGATACGGAAGCAAATGAGATCATCCGTAATGGGGGGAAAGCTGGGCGTCAAGAAGCACATAAACAGGCTTTGGTTGCACTGAATACCAGCTTTGAGGACAAATTTGTCGAAGCTGTGACTTTGGCATTGGGTCTGAATTCAGGTCAGGCTAAAAAAATTCGTTATAAAAAAGACCGCATCCGTATTTTAAAAGCCCGTGGCATTGATTATTTAGCGATTGATGGTGCAGAAACTGCACAGGTATTGGCTCAGGTTGCACAGGCCATTGGTCGTGAAGATGCAACGGTGACCCATGACCTGCACAATATTTTTCCATTTTGGAAAGAGGGCTGGCCAATGGTTCAATTTGACAATGCATACAAGATTCTAGCCGAAGATATTAGCATACATTATCAGGCGACATTGGATACCTTATTGGCACAACTTGGTGGAAACTAAGCGCGGATAAACGCCAGTTCTACTCATCAATCAAACATAACAAGGAATGTTAGTTTATGAGTTCATTACCTCATATTCCACCTGAAGCATTAGATGTGTTACGTGAAGGGCAACTGATTGAGGCCATCAAGATTACCCGTGAGAAAACCGGGTTGGGGTTAAAGGAATCAAAGGATTTAATTGACCAGTATTTGCAAGCCCATCCACAAGAGCAGGCACGTGTGCAGGAACAGGTGGCACAGCGTAGCCGTGGTGGCGTAAAGGTTGTGGTCTTTATTGTGGTGTTACTGATCATTCTGATCTGGTGGATCATGAAATAAAAAAGGCCCGTCAAACGGGCTTTTTTTTGACTTTTACTTAGTCTTCAGACTGGATAATCGTGTCATTTTCCTGACTCGGTAAAACTTGCGTCACCAATAACTGGTCAATTTTATAATGGTCAATATCGACCACTTCAAACTTGAAGCCCGCATATTCTACGGCATCTGCAGGACGCGGGATCTTGCGTAGGCGATACATGATAAAGCCGGCAATGGTTTCATAATTCTCATTTTCAGGAAATTCTTCAATTTCCAGAACATGTTTGACGTCTTCAATCGGTGTGCCACCATCAATGAGCCAGGAATGATTGTCACGCTTAATGATCTGCTGTTCTTCATCCATTGGCGTTACCCAATCGCCCATGACGGTGATCATGATATCGCTTAGCGTAATCACCCCGACCACCAGCGCATATTCATTAATCACGACCGCAAATTTTTCTTTGGTCGAGCGGAAGCGGTCGAGCAATTCTGACAGGGTCAGAGTATCTGGAATCATTAACACATTACGAATGGTCGATTCATTCAGTTGTGTGAACGACTGTTTATTCAGAATACGCACCAGAATATCTTTGGCGTCGACATAGCCAATCACCTGATCAATATGTTCATTACAGACCAGAAACTTTGAATACGGATATTCACCCAGTTTTTGACGAATACTGTCTTCAGGTTCTGTGAGGGTGAAAAACACCACATTTTCACGGGTGGTCATACTTGAAGGAACAGTACGTTCCTCCAGTTCAAATACGTTTTCAATGAAATGATGTTCCTGCTTTTGTAGCACCCCGGCTTGTGCGCCTGCGTCCATGACTGCTGAAATATCATCAAAGGTAATATTGTCGTCACGGATGGTATTGACTTTGAATAAGCGGAATAACAGATTGGCAATCGCATTGATGCCCCAAGCCAAAGGTTTGCAGATTTTAATAAAAATCTGAATCGGCTCGATGACGCTAATGGCAATTTTTTCTGGCGCAATCATGGCCAAACGTTTTGGCATCAGATCGGCAAACAGAATGAACAAAGAAGTAACCATGGTAAAGGAGAGGGCAAAACCAATGGTTTCTAGCCAAGGACCTGCATAAAACTTCACAATCAGATCAACAAAGAATGGCCGGAAGGCAGCTTCACCGAGAATACCGCCGAGGATTGCAACGGCATTTAAACCGATTTGCGAGGCTGCGAAGAAGTCAGCGGATTGTTCTTGTAGATCTAAAACTTTTTGAGCACGGGTTTCGCCAGATTCGGCCAAAATTTTTAATTTAACTTTTCTAGCGCCGGCGAGAGCAATTTCTGTGAGTGATAAAAAGCCTGCTGCTGAAATCAGCAGGGCGATAACAATAATATTCTGGAAGAGACTCACACATCACCTGTGTTGCATATTATTATGAATATGTTGTAACACAAAAAAGAACAGAGGTAATCAAATCATTACCTCGTAATAACAGTTTTGCTGAGCAAACAAGCATATCCATTCGAAATTAAATATGATTATAGAGCAATATTTTTAGTATTGTGAAAATTGTGAGTTATTTAAGAGAAATTCACGATTCTCTTCTTCAATCATCTGGCGTGCCACAAACAGGATCAGCTGTCTTAACCAGCGATGGGCAGGATGGTGATGTAATAACGGACACCAAGCCATTTTTAATTCAAACTCAGGAATATAAAATGGAGGATCCTTTATAACCAGCTTTGGATTTTGGGTTTGCAAACGCGCCATACGGGTTGGTAATGTCGCAATCAAATCTACATTTTGTGCTAATAGTGCTGGCATTTGATAATGACGGGTAAACACTGAAATTTTACGACGTTGACCAATACGCTCCAACGCTTGATCAATCCAGCCGAGTCCCGCCTGTTTATCCGGATTGACACCGAAACCAACCCCCATACCGGTTTTTGAGACCCAGATATGCTGTGCATCTAAATAGCTTTTCAGGTTTAAGTGGGTTACAGCAGGGTGTTTGTCATTTAAAATACAGCTAAAGCTATCACGCCAAACCAGAACCTGATGGAAGCTTTGTGGAATTTCATTGAAGCGGTTAATGGCAAGATCTACTTTACCTTGCTCCATGTCCCGATAAGACACATCACTCGGCGTCAAGAAATCCAGTACCACATTGGGTGCTTCTGAACGTAATGCTTTGACCAAGCGAGGCACTAAGGTTGCTTCGGCATAATCCGAGGTCATGATACGGAACACGCGCGTACTGGTATAAGGACGGAATTCGGTACGTGGCTCCAGAATCATGGAAAGATCTGAGAGCGCATCGCGAATACGCGGTTGTAATTCTAATGCACGCTCAGTCGGCGTCATGCCTTCAGAAGAGCGAATCAGGAGGGGATCATTAAACAGATTACGTAAACGACGTAAAATATTACTCATCGCAGGCTGGGTAACACCGAGTTGCTCTGCGGCGCGTGTGACATTTTTTTCACGAAGAAGTACGTCAAGATAAATTAATAAATTAAGATCGACCCGCTCCAGATTCATAAAAAAAATACCGAAAATAAAATCCTTAAATTGTGTTGAATTATGACATATCTAAAGCCTTTTGTGTAACTTAATCCTATATAAAAGCAACAGTGCCAAAGCATATAAAGCCACTTGAAATATCGGGTGCACTTATTGATCGGGTCATGCTCAACTTTGATACAATTGTTGTTTGTAACACCAGTAAGACGCGCTAAAAATTTAAATATTTTTAGGATTTGAACACTTGTTTTGCCGTGTTTTTTGAACTGACCAGTCTAGAAAAATAGCCTGAAATAGGGTTTTTATGCATTTTTGTGTATTTTGAAAATTAATTAAAAACAATTGCTTATATTGTATTTTTGAATTTTTTGATAAAAGCCTATACATACATTTTCTAAGAAAATACCGAAGATTAAGCTAGAATATTGGCTAAATCGCTTGCCAAAGACTAAGCTTTGAGACATGTTGATGAGGTGCTTGAAATCTAGACTAAATACAATCAGGATTTTTAGCCCCCGTTCGATGCCAATCCTCAAAGGAATAGATCATGACTACATATCAAACAGCGATTGATGCAATCCGCGAATTAAAAGCAAAATTTGGCAACACTTGGGCAGATATTAGTCCTGAAGATGCTGCTCGCATGCAACTACAAAACCGTTTCAAAACTGGTTTAGACATTGCGAAATACACAGCTGCGATTATGCGTCGTGATATGGCTGCTTATGATGCCGATTCTAGCAAATATACTCAATCATTAGGTTGCTGGCACGGTTTCATCGCTCAACAAAAAATGATCGCGAACAAAAAATACTTCGGTACAACTGAGCGTCGTTATATCTACCTTTCTGGTTGGATGGTTGCTGCACTTCGTTCAGAATTTGGTCCACTTCCTGACCAATCAATGCATGAAAAAACTTCTGTTCCTGCTTTGATCGAAGAAATCTACACTTTCTTACGTCAAGCTGACGCAAAAGAATTAAACGATTTATTCCGTGCACTTAAAAAAGCACAAGAAGCAGGTGATACTGCTAAAGCAGCTGAAATCACTGCTCAAATCGACAACTTTGAAACTCACGTTGTGCCAATTATTGCGGACATTGATGCTGGTTTCGGTAACGAAGAAGCGACTTACTTACTTGCGAAGAAAATGATCGAAGCGGGTGCATGTGCACTTCAAATCGAAAACCAAGTATCTGATGCAAAACAATGTGGTCACCAAGCTGGTAAAGTAACTGTTCCACACGAAGACTTCATCGCTAAAATCCATGCATTACGTTATGCATTCTTAGAAATGGGTCTTGATGACGGTATCATCGTTGCACGTACTGACTCTGAAGGCGCTGACTTGACTCAAAAAATCCCAGTGGTTAAAGAGCCAGGCGACATCGCTTCTCAATACATCAGCTACTTGGATACAACTGAAATTGACATCGCTGATGCTCAAGAAGATGAAATCCTGATCAAGCGTGATGGTAAATTACACCGTCCTAAGCGTTTAGCTTCTGGCTTATATCAGTTCCGTCCTGACACTCAAATTGACCGTGTTGTACTTGACTGTGTATCTAGCCTTCAAAATGGTGCTGACCTTCTTTGGATCGAAACTGCGACTCCAAACGTAGAAGAAATCGCTCACATGGTTAACCGTGTTAAAGAAGTTGTGCCAAATGCGAAGCTTGTTTATAACAACAGCCCATCATTTAACTGGACTTTAAACTTCCGTCAACAAGCTTATGACCGTTGGGTTGCTGAAGGTAAAGACGTTTCTGCATACGACCGTGCTAAATTAATGAGCGCTGAGTATGACAACACTGAATTAGCTGCTGATGCTGATGCTAAGATCCGTACTTTCCAAGCAGATGCGTCTCGTGAAGCAGGTGTGTTCCATCACTTGATCACACTTCCGACTTACCACACTGCTGCTCTTTCTACACATGAGCTTGCACAAGGTTACTTCGGTTCTGAAGGTATGTTGGCTTATGTTGCTGGCGTACAACGTAAAGAAATCCGTGGCGGTATCGCTTGTGTTAAACACCAAGCAATGGCGGGTTCTGACATCGGTGATGATCACAAAGAAATCTTCTCTGGTGACAATGCGCTTAAAGCACATGATGATGCTAAAAACACAATGAACCAATTCGCTGCTCACTAAGCACTGAACTGATTCAAAAAGAAACCCTGCGCAAGCAGGGTTTTTTCATTGTTTTACAAAGTGTAGGACGCAGAATAGGGATTTGACTTAAACAAGATGAAGGTTGAGATTTTTCTGATGATGGATAGGGAAATGTCTTATATTTAAAAGCTTGGCCAGAGCTCTAAAGTACTTGTTGATGGGTGGGAGAAATGAGATTTAAAACAAGGCTAGAGGGGATGTAAAGTTGAAAAATATAGGTATAAAAAAACTGCTCATCAAGAGCAGTTTTTTTATTGCAGAAATAATAAATTATTTCTCAACACCTGCTGGTTGACCTGCAAGTTTTGCATTTGCATAGTCCCAGTTAACCAGGCTTTCTAAGAAAGTCGCGATGTATTTTGGACGTAAGTTACGGAAGTCGATGTAGTAAGCGTGTTCCCAAACGTCGATTGTTAATACAGCGATTTGACCGTGCGCAAGCGGCGTGTCTGCATTTGAAGTTTTAGTAATTGATAATTTACCGTTTACTTCGTCAGCAACTAACCAAGCCCAACCTGAACCGAATTGAGTTGTTGCAGCAGCAGTGAATTCTTCTGCAAATTTTTCGTAGCTACCAAATGCTTCGTCAATTTTCGCTGCAATCGCGCCTGTAGGTTTACCACCACCGTTTGGCTTCATGCTGTTCCAGTAAAATGTGTGGTTCCATACTTGAGCAGCATTGTTGAAGATACCAGCTTTAGATGCATCACCAGCAGAAGCCTTGATGATTTCTTCTAAAGTTTTACCTTCAAGATCAGTACCTTTGATTAAGTTGTTTAAGTTAACAACATAAGTATTGTGGTGTTTGTCGTGATGGTATTCTAAAGTTTCGCGAGTGATATGTGGCGCTAGATCATCATAGCCATATGGAAGTGCAGGTAAAGTAATGGTTGTCATGTTTCATTCCTTGCAAATTTGCTGGGTTTTACATTAAGTGTTTTTATTGTAAATGATTCTGCATGCAATAGGGCAGTCTTTTAATACACAAAATATGCAAAAAATTTCCATCTGAGACATATACCATACACAAGATAGAATTAGAGCCAATGATTATTTTAGATTATCTTTGAGCTGGCTCTAATCTACCTTGATCAAGCGGAATTTTTTAACTTTATTATTTAAAATCAATTTTTTATTGCTGTTAAAGCCGCATGGTAGCGGCGATTGACCTCATCCCAGTCCACCACATTATAAAAAGCCGCAATATATTCAGGTCGACGGTTTTGATATTTTAGATAATAGGCATGTTCCCATACATCCAGTCCTAAAATAGGAGTATGACCATGCATCAGGGGCGAGTCCTGATTGGCACTGTTTTCCACCATAATTTTACCTTCAGGTGTGACACTCAGCCACGCCCAGCCACTTCCGAAACGGCTAATCGCGGCTTTGGTAAAGGCCTCTTTAAAAGCATCAAAACCACCGAGTTGCTGGTCAATAGCTTTTGCAATATCACCTGTCGGTTCGCCACCACCGTGTGGACTCATAACGGTCCAGAACAGTGAATGATTGGCATGTCCGCCAGCATTATTGATCACCATATGTTTAAGGTCTGCTGGAACTTCATTCACTTTGGCGACTAGCTCCTCTACAGGAAATTTTTCCCATACCGTGCCTTCAATTGCGCCATTAATATTATTGATATAGGTCTGATGGTGTTTGCTATGATGAATTTCCATGGTCTTGGTATCGATATTGGGTTCAAGTGCATCATAGGCATAAGGCAGTGCAGGTAAAGAATAAGCCATATGTTTGATTCCTGTTGTAGTCAATGTAGTTTTATGAGGATGAAATTAAGCGCTTTCATTATTGTTTTAAAAGCAAATGAGAATCAATATCTTTTAATTTGCTTTTATCTATGTGATATGAGCTAAAAAATAAATTTTATTTATCAGTCGATTAAGAGGGAGAGTCTAGATGTAGTTAGGCATTTAAAATTATCACTATAGAGATGAGCAGCTAGGCAATGAGTACCCTGCATCATTAAGCGACCAGAAAGAATCGATGGGGAGGCAGAAAATTGGAAAATAAAAATCAGATAAAGGAATGAAATGAATTTCACTCCTTTATCCGTGCATCGGCTTAAATTGGATTGTTGAGCTCAAAATACTCAGATTCAATGGCAAACTGAGTTGCAATGGCTTGTGCCAAGCGCTGTACGCCATAACGTTCAGTGGCATGATGACCACAAGCAAAATAGTGAACCCCTAACTCTTTGGCCTCATAGAAGGTGCGTTCACTGACTTCACCTGAAATATAAGCATCGCACTCTGCTTGAGCAGCTTTGGCAATAAAGTCTTGTGCGCCGCCTGTACAGAAGCCAACCTTTTTGATTACAGTTTTATCGCTCGGTAAATGAATCACATTAAAATCAAAGACAGCTTGTAACTTTGCTTTAAATTGCTCAGGACTCAGTGCATGGTCTAAATAGCCAATATTGCCGATAGGATGCTTTTCACTTGGATCTAATGCTTCCAGATCGTTTAACTCCAACAAATCGGCAATGGCGACGTTATTGCCTAAAGTCGGATGCGCATCTAGTGGCAGGTGATAGGCAATCAGGGAAATATTATTTTGAATCAGTTTTTTGATACGGTTGCCACGCATCCCTGTAATCGGATAGGGTTCGCCTTTCCAGAAGTAGCCATGATGCACCAGTAAGGCATCCGCCTGTTGAGCAATCGCGGCATCAATCGCATCTTCAGAAGCGGTCACGGCACATAAAATTTTATTGACTTCAGCTTTGCCTTCAATTTGTAAGCCATTTGGTGCGTAGTCTTTAAACTCGTTTGCTTTTAAAGTCTGATTACACCAGTGCACAATATCTTGCAAATTTGCCATGCGATTCCTCAAATGATTAACAGCTTGTTAGAGCTCAATAAAAACATATTTTTAAATGTAACTAAAGCTAGACAAAACTTTTTTAACTTTTGCATTGATTTTAAGCAATTTACTTTACAATAGTGGAAACTTCCAGTTCTTCAATAAATTACGTACATCACATAATTTCGCCTAGAGGATAATAGACGTGCGCCGTGCATTTACATGGTTACCTTGGGTATTACTCATTCTTGTTATCGTTAGTTTTCTGGCTTGGCAGAAATCACATCAACCGAAACCGACTGTTGCGGCTGATGGGGTGAAAATGCCGGCAGAAAAGGTTGAGCCTCTCATTGATACATCACGTGCCGGTGGGGTGGTTTCCTATAGTGCTGCAGTCAAAGTGGCTGCACCTGCTGTGGTGAATATTTTTACCACGCAGAAAGTTAAACAGATGAATCATCCATTATTGAATGATCCTGTATTTCGCGAGTTCTTTGGCAATCAAATGCCGCAACAGCCTCAAAATGAAAACAGTCTGGGTTCAGGGGTGATTGTGCGTGCAGACGGTTATATTCTCACCAATAATCATGTGATTGCTCAAGCTGAACATATTGTGGTGGCATTGCATGATGGCCGTCGTGCTGAAGCCAAAGTAATTGGTACAGATCCAGATACAGATCTGGCTGTAATCAAGATCGAATTAGATAATCTGCCAGTGCTACCATTTAAGCTGAGTGGTAACGAAGTAGGTGATGTCGTACTTGCGATTGGTAATCCATTTGGTGTCGGTCAAACCGTAACTCAAGGGATTATTTCTGCCACAGGTCGTTCTGACTTGGGGATCAATACCTACGAAGACTTTATTCAAACTGATGCTGCCATTAATCCGGGTAACTCGGGTGGTGCATTGATTGATGTTGCAGGCAACCTGATTGGTGTCAATACTGCAATTTTCTCTCAATCTGGCGGTTCCTTGGGAATTGGTTTCGCTATTCCTGCCAAGGTTTGTCAGCAAGTGCTTAATTCCATCTTGAAAGATGGCCGTGTGGTACGAGGCTGGTTGGGTATTAGCCTGATTCCAAATACCATTGAAGAGGATGTTCTGGCAACAAAACCGATTGGGGTTACCGTGGCTGATGTATTGCGTGACGGACCTTCGGATACGGCAGGCATTAAACGTGGTGACAAAATTATCCAGGTCAATAACGAACAGATTTCTTCCGCTTCGCATTTAATTAATTATGTGGCATTGCAAGCGCCGGGTAGTCTGATTGATGTAATTGTCGAGCGAGAAGGCAAGCAGCAAACGCTCCAAGTGAAGGTGGGAGAGCGTAAAGTACAGCAAAATACGCAATCTCAATATATACCTTTACCGAAACATCCTTAATCAAGATGGTTTTACCAGAAAGGGTCGCTTAAAGCGGCCCTTTTTATGGCTGCAATAAAAGAGCTTGTTGACGCTGGGGACAACAAGCTCTTTGGCATTTTATAGGTGTTTTTATTTTTCATTAAATCATGCAAATTTTATCGTTTTATGACAAATTTTTGATGATTCAATGACAAGTATGAAACTTGGAAATACGTATTTAGTGGGCACAAAATGCCTGATTGAAATATTCAAATAGATCAGGCGTTTGAAACCAGATCAAAATTGAAAGACTAATTAAACCAAGAATAAAGCCCATCAGTAAAATTTTAAAATTTCGTTCGAGATTAGTCATGAATAATGGCCTCTTCATTGACGAACAGATGAATCACCACACCAAAAGCACTTAATAGCAAGCAGGCAAGCCAGATCATATTGTAGTTGCCGGTCATGTCGTGGTTGATACCTCCTAACCAGCCTCCAAAAAAAGAACCGATTTGGTGAGTAAAAAACACAATACCACTCAACATCGATAAATATTTTACGCCAAACATATTGGCAACAATACCATTGGTTAATGGCACGGTGGAAAGCCACAGCAACCCCATGATGATGCCAAAACTATAAACGGTAAATATACTCAATGGTAATAACAGGAAGGCAATGATGGCGACGCCACGTAAGCCGTACAGCAACATCAGCAGTTTCGGTTTTGAATAACGATCACCTAACCAGCCAGCCCCATAGGTCCCCACAATATTGAACAGGCCTACCAGTGCTAAAAATATGGTGCCTGTGGTGGCATCAAAGCCATGATCAATTAAATAACCCGGTAAATGCACTCCTAAGAATACCACCTGAAAGCCGCAGACAAGAAAACCTAAGGATAACCACCAGAACGGTTTATGTTTGCTGGCAATGTTAAGAACCTGTTTAAAGCCGAGACTGGGTTGATTCAGTGCCTTCGGTGCGGTCGAAGTAGGGGATTTTAATAACCATGCCAACGGGACAATGAATGCAATCGCGAATGCACTGACTAAAAGTGCGGAGGACCAGCCTATACTTTTGAGTAACAGTAGGGTGGATGGCAACATGATAAATTGACCGAATGATCCTGCTGCACTGGCAATCCCCATTACCATACTGCGTTTTTCTGGCGGAGCTGCACGACCAACGGCTGAAAGCAGCACTGTAAATGAGGTCGCAGATAAAGCCAGTCCAATGACAAGGCCCAAACTAAGATTTAGCAGAACTCCGGTCGAGCTAAATGCCATCATCACCAAGCCAATCGCATAGAGTACGCCGCCTGCTGCAACTACTTTTTTAGTACCATATTTATCGGCAATTGCACCTGTGAAGGGTTGGGCTGCACCCCAGATCAAGTTTTGTAAGGCAATGGCAAAACTAAAAATATGGTGTCCCCAGCCAAATGCGTCGCTCATCGGGACCAGGTATAAACCGAAGCCATGACGTACGCCCAGCGAAAGTGCGAGGATCAGTGCACTTCCTATCAGCATATAGATCAACTGTTTTGAGAATTGTGGCTTTGACATTGTTGTTATGATCAAGAAATAAGTGAAAAGTATTTTAAAATACTTCTGTCTGTATTTCGATTCAAAAAAAGATTAGCGTTCTATTTGTTTGAGTAAATTGTTTACTATTAAAAATATCAGGAAATAAAAAAAGCAGCGAAGGCTGCTTTTTTATGAGCTAGGTCGCTTAGAAACGATAGCCGACACCTGCATAACCTAAAATAGGATTAATCTCGATATCAGTTTTTGCACGAATAAGTTCACCATATTTATTATCGTTAACAGTGATAGTTGCTTCACCAGTCAGGTGGGCATAAGAAACAGAACCAACGGCAAACCAACGATCATTAAAGTCATATGTAAAACCAGCTGTGGCAATCGGTGCAAATGCATCCGAAGCTTCTAATTTGACTTTTGGATCTCCTGAGCTGGTTTTTTGGTCCAAAGCAGCACCAGCTTTACCATCTTTGATATTGACAATCATATGTCCAGCGTTGACTAAATCGCGCTCAATTTCAGAATTAATCTTGAGATCATTGAAATAAGCATACATTAATCCTAGCCCCACATAAGGCCGGAATTTATTAACGCCTGTTTTGCCGAAATGATATTGGAATTCAAAAGCTGGAGTCCATGCGCGAGCTGTTGCTGCTGTACCATGCGATTCAAGGTCAGTAATAAAAATTTGCTTTTCTAAGTCAATTGAAGGGAGGCCGATACCTCCTATAATTGGAAGATCAATAGATGGGTGAGCTTTTGCTGTTAATGGTGCATAAATTTGCCCTTTACCTTGGATATCAACTTTTGGTGGAATACCTGCTTTTACTTCAAATGAAACATTATCTGTGAAAAAATAGTTGGTCATAATGCCCAAGGTCATTACATCATCAGCTTCCAGTCCCGTACCAGGATTATTCCATTCATCTAAACCATAGATTTCAGCATTACCACTTAATGAGCCGGGCAACGTTTCTTTTCCCAAACCATCTAAAAAATTAATGAAAACTGTTGACAGATTGGGGTCCATATCTTTGGAGATACTATCTTTAACGGTTTTTATTGAAACATCGCCAACTTTGGCTTGTTCGCCTTCTTTAACTGCTGTGTTAACTTTAATTGGTTGAGCTTTACCTGTTGGTTTTACATATAGAGCACCGACTGAAACCGAAAAGCGTTTAAACCCATCGCCATCTTTTAGACTGAAATATGGTGAGTCTGCAAAAGTAATTGTTGGTAGGGCACATAAGCCTGTAAGCAGGCAAGCAAATGACTTCTTCATCATCTTGGGACTCCATGTCCTAAAGTTTGTAAGGATTTTTCTTGCGCCCACGATAACTCTTTTTTAGATCTACTTTGTTTAGTTAAAATTTATAATTGTTATGCTTATGAAAAAATTTGTTTGATTTAGATAAATTGATGAAGAAATTATGAAGATATAAAAAAAGCCACCGAAGTGACTTTTTTCTAAAAAAATTAAAGAAAATAAATTACATAAAACGAGATAAATCTTCTTCAGGACGTGCGGTTAATACTTCGATACCAGTTTTGGTTACCAAAATCGTATGTTCATATTGAGCCGACAATTTGTGATCTTTTGTGACAACGGTCCACTTATCACCTAAAAGCTTGGTTTGCCAAACACCTGCGTTGACCATTGGTTCAATAGTAAAGGTCATGCCTGCTTCCAGACGCATACCGGTGCCTTTTTGCCCATAATGCAAAACTTGTGGTTCATCATGGAAGACATTGCCGATACCATGACCACAATATTCACGCACGACACTGAAACGCTCAGATTCTACATATTGTTGAATGGCATAACCGACATCACCCAGATATGAACCGTCTTTTACCGTGGCCATGCCGCGATACATAGCTTCTTGGGCCACTGAACACAAGCGGTTTGCAAGAATAGAGGTTTCACCGCCCACGATATACATCATGTTGGTATCGCCGTGATAACCATCTTTAATGACTGTTACATCGATGTTAAGAATATCGCCGTTCTTTAAGATTTTATTTTCAGACGGAATACCGTGACAAACCACATGGTTGACCGAAGTGCAAATAGAATGCTGGAAAGCAGGGCGACCTGGTGCTGCGCCGTAGCCGACACAGGCAGGAATTGCTTGCTGAACATTTTCAATGTGATTGCGACAGATGGTATCGAGTTCTAGTGTGCTCACGCCCGCTTTAATATGCGGTTTAATCATGTCTAGAACTTCAGCCGCCAATTTGCCAGCAACACGCATCTTTTCAATTTCTTCAGGTGTTTTGATTAATCGACGAGGGGCTGTATAAGTTGTATTCATGATCTCTAAAAACTTTTGGTAATTTGCAAGCGTCTATGGTATAAATAGCCGCCTATTTTATCAAATGCTTTTCGTGAATATATTTTACGAAATTATCTGATAATTATAGTCGTAAAAAAATCCGCACATATATCGACACATTACTCTGGGTGCCTAGCAATAGGTGGAGAATGCGGATATATGGAGGCCTAACCCAAACTTTAAGGTAAAGAAAATGGCAGATTACAACGTAAGCATGCGCGACCTTCTTCAAGCAGGCGCACACTTTGGTCACCAAACTCGTTTCTGGAACCCAAAAATGCGTCAATACATTTTTGGCGCGCGTAACAAAATTCACATCATCAACCTTGAGCACACTGTTCCTGCGTTAAATGATGCTTTGAACTTCGTTAACAACCTAGCGAGCAAAAAGAACAAAGTATTATTCGTTGGTACAAAACGAGCTGCTTCTAACATCATCCGTGAACAAGCTCAACGCGCTGGTCAACCATATGTAGATCACCGTTGGTTAGGTGGTATGTTGACGAACTGGAAAACACTTCGCCAATCTATCAACCGTTTAAAAGATCTTCAAACTCAATCTCAAGACGGTACTTTTGCTAAGCTTACTAAACGTGAAGCTTTAGAGCGTACTCGTGAGATGGAAAAACTTGAACGTGCTTTAGGCGGCGTTAAAAACATGGGTGGTTTACCTGACGCATTATTTGTAATCGACGTAGATCACGAAGCGATTGCAATCAAAGAAGCGAAAAACTTAGGTATTCCTGTAATCGGTATCGTTGATACAAACTCTAACCCAGACAACGTTGATTACGTTATTCCGGGTAACGACGATGCGATCCGTGCAGTAACTTTGTATGCTTCTGCTATGGCTGATGCGATTCTTGCTGGTAAAGAATATGCTCAATCACAAGCAAATGCACAAGCAAAAGGCGACGACGCTGCTAAAGACGCTTCTGAGGCTTAATGCGTTTTGACGCAAGCTTGTCATTTTTGCGACATGTAATGGTGGCAAATTAAAGCGTCGAGATTGCAAACGGCCCAGAGATTCTTTGGGCCGTTTTTGTTGAACAGATTTATTTTCTACCGATTTTAGGAGAACAACATGACTGCAATTACTGCAAGCATGGTAAAAGAATTACGTGACCGTACTGGTCTTGCAATGATGGAATGCAAAAAAGCATTAACAGAAGCTGGTGGTGACGTCGAACTTGCGATTGACAACCTTCGTAAATCAGGTCAAGCAAAAGCTGCTAAAAAAGCAGGTAACATTGCAGCTGATGGCGCGATCACAATCATCCAAGAAGGCAACAAAGCGATTCTTGTTGAAGTTAACTGTCAAACTGACTTCGTTGCAAAAGACGAAAACTTCAAAAACTTCTCTGATAAAGTTGCTGCTGCTGCACTTGCTGCAAACGAAACTGATGCTGCGAAAATTGCTGAACTTAAACTTGAAGACGGTTCAACTGTAGAAGAAGCGCGTGTTGCACTTGTTCAAAAAATCGGTGAAAACATTCAGGTTCGTCGTGCTCAAATCGTTGAAGGCGAAAACTTGGCTGTTTACAAGCACGGTTTAAAAATCGGTGTTGTTGTTTCTTACACAGGTGATGCTGACACTGGTAAAGGTATTGCAATGCACGTTGCTGCGTTCAACCCAGTTGCGGTAAATGCAGAAGCTGTTCCAGCTGACTTGATCGCTAAAGAGAAAGAAATTGCTGAAGCGAAAGCATTAGAATCTGGTAAACCAGCGAACATCGTTGAGAAAATGGTAACTGGTTCAGTTGAAAAATACTTGAACGAAGTTGCTCTTGATCGTCAAATGTATGTTATCGACAATGATAAGAAAGTTGCTGATGTATTGAAAGCGACTGGTACTGTTGTCGCTCAATTCGTTCGTTTCGAAGTGGGTGAAGGTATTGAGAAGAAAGCTGAAATGAGCTTTGCAGAAGAAGTTGCTGCTGCTCAAGCTGCTGCGAAGTAATTCGTATCTTCTAAAAAAACCCAGTCATTTTGACTGGGTTTTTTATTGTCGATTAAAAAGCCCACTTCATCAAATGGGCTTTTTAATATTATTTAAGGCTTATTCAGCTTCTTTTTTTAGCTCGTATTTGCTTGCCAATTCACCTGTAATTTCTTTACCTTCGGTATCTAAAGCTTTCAGGTAACCTTCAGCAACGAAATATTTACGACCATCACCGGCTTTATCCAAGGTGATGACTGAGGTATTTTTGCTATCAAAGGTGAAGCTACCTTTGCTTTCGAAGGTTTTACCATCACCTTTGCCTAAATATTTTTCTTTTAATTCATAAGTCTTATCTAGATTTAGTTCAACCTCTGTCTCAATACCTTCGCAGTCAGCGCAAGGAAGGACACCTTTATAAGTACCATTCCAGTCGAGTGAGTTTTCCGCTGTGTGCGCACTATCAACAGCTTCATGCGTTGTTTCTGTTGTGGTTGCAGCTGGAGGGGTTTGCTCGTCAGTTTTTGGTGTTTCTGCCTTGTTACACGCTACAAGGAAAACCGATGCTAGAGAAATGGCAATAATTGATTTTTTCATCTTGGATAGAACCTTATTGGAAAGTATTGATATCCAAGTTATTAGATTTTAAAAAGAAATGGAAGTAAGGGAATGTAAGGGTTGTTTAACCTTTGGTAAAGCAAGACAAGCTTAACCTTGTCTTGCCTTGAAGCGTGGATTTGATTTGCAGATCACAAATAACTTGCCACGACGCTTTACAATCTGGCAATCAGCACTACGGCGTTTGGCACTTTTAAGGGATGAGCAGACTTTCATTATGGTTCTCTATAGTTAATGTAATGTTATAATATTACATATTATGAAGTGTGTAAACTTTTTCAACCTTAGTCTGTGGGGAAATTACGAATGATTGATAAATAACGTAAATATACGAAGGCTGACAAACTACAGACTTTGGGGTTTACACATCAAAGGGCTTGCTGTAAATCTAGGGTCTTATCAGGCTCGAAGAATGAGAGCAGCGCTATTGTGTGATTGTAGATGTAATACTTGGGGTTGCAGAAGGGTTGGGTATTACGATGAGTTGGGAAACTGCTGGAAGATGAAATTTAAATAATTATAAAAGTGCCAAAGCAGTGCAAGATACTTAATTCGTGCGTTCAAAAATCGGAAAAAAGTACATAAGAAGCCGTTTATTTTTGAATGACCATGATTCTGATTGGTATTATTGGGCAACGGCCACGTAAATACCTTAAACAAAAAATTATAAGTTATTGAAAAATATAGAAACCAAAAAATGCCAATTTTTAGGAATTGGCATTTGGTTACATTGTTTATTTGCTTAAGACTTCCTCATTAAAAGCAGTCTGTAAATCTGATTTGATTTTAGGGTCAGTTGTGGATTTTATCAGCTTTGTCATTTTATCTTTGTATTCATGATGACCTGCTTGATACATGAAAAAGTAATATGACCATTCTGAATATGGATATTCAGGGCTGTTCTTGATCTCAGGCTTATCCAATTCAATTTTGATTAATTTCGCTGCAGTTTCATAACATTGTGGTAGACCTTCATTCTTATCGAGACGTTTTAAAAGAAAGCATTGAAATTCTTGCTTATCATATGAAGGATTATTTTTCAAAAGTTGTTCATTTAGATCCAATGCTTCTTGGTTCATTTTTAACTGAGTATAAATATTCATTAGAATTTTGTTGCGTTGCTTATCATCAGAGATTGATTTGATTTTTGGAATGAGGCCTTTGATCTGCTTTTGAAACCCCTCTAAATCACCTGTTGTAATAAGATCCGTTGCCTGATTGTACTCATTTACAATTGCTTGATCTTTGGTGTTGAGTTTAGCAACCTTTTCCGAATGATTTTGTTTAGTTGATATATCTGAAGGTTCAATGCTATTTGCCGGTTTATTACATGCTAAAAGGCCTAAGGCACAGAATATAAATACTGGTAAGGTAATATTTTTAATCATTTTACTAGCCTAGTTGCTGAATTAAGGGTGAATTTAAAAGTTGTGGTTGGGGGCATTGGAATTATAAGGCCACCATCAAATTTAGCCCTATATCCAGCAATTAGTTCAACGGTTACAAGTTGAAGATTCGGTTCAGGCAACTCGATTGTACATGAACCCACAGGCTCTTTTTCTCTCGACGTATCCCAAAAACCTTGCCCAACACTTAATGCAATCTGATTAAGTTTCTTCCCTTCGTGATAAACATTAATAGTACCGAATGGAAGTATTGTCGCATCATTTTTTAAGCGCGGAGGAATCATAGAAACACTAATGAACAGCTTCCTTCCAGTTAAGTTGTAGTCTAAAACAAAATCAGCTGTACCAGATAGCACTTGGGACATTACTCCTTTGGCACTTTTTCTGTCTTCATCATAGGGTGTAACGACAGTTTTAAATTTAATATATTCAGTTTTCTGGCGTTCAATGTAGTAATTTTCGTATTTCCCTTTATCTTCATAAAAATTATCTGATATTGGTTGCTGCGATGTTTTAGCTGAAGATGACGAGTTTGATGTACCAACGGAAGAGCCATTATTTTGAACAACTAAGCTTTGTTTTGGTAATAGTTTACACCCACATGATAGTGAGTCATTAACTCGCGCTGCAGCTTTACCAAAGATTTGCATATGAGGATCACCAGAAATAATCGTAGCAACCGTTTTATGTTTAGGACATGTCGCCTTATCACCAACACAGGCGATAGGAATACCTTCGATCTGGAACATACTGTTGCCTGATATAACTTGCCCGCCGCCAGTGGTCGGGCAGCCAACGACAATATAAGGTGTGGCCATATTAATTTTACCCTCTGTTTAATTTTTGTGAGGCGATCATAACAGTTGGTGTACAGAACAAACTGTTTATTTTTTTTAATAAGTATATTAAGAAAAAGATTTATATAGATAACAGGTGTTATAAAATATCATTCGGTCTTAGGGAAAAATTGATGTGTTCACGTACTAATATTTGCATGGTTGGAATAATATTTCGAATATCGCCACGTCTCCACTGAAAAGCATAATGCAGTGAGGGGAGTGGAGGGTGACTTTCAAGTTGAATCAGTGTGGAATCTGCACCATTTTCCATCCAGCCTTTGGGTAAAAAACCAATCCCAACACCTTCTCGAATCATGCCGGCAACAGCACTCCAGTTATTACAGGTAATACGTTTAATTTCATGAATATTTTGGCTTAATAGCCAGTCATCCAGAATACGGGTTGTTCCCGCACCAGCGGGTAGGGTAACCAGTGTATGTTGAGTTAATAGACTGATTAAATCTTGGGGTGAGTCCTGATCGAGTAAAGACTCGGCGATCATCCATACAAAATCAGCTTTGGTAATGGACTGAGAGAGAATACTGCTTTTAGAAGACCGGCCCGCCATGATGGCAAAATCGAGTTCTCCTGCATCTAATTTCTGTTCAAGCACTGCACCTACATCTACATAGGGTTCTAGGTGTAATAGAGGGTGCTGTTTCTGGGCAATGGCAATAAATTTAGGTAACCAGGTCAGTGCGGATAATTCGCCCACACCAAACTTTAGTCTTCCATTTAAGCCTTTGTGTTGATTCGTAAAGGTGGTTTGTAGGGTGATGACGGCTTCAAGCACATTACTGGCCATGCTTAAAAGACGTTCTCCATCCTCGGTTAAAACCGCTCGATGGCCACGTCGATCAAACAGTTGATGATCTAAAATACACTCTAATTCATGAATTCTTTGAGATAACGATGAAACAGAGATATGCAGGCGTTGTGCTGCGATTGCAAAATTATCACATGTTGCAGCCCAGTAAAAAGCTTCCAGTTGCTTGATGGTCGGAGATGACATTGTTCGATTTTTCCGAATAACCTTGTTTAAATAATATCGCTTTTCTTTATGTTGCTCTATCACTATAAAGTAGATAGTGGAATATGGATGAGCGATGTATGGACGTAAATAAGCAAAATATTCAGGCAGAAGCGATGCCTTCTAAGCACCAGCCTAAAATTCTGGACGATATTTTATGTTTACAGGATTTTGAGGCAAAAGCACGTCGAAAACTCCCTCGACCGATCTTTGGTTATATTGCTGGCGCGGCAGAAGATAATACGAGCCTGCAGGATAATCGTACAGTTTTTAAAGATTATCGTTTTATCACGCAGGTCTTGACAGATGTTTCTCGGCGAGATCAAAAAGTAGAACTGTTTGGAAAGACCTATCACGCTCCGTTTGGCATCGCACCCATGGGCTTAAATGCATTGTCAACTTATCGGGGAGATGTAGTGTTAGCACGGGCTGCACAGGCTGCCAATATTGTTTCAATTATGAGTGGTTCATCCTTGATTCCGTTGGAAACTGTAGCAAAAGCTGCACCAGATACATGGTTTCAAGCTTATCTTCCCGGGGATACCGCACGTATTTTGGCCTTGCTGGAGCGGGTAAAGCATGCAGGTTTTCAGACCTTGGTGATCACGGTGGATATCCCTGTTTCTGCCAATCGTGAAAATAATGTGCGTACAGGTTTTTCGACGCCCCTGCGCCCAAGTTTACGTTTGGCTTGGGATGGGCTGACCCGGCTTTCCTGGTTATTTGGGACTTTTTGCCGGACACTGATGCAGCATGGAATGCCTCATTTTGAAAACTCCTTTGCCACAAGAGGTGCACCGATCTTATCTGCAAATGTGCTTCGTGATTTTTCTGCCAGAGATCATTTGAACTGGGAACATTTCAAGCAGATCCGTGAGTATTGGCAAGGAAATTTGGTGATTAAAGGCGTGCTCAGTGTTAAAGATGCCCGTCTTGCCAAAGACATGGGGGCAGATGGCATCATTTTATCTAATCACGGTGGTCGTCAGCTGGATGGTGCCACTTCACCGATGCGAATTTTACCGGATGTGGTTCAGGCATTAGGTTCCGATTATCCGGTCATGATTGATAGTGGTTTCAGACGGGGATCAGATGTGCTCAAAGCCATCGCATTAGGAGCAAAGATGGTCTTCGTTGGACGACCTTTTAATTATGCAGCCGCTGTGGCAGGGGATGCAGGGGTTGCGCATGCGATTAACCTGTTACGTGATGAAGTCGATCGCAATATGGCAATGTTAGGTGTGAATCGTTGTGATGAGTTGAATCCCGATATGCTTATCCATTGTTGATCTTCAGATTAGCGCGTCTTTTTACTTTTAATTATCCGCTTGAATGATGACCTGTCTTATAGATGGAAACTATAGGCGATAGGGGTCATGTGCCTTAAATAAAGGATTATCAATATGCAAAATGTTTATGAAACAGAACAAGAAAAAGCCAAACGTCTAAAGAAAGTGGCCACAGCGACCATTGTGGGTTCAATGTTGGAATGGTACGACTTCTACTTATATGCCACGATGGCCTCTATTGTTTTTAGTAAAGTTTTTTTTGATAAATCTGATCCGAGTACAGCAGCAATCGCGGCCTTTGCAACCTTTGCAATCGGATTTATTGCCCGACCATTTGGCGGTATATTTTTTGGTTTTTTTGGCGATCGTTATGGTCGTAAGAAAATGCTTTACATTACCTTTTTGCTTATGGGCTTATGTACCGTTTTTATCGGTTTAATTCCCAGTTATGACACGATTGGGATTTGGGCGCCGATCCTGTTAGTTTTTTTCCGGATTATTCAGGGGCTGGGTGCAGGAGCAGAGTTTGCCGGAGCGGCAATTACCTCCTATGAGCATGCATCAGATGAAAAACGTGGTCGTCAGGGCGCTTGGCCAGCATTGGGTCTGAATTTAGGCTTATTATTATCCTCACTCACTATTTTCCTACTCACTTTAAATGGGGATGAGTTTTTATTAAATGGCGGTTGGCGTATTCCATTTTTACTCAGCTTTGTATTGGTACTTGTCGGAATTTGGGTCAGAAAAAATTTACCTGAAACGCCAGATTTTGAACAAAAAATTAATGATGATTCAGAAATTAGAACTGAAAATCCTTTTAAAAGTTTACTGAAGGCGAATCTAAAAGGCATCTTGGTGGTTTTGATTGTCGCAATTGGATATAACGCGCTCAGCTATATTTTTAAAACCTTCTCATTGGCTTATTTGACACAGTTTAAAGGGGTAACAGCCCATGTTACTTCCTTGTCGATTACCATTGCCAGTTTGGTCGCCATTGTCACTGTGCCATTGTTTGGGTGGCTATGCGATTACTGGAGTAGTAAAAAAGTTCTGATCTTAGGTGGGCTTTTATCACTATTATTTGCATATCCATTTATGAAATTACTGGAGACAGGTCAGGATACCTTTATCTATGTGGCAATTGCGATAGGAACCGGTATTTTGGCACCCATGATGTTTGCTTCGCAGAGCTCATTTTTATGCCGACAATTTTCAGTGGAGAATCGCTCTACTGGCGTGAGTTCTAGCCGAGAAATTGGTACGGCTATTGCGGGTGGATTGGCTCCATTAGGTGCGTTGAGCATGGTTGCAGCATCGCCAACACATTCAACAGTCAGTGTCATCATGATTTTAATTACGGCAGCAGTCTTTGTTGTGGTTGCCGCGTTATGTGATCAGGGTTACCGGTTCTCTAAACATAAAAATTAATATCTATGCTCTAGGCACTGTTGAAATCAGGATTTCAATAGTGCTGGATCAAAAGTATGTATATATTGTTGGTTATCGGGGCTGGGCATTTAAATATATTAATAAAAAAAGCCCTTATCTTTCGATAAGGGCTTTTTTGAATTTGGAGCGGGAAACGAGACTCGAACTCGCGACCCCAACCTTGGCAAGGTTATGCTCTACCAACTGAGCTATTCCCGCAATAGGACGCATTATAGAGAGTTTCATTCAACTGTCAACTCTCTAATGTGCTAAGTGTTGAATTAATCAGCACGTCGCCAGATTGTACCTTGGCGTGTATCTTCCAAAACTACACCCTGATCAAGTAAAGACTGGCGAATACCATCAGCTTTGGCAAAGTCTTTGGCTTTTTTCGCATCAACGCGTTGCTGAATGAAGTCTTCAATATCAGCATCAGAGAGGCTTAAGGCTTCCTGACCAATATCCGATTTCAGGAACTCATCTACATCATGTTGAACCAGACCCAGAATATGGGTTAAATGACGCAGGGTAGAGTAAAGAGCCGTTGCCTGTTCCGCTTGCTCTTCTTTCACCGCACGGTTGAGTTCTTTATTGAGTTCAAACAGGACTGCCATGGCTTCAGCAGTATTGAAATCATCGCACATTGCATTGTTAAAGCGTTCCACAAAGTTTTGTTCTAAAGTCTCAATCGTTTTTTGACCATAGACTTGCTGATAGGCTTTAAAAGAGTGATAGAAACGGCTGAGTGCTGTTTTTGCTTCTTTTAATGCTACATCAGAGAAGTTAACTGGACTGCGATAATGCGACGACACAATAAAGTAGCGAATCACTTCCGGATGGAACTTCTCCATCACATCGCGAATGGTAAAGAAGTTGCCTAAAGACTTAGACATTTTCTCGCCATCGACATTGATGAAACCGACATGCATCCAGTAATTCACATATTGTTCGCCAGTTGAGGCTTCACTTTGTGCGATTTCGTTTTCATGATGCGGGAACATCAGATCTGAACCACCACCATGAATATCGAAATGATTGCCTAGGCAGCAAGTAGACATCGCAGAACATTCAATATGCCAGCCTGGACGGCCATTGCCCCAAGGTGAAGCCCATGCAGGTTCATTTTCTTTGGCATGTTTCCACAGCACAAAGTCAAAGGGATGTTTCTTTTCAACTTCGACATCCACACGTTCAGACGCACCCGCTTGCATGTCTTCCAGTTTACGGCCAGATAGACGACCGTATTTGTCGAATTTGCTGACTTCAAAATAAACATCGCCATTGCTGGAAGGGTAAGCAGCACCTTTATCGACCAAGGTGTTAATCATGCTTTGCATCTGATCAATATATTCAGTTGCTTTGGGTGCTTCATCTGGTGCCGCACAGCCTAGGTTGGCTGCATCTTCATTCATGGCATCGATAAAACGTGCCGTGAGCTGCTGAATGCTTTCACCATTTTCGTTGGCACGCGCAATGATCTTGTCATCAATGTCGGTAATGTTGCGAATATAGCGAACTTTCCAGCCTTGGCTACGCAAGAAGCGAATGATGTAGTCAAATGCAACCATAACCCGAGCGTGCCCGATATGACAGTAATCGTAAACCGTCATACCACAGACATACATATCGATTTGACCTTCTTTGCGTGGGACAAATTCAACTTTTTTACGTTGCTCAGAGTTATATAGAACAAAAGGTTGCATAAGGGTTTTCAAACACTCTACAAAAATCGTTATTCATCATAACGTATGCACCATATTTCATAAAGTTATCAGCAGAAAAAAAGATGATTAGCTGGATGTGGGTTGGAACGACTAAATTCTGTTTTAGGGCTTAATAAATTTCAATAGTGAATCATTCGTTGAATCAAGCTGAAAGCAAGGTATTGTATAGAAGCAAATTTATTTGAAAATGAATTTAATACGAGTCAAGATGTTTAGAAATTTCAGCGGCTAAGAACGATATGTTTTCTACAGAGAACCCTTTTAAAAAAGGGGTATACGGATTTAATGGTTGATGGGGCACCTTTACCCCACCAACCTGATACCATTATCAGATGGTTGATAGATCGACTCCGTAGTTGAGTTCCTCTGCGAAGTCCGGCAGTCCGTAACCGATGGTTTTCTTGTAGAAAGGAGAGACCTTCGCAGTCGGTGCCTTCTTCTTGTGCTTCGTGGTGTAGAGCATTCGTGCCCGCATCACCTCGAAGGAGTAACCGCGCCCTTCACGGTTCTTGTCCTTGGCCAGTCGGTTGATGGACTCCGTGTAAGCGTTGGTGACGGGCATGTCCGTCTCGAAGTAGGTCATGGTCTCTTCGCGCCAGTTTCCCACTGCCCTGACCAGATCGCTCCAGACTTCCTTTTGGCCCTTCGGGATGGTGGCTATCCACTCGTCCAGGGCGGCTTCTGCCTGGAGCCGTGTGGTGGCGTCCCAGATGCCGTAGAAGCGCTCCTTGTGCTCGTAGGCGGCCAGCAGTTGCGGGAACGCGCCTGTCCAGGTCTCCATGATGAGGCGCTCCCGGTCTGAGACTTCGTGAGCGCGTTTCAGCAGGATTTTCCGGTCTCCCTTGAGAGTCCGGCTCTGGGACGGTTTCAGCTCCTTTCTGAGGCCCTTGCGCACTCTCTCTAGGGCATCGTTGGCCATGCGCACCACATGGAACTTATCGACCACGATACGGGCCTGGGGCAGCACAGCCTTGACCGCTGCCCGGTAGGGGTTCCACATGTCCATGCTGACGATCTCGACCTTCTGCCGGTCTTTCAGCTTCATCAGGTAGTTGGTCACCACGTCCTGGCGGCGGGTGGCCAGCAGGTCGAGCAGGGTTCGCTCCTCAATGTTGGTCAGAATGCAGCGGTAGCGCTTGTTCAGGTATAGCTCGTCAATGCCCAGGATGCGGGGCGTCTCGAAGCGGTGCCAGCGCCCCAGGAACTCGGCGCGGGCGTTGAAGATGTCGCGCACCGTCTTCTCGTCCAGGCCGGTCTGTGCCGCCACAAAGGTGTAGGGGTGGTTGAAGGATTCCTTCTCCACGTACTCATGCAGCCGCAGTGTCATACGGAATCCGTCCACCATCTCCGGTAGCTGGGGCCTGAATGTTGTCTTGCAGGCCCGGCAGGTGTATCGGCGGCGGACCACCCAGAGAGTGACCCGCTTGCCGTGGATGGGCAGATCACGATAGGGAACGTCACGCTTGCCGAACCGCACGAACTCACCCTGCACGCCGCACCCCTCGCAGGCTACTGGTGTAGGTGCTTCAAGCCGAAAATGTATGTCTTCATTCTGCTCATCAGAATCCACCAACTGGTACCCAGGAAGGCTTAACGAATTAATCATCTCCCGCCTTGATCAGAAAAACAGGTAGGTGGCGTAACCGGCAATCATCGCCATAGCAAAAATGACTGCTAAAAACGCCGCTAAAAGCTTCAGCGTGAACAAAGAGCGCAACAGAATGAGCTCAGTCAGGCTGGCTCCGGCACTGCCGATGATCAACGCTAGCACCGTCCCGGCACCCACGCCTTTGGCCATCAGAGCCGCTGCCAGAGGTATGACGGCTTCAGCGCGAATATACAACGGCACGCCGATGACAGCGGCAACTGGAATGGCAAAGGGATTATCTGGGCCTGCATACTGCTCCAATAAGTCAGTGGGCATGAAACCATAGATCACGCTGCCAATCGCAATACCGATGAGCAGGTAAGGCAACACATCGATAAAGTCCGACCAAGCTTCCCGCCACACACCACTGTACTTCCCTTCTTTCTTAACCGTGACAGTGGGTTGACTGTCACAGCATTCGCTAGACGTAGAGACTGTTGTCTTCCTATCAGCCCCGCAAGAAGCCGTCTTCGGAGTGGTGTCGCAGCTGTTGGTGCCGCAACTCGATGCGGTCGATGTAGCACTGCACGGGCTTGCTGATGAACTACATCCACTGCTCTCTTGTGTCGCCGTCCGGCGCACATAACGCTCGAAGCCAAGCGTGTGAAGCAGCCATCCGGCACCTACCGCGACCACCAAAGCGGCGAGCACATAGATAGCAGTAAGTGTCCATCCAAACGTGGCAACCAGCAGGCCGACGACGATAGGATTCAGCAACGGAGATGAGAAAAGAAACACCATCATCGGCCCAAAACCGGCCCGTGCCCGAATCAACCCTTTCAACATGGGGATAGTCGAGCAACTACAGAAGGGCGTTATAGCTCCTAAACCAGCAGCAAGAAAATAGCCTCGCTTCCCACTGGAAGTCAGTAACGCTTCCACCTTGGATGGTGGGATGTGACGTTGAAGAACTCCGACCAGCAAGCTAATGCCAATGAATAAAACCGATAGCTCGATAGCGAGAAAGGCGAACATGCCTAGAGCGTCTTGGAGTTGAGATGACATTCAATATTACTCCTATATTTCTAGTATTGTCGAAATGATGTACGCAGCCTACTTGCGTTTATCCGACCTGTCAACTATAATTCTAGAAACATCGAATTATTGGGGCGTGCTATGGATCACGAAAAGGTTGCAGCCAGCTTAGCTGAGCTAGGGAATAGTCACCGACTGTCCGTGTTCCGCTTTCTGGTCAAAGCTGGCCATGATGGGGCTTCGGTCGGAGATATCCAGAAGGGGCTGGGTATTCCTGCTTCGACGCTATCACATCACCTTGCGCGCATGGCCAAGGTAGGGCTGATCCGGCAGGAGAAACATAGCCGCACGATTGTCTGTATATCCGAGTATGGGCACCTAGAGAATTTGATCGGTTTCTTACAAGAGGAATGTTGTGCAGGTGTCCGGATTGCGCATGAACCAGAACCGCTTTGACGCTTGCCCAGCTCTCGCTGTCCTCCCTAGTCAGCATCGCTATGAAGACTCAGGCGAAGGTGGAAACAGAAAATTGGCAGTAGAGTAGGCTGAAGAGGATCAATCAGATAATCCGCTGAGAAAGATTTTCTTCTTTACATCTTTGGCATTTTATCAACCAGAAATTCCGGATACCCTAAAAAAGTAGGTGTTGCACTTCTGGTCATCGGTGTTCTTGATATTATTTTGATGATTTATTGCATTATCAATCAAATTGGTTACTCATCCAGTTTTAATATATTCGCTGTGATTGTTGGTATTCTTCTTCTAAAGGGCAGTGTCAAGACAGCACGTATAGCACGATGGTTGAGTGTATTCTTCTTTATCATGTTTATTGGGATTGTTATACGTGCAATCCTATTGATGCCTTTTGACCTATTAAAACTACAAATAAAATTAAATACGTGGTCTGCGATAGTTTTTTTCCTGTTCATGACGTTCTTTCTCTACTTTATGATCTGGATTTATCGTCAGCTTTCCTCTCCCCATGCATTGAGACGATTAGCTCAAGCAGGCTATGCAACGGATAGACCTTTGTCAGCTTATCTGTCTGCAACCTTCCTGTTTATTTTTATGATCGGAATGTTTATTTTCTTACAAGGTAGTGAGTCAGAAAAGAAAGCTAAGGAATTGGCTCAGCAACAACTTGGCTCTGGTTTCCAGTACTATGTTTCTAGTACTTCTTTTTCTGAAAATTCAGGGCAGGCAAATGTAGTTGCATATTCAGATAAGGAAATTCGGAATGTTCAGGTAAGTTGGTAATCACGGTAAAATAAGCGATTGAAATATATTTTCCTTCGCTTTATGGCACTATCTTTGATCACTGAGTTGACTAATGGTTTTGAGTTATTTCTCTCCATTTTTCATGAAAACTTATACATTTAGAAACGTGCAGAATTCACAGTTATGTTAGAATCGCCTTCATTCTTTTGATTAAAATCATCTGCCGATTGGTAGATAGAGTATTATTTTGAGTCAAACTCATATGTCACACGCCATAAATTTCCAGAAAAGCGCACTCGAAACCCTGCGTATTGAACAGCAAGCGATTGAAGTGCTTGCCACCCAGATTAATCAACATTTTGATCGTGCATGTGAAATATTATTGCAATGCCAAGGTCGTGTGGTCATTACGGGGATGGGGAAATCGGGTCATATCGGTCGTAAAATGGCAGCAACCTTTGCATCGACAGGTACACCTTCATTTTTTATGCATCCAGGTGAAGCGGGGCATGGCGATCTGGGCATGCTGGTGCGTGGCGATGTACTTATTGCGATTTCAAACTCGGGCAAGAGTGATGAAATCATGATGTTGATGCCATTGATCAAGCATTTAGGTGTGCCATTAATCACGATTAGCCGTGATGATAAAGGGCCAATGCCACAAAATGCGGATGTGGCATTAACACTGGGTGCTGCTGACGAAGCGTGCCCTCTAGGCTTGGCGCCCACCTCAAGCACAACTGCAACACTGGTGCTTGGTGATGCTTTGGCGGTTGCGCTACTGGAAGCACGTGGCTTTACCGCAGATGACTTTGCGCGTTCGCATCCGGCAGGCGCATTGGGGAAACGTTTGCTGTTGCATGTGAAGCATTTGATGCATACAGGTTCAGAGTTACCCAAGGTACGTCCTGATACACCGATGAACAAGGTGCTCTATGAAATCTCGGATAAGCGTCTTGGTTTAACGACGATCGTTGATGAGCATGACACCTTATTGGGTATTTTCACTGATGGTGACTTACGTCGCATGATTGACCAGCAACAGGGTTTTGATGTCAATCTGGCGGTTTCTGAGGTGATGACTAAAAATCCGTTCACCATCTCTCAGGAAGCCCGTGCGGTAGAAGCATTGGAAAAAATGCATGAGAGAAAAATTAACCAGTTTGTGGTGGTGGATGACACCAAAAAAGTGATCGGTGTGATCAGTATGCATGACCTTATTCAGGCGGGAGTAAATTAAGCCATGGCATCTTATGCTTTACAAGAACAAGCACGTCATTTACAGGCACTTGTGCTTGATGTGGATGGGATTTTAAGCGATGGCTTTGTGACCTTAACCAATTCGGATGATGAAATTAAGTCATTTGATATCCGTGATGGTCTGGGCATGAAACTGGTCCAGCAAGCGGGTATGAAGGTGATTATTATCACGGGCCGGAAAAGTCATATCGTTGAAAAACGCATGTCTGATCTTGGTGTCGATCTGGTGTATCAGGGGCGTGAAGATAAGGGAACTGCTTTGCGTGAAGCATGTACCCAGTTAGGCTTATTACCTGAAGACTGCATCTATATGGGAGATGACTGGCCGGATTTGTCTGCATTTGCAATTGCCGGAATGAAAGTCACTGTTCCCAATGGCCATGAAGAAGTGCGTCGTCGTGCCAATCTGGTGACCCAGGCGATGGGCGGTCGTGGGGCTGTCCGGGAAGTCTGTGATATGTTGTTGATGGCAAAAGGTGTTTACCAAGAACTGCTTGAAAAATATCTTGCGGTACCACATTAATATAGTGTTGATTTGCTCAAAGGTTAGGTAACCCAGTTTATGGATACCAAAGTTTTATATGTTGTTGCTGTTGCAGTCGCTGCGGTGAGCGGTGGCTATTATTATTACAGCGGCAAGGCAAAAAAGCTGGATGTTGATTCAGCCAAGAATATGACCTATTCCGCACAGGGTGTTCACTTAACACAAACTGATGAGCAGGGTAATTTATATATTCGTGCTGAAGTGAAACAGTTGCAACAGAATATGCAACTGAAAACCTCTCAGCTTGATCAACTGAATGCAGTGATGTACAAACAGGGCAAAGCAGACGCAACCTTTTACGCAAAACAGGCAAATGGCTATGACGACAACACTAAAGTTGTCTTGCTTGGTAATGTCGTTGCGACGAAATTGTCCGATCAGGGTAAAATGGAGTTTCATACCGATGAGCTCACGGGTTACCCGAAAACAAGAGAACTCGAAACACAACATCAGGTCACGGTTCAATCACCGACTGCTGAGTTTGTGAGTCAAGGTCTCAAGGCTAATATGAATAATGGTCAATATGAATTTTACAAAATTCGAGGAAAGTATGCGCCAAGCTCTTAATTCTAAATCTCGTCTCACTTTCCTAAAACAAGCCAGCTGCGTGGCTGTGATTGCATTATCTGCAAGCACCAGCTTTGCCTTGCCTTCAGACCGCAATCAACAGCTTTCACTGGTTGCTGATCGCGCAACCTATAATGATAAATCTGGTGTAACCACCTATACCGGTAATGTCGTGATTGAGCAGGGCACCATGAAACTGCAAGCAGATTCACTGGTGGCCAACCTGAATAGCAAGAAAGAAATTCAAACCATTACGGCAAAGGGACGACCTGCAAAGTTCCAGCAACAAATGGATGCCAACAAAGGTCTAGCACGTGGTGAAGCGCAAAATATCGTCTATAACGCAGATACCGGGATTATTACGCTAACAGGTAATGCTTACCTGTATCAGGATGGATCAAGTATTCGTGGTAATAGCCTGAAATATAGTATGAATAAAGGCGATGTCGAGGCGCAGGGCTCATCAAGTAACCGTGTACAAATCATTATTCCACCATCAAGCTCTAAAAGCTTCCCAGGGGCACGTGATTAATGGAACAAGCAGTGCAGCAACCACAGACTTTATGTATCAAACATTTAGCGAAAAACTATAGTAAACGTTGGGTGGTCAAAGATGTATCTTTTACCATGCAAAGTGGGCAGATCGTGGGTCTGCTTGGCCCGAATGGTGCAGGTAAAACCACCAGCTTCTATATGGTTGTTGGCCTTGTTCGGATGGATAAAGGCGAGATTCATTTAGATGACCTCGACATGTCTGACCTTGCGATGCATGAACGTGCGCGTAAAGGCATCGGCTATTTACCGCAAGAAGCTTCCATTTTCAGGAAGTTAACCATTTCTGAAAATATTATGGCGATTTTGGAAACGCGTAAAGATTTGAACAAACAGCAACGCCAGCAACGTCTGAATGAATTGTTAAGTGATTTTAAAATTACCCATATCAAAGATTCACTGGGTATGAGTGTGTCTGGTGGTGAACGCCGTCGTGCTGAAATTGCCCGTGCTTTGGCCGCAGATCCGAAGTTCATGCTACTGGATGAACCGTTTGCCGGGGTCGACCCGATTTCAGTAGGTGATATTAAAGATATTATCCAGACGCTAAAAGATCGTGGTATCGGGGTGCTTATTACCGATCATAACGTGCGTGAAACGCTGGCGATTTGTGAAAAAGCCTATATCGTTAGTGAAGGTTCAGTCATTGCGGAGGGAACACCGCAAGAAATTCTGGACAATGAACAGGTGCGTAAAGTCTATTTAGGTGATGATTTCGTCGTTTAACCTCGAATCAACTGTGCATGTGAAGAAAGAACCGGAAGGTTCTTTTTTTTTATGGCTGCATATAAATCAGATTGCTCAATCCCAACTCATTTAGTGGGGAATAGCGAGAATTTTATTCTAATTAGCTGATAAATATTTATTTTATTTTTTTTAATTAGTTTGGCATATTTTATAAAAATGAGAACTGTTTTACAAAAATAAACACTTATAAATGTGTGAAAACGTGTTTAGAACATAGTGTTTTATGTAAAAAAATGATTAAAATGAAAATGCTGAAATGATAACAATACGAAAAAATATGAACTTAAAGAACGATATAAAAGTGAATAATGGATCATGGAAAAGAAGTATGAGTTTTAAGTGGTTACTTTATGCAGCAACGCTATCTGTACCAATGACACATGCAACCACACCAAGTGAACAGTATCACACTTTAAAGAACAATTTGTCCCGGCTGTTTGTTCCGCAAAGTAGTGATGAGTTTAAAGTTGCGCAAATGCAAAAGTTGAGCAACTTCTCGGTCGATTCCTCACTAGGCAATGATTTACCTGTTGTTGGATCAGGACGTCCACAAGAGACGGCGGTCGCAAATGCATTTTGGCAGAATCAGCGTAAGGTATTGAGAGATGCCGTGCAGGTAGCGGTACAGCGTAATCCGGATATTGCACAAGGAATCGCGGCACTGGCATCGCAAAATGCCAATATCGACGTGGCAAAATCAGGCTACTATCCACAGATTGGCGGTGGTGTCAGCACAGGAGATCTGGGGAAGAAAAGTACACGTGGACAGCAACTACTGACCTTGAGTGCAACCCAGATGCTTTATGATTTCGGCAAGGTTAAATCGGGTGTCAATGTAGAAAAAGCCAAGGTGTTGGTTGGACAGGCCAATGTGCTGGTCAAAATTGACGATATCTCCTTGGATGTGGCACAAACTATTATCAATATTCAGCGTTATCAGACGCTTATCCGGATTGCCAATCAGCAGATTGCCGGGATTAAGCGAATTCAGGAAATGGCCAATCTGCGTGCCAATGCCGGGATCAGTAGTCAGGCTGACCCGATCCAGGCCCAGTCTTATTTACAATCTGCACAGTCAGCAATGATTGCCCAGCAATCTTTACTCAGTCAGTACCAGCAGCATCTTTATACCTTGCTCGGTTTTGATACCCGCAACGTGCAATGGACCATTCCTGACGATTTTGTAAAACAATCAGATTTATACGCAACACCACAGTTCAACACCATTCCACAAATGATTGCTGCACAGGCGGGCATTGAAGTGGCGCGTAATCAAAAATTACAGACACAGGTGAGTAATTATCCGACACTATCGGTAAAAGGAGAACTGAGTCAGGCTTTACACGGACGCAACCCGGGAAATGATAAAGAAGGCGGCTTTGATAGTGCCATCATGCTGGAAGCCAGCAGCCAGTTCTACCAAGGGGGAGCGACTTCTTCCAGAACACGCGCCGCCAGTTATGCTGAAGAGGCAGCAAGAGCGCAAGTAAATGCGGTTTATCTCAAGGTGCTGGACCAGATCCGTACCAGTCGTGAACAGATTGAAAATAAACAACGCCAGATGCAGGTTTTGGCAGGACAACAAGCAACAACAATACGTACAAGAGAACTTTATCAAGAACAATATAAATTGGGAACACGGACTCTAGTCGATTTGCTCAATGCAGAACAAGCGATTCATAGTGCGAACTCAGAGGCTGAAACAGCACGTTATGATATTTACAGCAGCATTGCACAATACATTGCTGCGACAGGACGTTCTCGTCAGGCCTATGACCTCAATAATTTAAATATACAAGGGTTTGAGGTACAACCATGATTACTACAAAAATAAATTATCAGCCATGGTTACAGGCAATATTAACCATCGCCAAGCATTACCGGATTGAACCATCTGAAGAACGGATTCGCTTACAACTGGACTGGAACCAGAACCAGAACCTAGATGAGGTCCTGATTCTGATCAGCCGCCAGATTGGCCTGAACTTACGCAAAGTTGCCTTTAGCAATGATGTGATTAACCCTTGGCGCCTACCGGTATTGGTCGAACTGGCCGACGGGCAGGTTGGTGTGATTGATAAGGCGGATGGTACCGGACATGTCAGCATTCAGCTCAGCGGTGATCAGGGCCTGTCACAGAAATTTGCCGTCGGTGCATTGAGACATATCATTAAGAATGTCTATGTACTGCGTCCTGAACAGTCGGTTCCTGATGCGCGTGTTGATGAATATATCAAGCCTTATCAACCGAGCTGGTTCTGGTCGATTGCCTTGCAAGACTGGAAGCGCTATATCGATATCATGCTGGCCTCGATGATTGCCAATATTCTGGCATTGGCGACCATTATTTTCTCCATGCAGGTCTATGATCGGGTCGTTCCTTCACAATCCATTCCGACGCTGTGGGTGCTGGCAGCTGGCGTACTTATCGCCGCAATTTTCGAATTTGTGCTGCGTCTTTCACGTATTTACATTTCAGACATTATTGGGAAACGGGCCGATTTACGAGTGTCTGACCGTGTATTCGGTCATGCGCTGCGTATCAAAAATAGTGAGCGCTCTAAGTCTACCGGTACTTTTATTTCCCAGATTCGGGAACTGGAAGGTGTGCGTGAGCTGGTCACTTCGACCACAATGGGCGCGATTGCAGATTTACCATTTTTCTTCTTATTCCTGGTTATTTTTGCGCTGATTGGCGGAAATTTATTCTGGGTCATGCTCTTGGTCGTACCTTTAATGATTTTGCCTGCAATCTTGGCACAAAAGAAACTGGCGCAACTGGCACAAGAAGGGATGCGCGAATCCTCGATTCGTAATGCGATTCTGGTTGAAGCCGTACAAGGCATTGAAGATATCAAGCTATTACGTGCAGAGTCACGTTTCCAGAACCAGTGGAACCACATGAATGAAGTGTCTGCCGATATTAGCATGCAGCAACGTAAAATTGTGGGGATGCTCACGGCATGGACACAAAAGATTCAGGGTCTGACCTATGCTGCGGTAATTCTGGTAGGGTGTTTTGCCGTCATGGAAGGTGAGATGACGACAGGGGCGCTGGTGGCCTGTTCGATTTTGTCTTCGCGTATGCTGGCACCGATTTCGCAAATCACCGGGATTCTCGGGCGTTTACAACAAGCTAAAGTAGCGAAAAAAGGTCTGGATGAATTAATGAAGAAGCCGGTGGATCAGGCTGATCAGGCCCATCTGGTGCATAAAGAAGCGTTACATGGCGACTATGAGCTGAAGAAAGTCGTATTCCAATATTCCGAAGACGATCCACGTCCAAGTCTGTCTATTCCACATTTGAAGATCCGGGCGGGTGAACGTATTGCCATTCTCGGGCGAAATGGTGCGGGTAAATCGACCCTATTACAGATCTTGTCGGCGATGCAATCTCCGAATGCAGGTTCGGTGTATTTAGATGACCTGGATATTAGCCTGATTGATCCGTCCGATGTCCGTCGTGACATGGGCTTACTCAATCAAAATGCACACTTATTCTATGGCACGATTCGTGAAAACCTGACGTTAGGTGCGCCACTGGCACGTGATGAAGACATTTTAAAAGCGCTGAAAGTGACTGGTGCATTGAGCTTTGTGCATGAGAAGAAAGAAGGGCTGGATCATCTGGTGTTAGAAGGTGGGGTCGGTTTTTCTGGGGGGCAACGTCAAGCGTTATTGTTGGCACGTTTATTGATCCGTCAACCGAATATCCTGTTGCTGGATGAGCCAACGGCAGCCATTGATGATGTCGCCGAGAAGCAGCTGATTGATCATTTAAGAAGCTGGCTCGGTTATCGGACTTTGGTGGTAGCAACCCATCGCCGTGCCGTTCTGGAACTGGTGGACCGGATTATTGTCATGAATGAAGGCAAGATCGTAATGGATGGGCCAGTAGAACAAGTCTTACAACAATCAGCAATAAAACAAAAAATAGTTTAATACTTAGAGCATAGAGGCAAATTTATGAGTGAAGAACAAAAAACGGGTAGTCGTCCGATGAATGTAACTTACAAGGAACCTAAGTTACCTCGTTCGACACTCGTTGTTTGGATGATTGGGATTGGTTTACTTGTACTCTTGATCTGGGCATGGTTGTTTAATTTAGAAGAAGTTTCTACGGGGACCGGTAAAGTTATTCCATCTTCAAAAGAACAGATCATTCAGTCACTTGAAGGGGGTATCCTAACCAAGCTGGATGTGAATGAAGGGGATGTGGTGGAAAAGGGACAGATTCTGGCCCAACTCGACCCAACCCGTTTGGCGTCGAATGTGGGCGAGTCGCAGTCTTTACTGATTTCGGCACAGGCCACCGCAGCGCGTTTACGTGCCGAAGTGAATGGCACGCCACTGACCTTTCCTGAAGAAGTTAAGAAAAGTCCTAAGCTGGTTCAAGAGGAAACTGCACTTTATTATTCGCGCCGTGAGAATCTGGAGCAATCCATCGCAGGTTATGAACAGGCGGCCAAGCTAGTACGACAAGAGCTTGCCATGACTGAGCCATTAGTAGCCAAAGGTGCAGCCAGTGAAGTTGAGGTATTGCGTTTAAAACGTGAAGCCAATGACTTGAATAACAAGATCAATGACACCCGTAACGAATATTATGTCAAAGCGCGAGAAGAACTTTCCAAGGCCAATACTGACATTCAGACGCAACAACAGGTGGTGAATGGGCGTGCTGACAGCTTGCAACGTGCGGTATTTAAAGCACCAGTACGGGGTGTGGTCAAAGAAATTGATGTCACGACTTTAGGTGGGGTGATTCCACAAAATGGTAAATTGATGACCATTGTGCCACTGGAAGATAAATTGTTGATCGAAGCACGTATTTCACCGCGAGATATTGCTTTCATTCGTCCAGGACAAGAGGCTCTGGTAAAAATTACGGCCTATGATTACTCCATTTACGGTGGTCTGGATGGCAAAGTCACCATCATTTCTCCAGATACCATTCGTGATGAAGTCAAGCAGGATCAGTTCTATTATCGTGTTTATATCCGGACCGATTCGGATCGCCTCTATAACAAGGCGGGTAAGGCCTTCAGTATTACCCCGGGGATGGTGGCGACAGTCGATATTCGTACCGGTCAAAAAACCATTATGGATTATCTGTTGAAACCGTTTAATAAAGCCAAAGAAGCATTACGCGAACGCTAAGGGATGCAGATTGAGAAAACCTCGCTTCAGGCGAGGTTTTTTATTTGCCAGTGAAGCGGCTATAATCTGTTTTTCAGTTTTTATCTTGTTTTTTATGCCATTTACCATTGCCCGTACGGTAACTTTTGAAGAAGACATTAAAAAAAGTCGTTTCCAGGCGATTGCGGCTGTTGTTGAAAATGAACAGCAGGTTAAAGATTTTCTGGAACAGTACAAAGATACTTCAACCACACATCAATGCTGGGCATGGAAAATTGGGCATCATGTCCGTTTTAATGATGATGGTGAACCTTCGGGTACGGCAGGTCGCCCAATACTTGCAACCATTGAAGGTAATGAACTGACCAATGTGATTGTGCTGGTCAATCGCTGGTATGGCGGTATAAAACTGGGGACGGGGGGCTTGGTACGCGCCTATGGTGGTTGCGCAGGCCAGTGCTTATTGTTAGCAGAAAAAATTGAACTGATTGAAAAGAAAGAAATACGTTTTGCATGTCTGTTCAATGAATGGGCCATTATGCAGTATGAATTGATGCAGCAACAGATTGAGTATCAGGAAGCTTATACCGATACCGGTGTTACGGTTCAGGCCCGACTGCAAGTGCATCAGCTTGAGCCATTAAGGTTAAAACTCCAAGATGTCACTAGAGGTCGAGAGCAATTGGTATTGGTTGAGGAGCAAGACAATGAATGATCCTTTACTAAAATACCGAGAGCAGCATAAACAGCGCCTTAATTACATGCCGTGGCTGTATTGGACACTCAAGCCGAAACATCGTGAATGGGCAGAAGCATGGCAAGCTGAATATCAGGCCTATCTCATGGAGATGGAGACGGTGGAAATCGGTAAGAACTGCTTCATTTCTCCATTGGCACATATTTTTGCTGAACGCGGTCGCAAGATTTCGATTGGAGATAATACTTTTATTGCAGCGGATTGTACCTTGCATGGCCCGTTAGAGATCGGCAATGAAGTCGCCATTAACCATCACAGTATTCTGGATGGGGGACGTGCAGGGATCACATTACATGATCAGGTTAGAATCGCAGCCTATAGTCACTTATATGCCTTTGATCATGGTATGGAAATGGATCGTGCTATCTATCAGCAACCTGTTCGCTCTAAAGGAATTGAAATTGGACGTGATGTCTGGCTCGGCGCACATGTGGGCATCAAGGACGGGATTAAAATCGGAGATCATGCGGTAGTCGGCATGAACAGTATGGTCACTAAAAATGTAGATGATTACGCAATTGTGGCAGGGAATCCAGCAAAAATAATCCGTTATCGTAATGAATAAAGGTTTATTAAAAAGCATCTGAGATTCGATACATAAATTTAACCTTCCTCACTTTTATCTATGTTAAGTTAAAAACAAGTAGAAGACCTAAGGTATGTACCTAAAGAGAGGCGAAAATGAACCGTGTAATTGCATGTATCGATTCTTCACCCTGCATTGATGCTGTGGCTGAGGCGGCCGTATGGGTAGCTAAACAGACACAAAGAGAATTGGTACTGTTGCAAATTCTGGACTATTACCCAGCGAGCTATCATTTAGGTGAAATCAGTGGGGTAATTGGTTTTGAAAGTAATGCTATGTTACTGAAAGAACTGGCTGAGCTCGAACAAAAACAAAGTGAGCTGGCCCTGGATTATAGTAATAATTTACTAAAACATATCTCGGAGCTGATCGAGAAACAGTATGGTCTGACCAGTACCAAGATTCAGGAAAAAGGTGATTTTCTTGAACAAAGTTTTAATCTGCTTGATGAAAACGATATCGTGATTATTGGTCGGGTGGGTGAGCGTGCTGCTGAGAAAAACAAACCGATTGGAAGTAATGTTGAAAACTTTATCCGTGGCGCAAACTGTACCGTCATTACAGTAGGCGAGCATTTTCAGCCACCAAAACGGTTTATTTTTGCTTATGAATATTCGCCAACCTGTCAGAAAATGCTGCAACGGATTGCAAAAAGTGATCTGTTGAAACTATTGCAATGTCATCTGCTTTACGTCGGTGATCATCCGGAGATGCTGGCAGAGCCTGAGAAGTACTTAACCGATGCCGGTTTAGAGGTGGTATCGGTGTACCGTTATGGTGATGTTGCGCAAAATATTCTTGAATATCAAAAGGAACACGATATTCAGTTGATTGTACTCGGGGCATTTAGCCATAGTAAAATTCATCAGTTCTTCCTGGGAAGTATTACCACCACGATCTTCCGGAATGCCAATGTGCCGTTACTTGTCGCTAAGTGATTCATTTCTTTCCATATAGTTATCCGCAATTCCTGTGGATAACTATATGGAAAAGCATAAGAGATAAATATAATTGGTTGATATTACACAACTAAATTAAATAGGTTGTTTTTTAGTCTCTATTTTACGATGGCAATTGCAAAGCCATCATGACCTTTTGAGCCGACTGTTTGTAATGCGGTGCAAGATAAAAGTTGAGGATGGTCTTTCAACGCCGTGAATGCTTCACGAATCCCTTCAATACTTGGTTTCTTGTTATTCGGATCCAGAATATCCCCGGCACGAATCACGTTATCCAGCACGATAATGGTACCCGAATGAGCCAGTTTTAAACTTAACTCAAAATACTCAGGATAACTTTGCTTGTCCGCATCAATAAAAATCAAATCAAAGGGTTGGCTGCCTTCAGCAATCAACTGATTCATGATATCTGCACCACGGCCTTTTTTTAGCTCGATTGTGGTGGGCATATTGGCAAAATCAATATTTTCCTGTGCGATAACAACATGGGTATCGCGTCCTTCAACAGTGAGCAAATAACCATCTTCCGGCAATGCCTTGGCGAGCCAAATGGTACTGTAAGCCCCAAAGGTGCCTAATTCCAATACACGTTTGCATTGGTTCATCTGGATCAGCATCTGCAAAAACATGCCTTGATTCGGTGCAACAGCCAAATGATTAGAAAAACCCTGGGTATCGGTATTGTCTAATGCATGTTGAAGTCTTGGGTCTGTGGGAATTAAATGTGAATTGATATAGTCATCAATCTCGGTCCACATCTGTTGCATAATCAAGTTTACCTATGAATCTGTTAGCTGCATTTTAAACATTTATGACCAGAGTGCAATTTGATTGCTCAATTAATCTGGTGTAATGAAATAAAAAAGAGATCAGTTTGATCTCTTTTTAAGTGGATATAGGTTTGTTAGAAATTACACATCGAGCTATTACGGGTCAGGTCAGGGCCCCAAGTACGATAGCCTTGTGTATCAATATGAATCTGTCCGGAACTATATAAACCAACGCCGATGTCCAGACTTTGTCCATGCTGTGCCCAGAACTGGCATAACTTGAATTTGGTCTGTTCGATAAAGGCATAGTCTTGAGGCTGCGGATATTCAGGCCCGATGCGGAAATCAATAGCCGAGTTAAACAGATGTTTGGATGAACCTGCACCGCCTGCACATTGGTTCAATGGTAAATCGCGGTAAACCGAGGTGACTTCAAAATCGGTTAAGACTTTTGCTGCGACCAGATATTTAAAGACACGTAAGGTTGGTAGGGCATTTCCCCATAACTCACGGTTTGGCACCATATATTCAGAACGACCACATTTCTGCCAGTCGCGTGCCGTCCGTAACAATTCAAAACTTGGCACAATATGCGCAACATTATTACGCGCTAAAAACTGTTCATATTCGCGGACACGTGCATAATTGTCGCCTTGACCGAGCCATTGGCGATAGGAGGCAGGTTCGACTTTATTGGGAACAGGGCGGGTAAAAGTGACTTGTTCTTGAGGAATATAAATTCTTTTACCTTGGTTTTGATTGACTTTCGGGGTTGAACTTGAGCAACCCACCATCATCACAGGGATGACAAATAATGATAATAGACCCTGTAATTTATTTCGAATCATAAAAAGCGCAGTTCATAATCGATAGGCGTATTATTTTAATGCAAAATGGCGCCTGAATAATGAGGTAATTGCAAAGAAATGTGTGATTAAAGTATAAAAAAGACCAGTAAAACTGGCCTTTCTTCATTATTTTTCTAAATATTGCAGCTTGTCTGGCTTGCCATTCCACTCTTCGCGGTCAGCAGGTTGCTCACCAATTTGAGTGATGTTATTGCCTGCCCATTTTTCAGACAATTCGGCATTGAGTTCGATAAAGACTTCTTGGCCTTCTGGTAACTCATCTTCCGAGAAAATCGCATTTGCCGGACATTCAGGTTCACATAGTGCACAGTCAATACACTCATCCGGGTTGATCACCAGGAAGTTAGGACCTTCGTAGAAGCAGTCTACTGGACAAACTTCCACACAATCTTGATATTTACATTTAATACAATTTTCGGTGACAACAAAGGTCATGGCGGCAGCTACCTAAAAATATGGTTTTCATTTTGAATAGCGTATTTTAGGCAAAAAATACCGATAGAAACAATTCCTTTTATTGATATTTATTATTCGTATCAATGAAATGGACTTATTTATATGACTTTTGTTGATAATAACTCTCAACTACAGCCGTAATTCGCTTATTTATGCTTTTTCTTGAGACCGCCGCCGTCTTGCTTATTCACTGTCGCCCAAGCAATCCGTTCAGCCTCTTCCTGAGAGCGGCCTTGGTCTAGCTCGCTTTCTTCAATATGTTTGGCTTGTCGTTTCTGTTTTGCGGTATAGGCAGTTTTATCACTACGAGACATGACATGTTCCTCCATAGACTGATAGATCTGATCTAGAAATAACATGATCAGATCAGGCAATGGGTGAGGGATTGTTTGTTTAAACGGTATCTGTGTAAATCAGCTCTAGTATAAATACCAGAGCTGATTGGGGCATAGTTAACTTTCAAGTGTCTGACTGGTCTTGAATAAGGCTTTGAGTTGATACAGCTGTTCCAGTGCCTGACGTGGTGTCAGGTCATCGACATCAATATTTTGTAACAACTCTAAGGCCGGTGATTTTGCTTCAACCTCAACAATTTTCTCAATCACCTGCGTTTCGATTTCATGCTCAACGGAACTGAATAAGTCATTCTGAACGCTACTAGGCAAATGCTGATGCTGTTGCTTTTCCAGAATTTTTAGACGTTTCTGGGCTTCCTTGATTACGCTTGCAGGAATCCCGGCCAGTTTCGCAACCTGTAAACCATGACTTTGGCTGGCTGGGCCATGCTGGACTTTATGCAGCAAAATCAAATTGCCATTCAGTTCTTGTGCGGTGACATGGTAATTATCAATGCCTGCTTCGCTACCCAGTTCAGTCAGCTCAAAATAGTGGGTCGCAAACAGACACAAACATTTTACCCGTTTGGTTAAGTCAACCACACAGGCCCAAGCCAGAGAAAGGCCATCATAGGTACTGGTTCCACGACCGACCTCGTCCATCAGCACTAAAGACTGGCTGGTGGCATGATGCAGGATCTGTGAGGTTTCGGTCATTTCAACCATAAAGGTCGATTTACCTGTCGATAAATCATCCGCTGAGCCGATACGGGTAAAGATACGGTCAATTGAACCCAGCTTTGCAGCTTTGGCCGGAACAAAGCTGCCACAGTAAGCAAGCAGGCTGATCAAGGCTGTCTGACGCATAAAGGTCGATTTACCGCCCATATTTGGACCGGTAATGATCGCCATACGATGCTGTGGATCAAGGAAAGTATCATTCGGCGTAAACGGGGCTTTATGTAATGCTTCGACCACAGGATGGCGACCAGCCTGAATCTTGATGCAGGTTTCAGCGGTAAATTCTGGTCTTGCCCAACTGTTTAATCTGGCCTGATGGGCAAAGTTTGCCAATACATCAATATGTGCAATCGCGGCACTCATCATTTGCAAATGCGCAATATTCTGACGCAATTCATCAAGCAATGATTCAAATAAAAGCTTTTCACGGGCGAGGGCGCGCGACTCACTTGAAAGCACTTTATCTTCAAAGCCTTTCAGTTCTGGTGTAATGTAACGTTCCGCATTTTTCAGGGTTTGGCGACGAATATAATCGGCAGGCGCTTGTTCAGCTTGCGCACGTGTCAATTCGATATAATAGCCGCTAACCCGGTTATAACCGATTTTCAGAGTATTGATGCCGGTACGTTCACGTTCTTTAATTTCTAAATCAATCAGGAACTGGCCTGCATGATCACGAATTTTTCGTAATTCATCCAGTTCATCATCATAGCCTTCAGCAATGACATTGCCGTCACGTAATAGCACCGGTGGATTTTCAACAATCGCAGCCATCAAGTGCTGATGTAGGCTCTTAAAATCACCCAGCTCTTGGTCAAGCTGTGTTAGCAGTTTAGATTGCTGGGCTTTTAATACAGGCGCCAAGGCATGACGCAAGAACGGAATCTGTGCACAGGCATGACGGAGTTGTACCAGATCACGGGGACGAGCACTGCCTAAGGCAACACGGCTGAGCACACGTTCAATATCACCAATTTCTTTCAGTACCAGCCGAACAGGGGCTTCATGAAAGCCTTTTAATAATTGTTCAGTCGCATCAAGACGTGCATCCAATATGGCTGTGTCACGGATCGGTTGCATCAAGGTTCGGCTCAGCAAACGTCCGCCCATCGCGGTTTGGCAATCATTGATGAGCTGAAACAGTGAAGTGCCATGTTCAAATAACGGCTCAATAATCTCCAGATTGCGGCGCGTAATCGGATCAAGTGCAATAAAATCAGTACTTTGCTCAATCTGGATGGAGCGGATATGCGGTAACGCGGTTTTTTGGGTTTCTTTTGCGTAGTGAATCAGGGCAGCAGCGGCAGCTCTGGCAAGCGGGAATGGATCAAGTCCAAATCCAGATAATGTCGATACTGAAAATTGGTCACATAAGGTTTTTTGCGCATTATTTAAATTGAAGTCGACATTCGGACGTTTGGCAATCGGGCAGTCTAGATTTTTCTTGATCTGTTCAATAATATTTTGGTCAATCAGATCTTCATCAATCAGGATTTCGCTCGGCATTAAACGTGCCAGTTCAATTGCCAGTTGCTCTGGCTTATAGTCCTGCTGCTGGACTTTAAAAATACCAGCACTGAGATCAAGTAAAGCCAGACCGATCTGATTTTGCTGAATACACAGCGCCACCAGATTTGAAGATTGATAACTGCCCAGCAGGGCATCATCGGTCAAGGTCCCAGGCGTCAAAATACGGACAACTTTACGCTCAACAGGCCCTTTTCCAGTGACCTCACCGACTTGTTCGCAGATCGCAACCGTACGGCCAGCTTTGACTAAACGCGCTAGATAACCTTCTGCTGAATGATACGGAACCCCCGCCATCGGAATCGGTTGACCGCTGGCCTTACCACGATGAGTTAAGGTAATTCCTAACAGTTTGGCGGCCAAGTGAGCATCTTCAAAGAAAAGCTCGTAAAAATCTCCCATACGATAGAACAGCAAAGCATGTTGATAGTCTGTTTTGACTTTGAGGTACTGCTGCATCATAGGTGTATGAGAATCTAGGTCAGCCATGATTTCAGCGCTGTTCATTCGTTTTAAATCCTTGAAACTTAAAAATTAGTTAAATCTGATCTGGATGGTGAGCGTGATCATTCATCCTCATTATTCTGTGCAAATCTGACCGAATTGCTTAAAAAAGTATAGCTTTTTTATGTCACATGACGTTAAACGCATATGAGGTGAGATTGAATGTGCACATAGCTCATCTTAACAAATCCATCGAAATTCACAAAAAGGATTGCCAAGCGGAATGCAGAAATAAACAGCAAAAGAGAATGGCTCTCTGCTCATACAATAAATAACAACGAGTTAGGATAAGGTAATAGCAGAGCTAAATGCACCCTACATAGACTTAAAGTTATTGAGAGACAGCAGAAGCAATTTTTTGTTAATTTTGATAACTGAAATGATATCTATTACATCTTAATATTTCTTGAGTGATAGCATCTATACATACCGCTGATATTAGCTAAAGCATTGTGTGAAAAAATGATGAGTCTAGATTGGATGCTTCAAAGCAATGAAATTTCTACCACAATAAATACTGCTGAATGGATTCCGTTAAAAGCGTCTAAAAATGATGAAAATGGAAATATTGAAAAATCGGGTTATCGCGCTGATTTCTTCTCATGTAGTTCAATGGCTTTTTTTTCAGAAAAACGTTGTCTTGCAGAACAATTAACCTGGAGAGAGCTAGGTTGTAGTCATGAGTTCCTACCCTCAATAGATAAAGATGGCCATTATTCTTGTATCGAAAACTTTGAAATAAATGGTAAGGAGGTTACGGGAGTCTATCTGGTTTTTGATCATCCTCAGCCTATGACTGGAGAGAGGACGTGGAACTTAAATCCTGATCTTATTATTGCTTTAAGATTGGTCAAACAGGGGAATAACTGGGTAAGACCAGAGGAAGAATTTGCTGTAGTGGCCCGCGAAGAATTTGATAAACAGGGCAACCATATTTTGATTGAGATAAAAAGAGAATTTTTGCTTGCGTATCTGGCTGCTAGAAAACTTTCACTTCGCCTGTATTATTGCTATCAAAGAGTGGAAAATGTTATCTCATTGAAAGATAGTCCGTACAAAACTCAGGTGAGTAGAGTAGAGCAGCAAAACGGTGGAGAGTTTGAGTTAGCGATTAGAAAACTAGATGATGTTTTTAATGGTCGCTGGATCTTGTATAGCGTTGAGCAGGAACTGCTAGATAATAAAAATAGTGTTGCTGAGTGCAATGATATATCTATCGGCTATAAAGGTATTCGCGTAGATAGCGTATTTAGAAGAGATGAATGGATTGAGCAACAGGAGAGAGGCAACCAGAACAAAGAGAGCCTATAAGTATTAGTTTTAAAAAGGGAAAGGTAATAATTAACGATCACTTTATTTCTTATAAATTTTAATAATTCTATTGGCTGATGTAATCCTTGTACTACTTCATTCGCAGGCTGCTTCTACAAAATTGATATCTTTGGATGATATCTGTTCTAAATTTTTTTATTCACAATATTTGCAGTAGATAGGTGGTAGATGAGTGTTTTTTAAAGATTACTGAATCGTCTAGAGGGTTGATCATGAAAAAATGGGTCTGCAAAAATTGTGGGTTATACCGGAAAGTTAATCCTAATAATATAAAAGTGGGACAACGTGTTTATTTTTATAAAAAGAAAAAATGCGCGGAACAGACATCTGTTCAAATTAATGAAGAGCCGATTAAGGGTGTTGTGTTAAGAAAAGAAAATGGGCTTATATCTGTTTTGACCAATAAAGGCATCTCTAAGGTCAACGATAAAGATCTCTACCTTGAGAGTGCTCCCGTCAATTTTGTGTATAACATGTTTGGTGTCTGTGAATGTTAATTTAAGGCTATGGATTAGCTGTTATGCGTTATTACTTCAAGGGGATAAGCTTTTTATTCCCTTTTTTTATTGGGCTGTTTGCTAGTTTGAAGAGCTCGTATCTTTCTACTTAATCAGTTGCGTTGTAGTCAACTCCCTACGAAAAAAACGTTTTTAAAAGTAAATCTATAAAGATTTTTCTTATATTTATCTTGGGTCTAGAGATCTATTTTAATTAGGTCGATATTGCCGATAGGACATCGATAAAGATCATATTTCAACATGGAATGGCTAAGAATGATGAAACGTATTTCTCAATCAAGAAATCTATTGATAGAAGCGACTGGTTTACAAGTAAAGATCAGTCAGGCAATCAGCTTAGGTTTGCAAAATCCTACAGCAAATAAAGGAGGGGAGTAATATGAGAAAGTTATTGGTTTTAGTCGCTTCGACATTTTTCGCATCTGCTCTATCTGCTCAAGAGATTATTCAGCCTTTACTCATTACAGGTATGAAAATGTTTATGGATGTATTAAGTTCTGGAAAAAGTAAGCCCATAGAGAAGATGGAACTTCAAGAGGCATGAGAGATAATCCTTGGGGCCCAAAAAATAAGATGATTATCGTCGGTAGACAAGAGCCTAAGCTTAAAATTTTCAAACCGGTGGATGCCAAAGGTATTCTTCATGTATTTATGTTTTTCCATGGCGGTGGTTGGGTTCTAGGAGATTTTAATACCCATGAACGTTTGATTCGGGAATGAGTCTATGACAAATACGACAGCTGTATATGTTGACTATACGCCTGCGTCAGAAGTGAATTTTCCTGTCGCAATTAATCAGGCATTCGAGGCGACCAAATGGGTAAGTCAGCAAGGTAAAGAGATAGGGGTAGATGGTCAACGTCTGGCCTTGGTGGGGAATAGTGTCGGCGGTAACATGGTGGCTGCTGTGGCATTACAAGCCAAGCAGTTTAATGGCCCAAAAATTCGTTATAACGTGATGCTCTGGCCAGTAACCAATGCTGATTTTGACAATGCATCTTATAACCAATATGAGAATGGATATTTTCTAACAAAGAATATGATGAAATGGTTCTGGGATCACTACACCACCAACACGAAAGATCGTAACAATATCCTTGCCTCACCGCTTAGAGCCAGTAAGGAACAGCTCAAAGCTTCCCCTCCTACTTTGATTCAAACGGCAGAATTGGATGTATTACGAGATGAAGGCGAGGCCTTTGGTCGTAAGCTGGATGAGGCCGGAGTTCCGGTCACGGTAACGCGTTACAATGGCGTTATTCATGATTTTGGCCTTTTGAATCCACTCAGTCATGAGCCTGCCGTTAAAGTTGCTTTAGCACAGGCAGGAACGGAACTGCGTAAACATTTAAAATAGTTTTTCCTGGCTGCGTCAGCAGAGAAGCACGACCTGTAATCGTGCTTCTTCTATTCATTTTGGTTTGGAGAGTAGAATCTTGGTAGGTGGAGAAATATTTTTGACAGCACAACTACTTCAAACGGATCTGGCTTAAAGTCCTGAGTAACAGCGATTTATCAGCCTGGCTTAAATTCTGTTGATTTAAAAAATTCATATATGATTCATCTGAATAATGATTCAGATTGCCTTTTTTATATAGTTCATCTGCAATGCTATCTATAATCTCAGAAGACAGTTTCGATATATTGGTACGAACCCGATTTAGCTCTTCTGGCTGCCAGTTCTCTTCTGGTTGTGCCAGCCAATCTGCACGATAACGATATTGAATTGCTTTTGCGGCATCCATTTGAGCGATAATAAAAGCTCGTATCGAAGATGCTTCAATTCCTCGCTCTGCGGCCTGATTTAAAGTTGCTTCAAGAACTTTTTCTTCTTGAGACAAGTCTTCTATAGCTTGATGGTGAATGGCTTTATTACCTGCAACATCTTTCATCAAGGACAGGCGTTGATTGATTAAACTAACCAATTGATGATCCATCGCTTGCGTAAAGCCAGAACAACATAGACAAGTAATCAAGAGTAGGGCTTTCAACATAAGTTAATCCAAACTGATGTTATTTAAGCTTAAAGTACAACATCAGCTTTTCCTGAGATTGAGTTTATAGAAATTATAAGATACCAAGCAGCTCTAGAACTTTATAGGTTACTTGATTGCGAATCGTGTAAGGGAGGTCTGGCTGAATTTCCATATTTAAAGAAAATGCAATTTTATCGCCATTGGGCTGTTCAACCCAGCCCGTTAACCAGCCAACCTGTGTATCTCCATCTTTTCCCAATCCAGTTTTACCATAGATCTTTTTACCATTGCGCCGTTCTATAAACGCCATTTTTTGCACTTCATCTTGTACTGCTGGCTTAAAGGGTAAAGTTTTATACGCAAGTCGATATGCAAAATTTGCCTCCTGGATCGGAGTAACTGTTAAGGGACCCACCAGCCAAAAATCATCGACTTTATTGCCAATATCCGTATTGCCAAAATTTGCAAGTTGCACTCCATTTTGCATCAACTCCAGGCCAATACGGCGTGCCAGTTCTTGATATAAAGGCACATTGGAAACTTTCATTCCTTCGCCCAGTGTCATGTCTTTTTCCCATGCTGGCAGACTTTTTTTCTGGCCATCCCATTTAAAAATTTCTGTAGGGGTGACTTTGTTGTTTTCCAGACCAATTAAAGCATTCAGTAGCTTAAACGTAGAGGCGGGTACATAGGCCGTTTCTGCCCGGTTTAAATTATTGCCATAGACCAAAATCTTCTCTTTATCCTGAATGATAATGACGCCATGGGTACGGGTTTCATCAAATATCTTCTGGATAGTTCTCCCTGTGTTCTGCTCTATCTGCATCTGTTGTTCTGAATGGCTATACTGAGGCACGGTAAAAGCTGCCACTAATAAAGTTGCTGCAGATAACATGGATAACAGAAATTTCTTTTGCATAACAATGAGCCTGATACGATTAAATTTGATGAAGAGCTTCCAAAACGCTGTTGATCAATGGAGCTAAGCTAACTGTCAAGTTTACTTGGAGTTATAATCAGAAAAGGATGATTCAAGCGTTATATATTCCTGACAATCCTGTAGGGCGGCAACGACTTGAGCGTAATATAAGATGGGAAATATAAAAAAGTATTTTGAATATTAAAGAACTGTAAAGAATCCGGGTAACTAAAATTGACTGCTTAGCTGCCCGGTTATTTTAATTCAGGATTTATTTTGTTTTTTAGGTTTGTCGATATTCAGAAAATAATAATAAATAAAAATATTAAATAGTACCCATAGTGTTATACACGCGACGATAAATATCATATACAAGGAAAATTCCATATTGCCCTCTTAATCCTTTGAGAAATCTGCTATTGTCATGGTGAAGATTGATTATGGCAGAATGCTTTTTAATGTAGTGTCCCCGAAAGATGATCCTGATGTCATATTTGGATGAATGATAGATAAGATGAATAAGGTGATATTAAATTAAAATAGTCTGGCATTAAGCCAATATTATCGTTATATAAAATGAAAAAAACCCCGTGAGAAAAACGGGGTAAAAAAAAGTAGGAGGGGAAGTCCTACTTAAAAGGAGAGAAAATGAACCAGAAAGTATAGGATATTTGGGAAATATACTTTCTGATTCATTACTCAACATGGTGCCAAATTGGATAGTTCTTGCCTAGCAGCGAAAGATGATAGAGATGACATCTTTATATGGTGTCGGTGTAGTAAAAGGATGACATCAACCTTTAAAGGGTTTGAAAAAGTCCATAGTTTTAGCGTTCTAGCTCGTTTCTGGCTTGCTTGAGTTCATCTTGTGCTTTGCTAAGTTTGTTTTGTTTTTTCAGTATTTTACTCTGATCCCCCTGAGCAAGTTGCTGTTGAAGTTCCACTTTTAATTTTTCGACTTTCCTTTGTTTTTCTAAGACTTTCTGCGTTCTTTGCGCTTTTAGGTCCGCATCATCACAGTTGTTTATATTCTGGTGAAGTGCATTTTCCAGACCTTGTATTTCATGCTTATTTCCTCTCAACATTGCATGTTTGAGTTGTATTTCAATATTACGTTTTTTGGCAGTACATCCTTTTAACGGATCGGTATTTGCATAGGTCGGTGAGCAGAACAGGGTTAAAGCAATAATTGATAAGTTGAGTTTTTTCATTAAGAGATGATTCCGTAAATAAGAATGAATAAATGGATTTTGTTTTTGTATAATAATTTTTATCTGATTTTAAGAAAAGGTTTACAATAATTTTTTGTTCTTAATAATGTTTTATTTTTATAAGGATTTTTTGTTTTATTAATTTGCTAAATTTGCTGTAAAAATAATGGAAAATCATTTGTTTGTATTGATTTTATAATTTCTTATTTTTTTTGTTTTTAATGTAAAAAACTTTTTTGTAGGGTGTGAATTACACATTAAATGTTTAAGCCTTACATTGGAATCATAGTCATATGGCATAGATTAAATGAAAGCTCAGGAATAATCCTCCTACACATATGCATTCAGCAGGTCATCGTTACAGGATAAACGTCGTGTTAATTATTGCGATCAATCTGTGGAGTGATTATTAAGTGTAATTTTAGTTTTTTAAACGAGAGGAATCTGAAATGAAAAAATTAAACTTAGGTCTTGCAGTATTGATGCTTGGTGCCGTATCAACCGCATTTGCTGAACCAACTGGAACCATCAACTTTACCGGTACATTGGTAGATGGTACCTGCGATGCCACTGTTAATGGTGGTGCAGCTAATGGTTCGTTAACTTTACCGACCATGAATATTGCTTCATTAGCAAATGCAGATGAGGTCGCAGGTGATACGCCATTTACCATCAGGTTAACCGGAGCGGGTTGTAGTGCTACGGTTGGGGGGGCGACAAAGATTGCCACGCCTTATTTTGAGGCAGAATCGACCAAAGTAAATACTGAAGGCCGATTAATTAATAAGGCTTCTACCGATAAAGCAGATAAAGTCGATATTCAATTAGTGAATAGTAATAAAACAGTAATTGATCTGAATGAACCGGCAAATACACAAATCACAACGACTAGAGTAGTAGACCCGAAAGATACAAACACTGCAGACTATAAATATTTTGCCCGTTACTACGCGACAGATACAACTGTAAAGGGAAATGTTGAAGCTTCTGTACGTTATAGCATTTTCTATAAATAATTATTTTATTTGCCTTGCGTGTTGAAGTCTGTTGAATTGGTGGAGTAAAGATATGTCTAAGTATTTTCAGGTGTGTAAATTGGCAACAGTGTTGATGTGTTGTTTGGCATCATCCAGTTTTGCAGGTGTAACAATTACCGGTACACGTATCATATTTCCTGCCAGTCAGCAGACTACAACAGTGCAGTTAACTAACTCGTCAGACAAGCCTGCCATGATTCAGGCCTGGCTGGACAATGGTGATCCGAAGATCATTCCTGAAGCGGGAGAAGTACCATTTATTTTAACGCCACCGCTAACCAGGATTGAAGCAAGAAAAGGTCAAATGATCCGTCTGATTCAGAAAGATACCAAAACGTTACCTCAGGATCGGGAAAGTGTGTACTGGTTTAATATCCTGGATATTCCAGCCACTGTTCAGCAGCAAGAAAATCAGGCAGCCAATAAGTTAATGGTATCTATCCGTACCCGGATCAAGCTGTTTTATCGTCCTGAAAAACTCGACATAACCCAGCAAAAAGCATTTTCATCTTTGCGTTTTCAATACGATACAGCCACCAAAGCGATCAAAATTTATAATCCTTCACCTTACTATATCAATTTTGAGCATGTCGATTTCAAAAATGCCAAACAACAGTTCGCCTATAACGAACCGTTGATGGTAGCACCGTTTGCGATGGAGACCATCAAACCCAAGCTCAATTTTCATCCAACCCAAGCCAGTTATCTGTTGATTAATGACTATGGCGGCAGTGTTGCGCATACAGCTGATTTAAGCACAGCTACGCCAGCATCATTTGTTTCTTCAACCCAAGAGAATTAATCATGAGACTGGTGTTAAAGTCGAGTGTGGTGTTTTTCTTGCTTGCAAAATATTGTTATGCGGCACAACATGAAGTACAGACCGAACAACTACAGGCTAAAGCTGTACCGTCTGAACGCCTTTATAGTTTTGATGCGCGGTCCTTGTTTGGTCGCCAGAATCAGGATATCGATTTAAATTTTTTCAGACAAAGCAACGGCGTGGCAGTTGGGACTTATTCATTCAATACCTCGATCAATCATGAGCGTTCATTAGGTACCCTGAATTTAAAGTTTGATCATCTCGATGCCAATCTGACCGCAGTGCTATGTATTGATGAGCAATTATTGCAACGACTAGATTTACGTCCTGAAATTTTAGAGAAATTGCCTAAAAAAGACTGTCTGGTGATTAAAGACCTGAGTCCAGATGCATATTATGATCTGGATATGGCGGAGTTGATGCTAAATCTGTCTTTACCGCTAACGATTATTAACCAGCGCCCACGTGGATATATTGCTCCTGATGCCTATGATCAGGGGGTAAGCTCTGCATTTATCGGTTACGATTTTAATCGATATACCAATAAGACCGAAGGTGCAAAAGAAACGACAAACAATTATTTGAGTCTGAGTGGGGGGCTTAATCTTGCCCGGTTTAATGTGCGTCATGCGGGGAGTTTTGAATCCAATGGTTCGGATCTGTCCCGTTATCGTTCCTATCTCAACACCATCTCGACCGATGTAATCCCACTCAATGCACGTGTTACCGCAGGGGAGTTTAATACCCAGGCGTATGGGTTAAGTTCTGCCAAAATTCGTGGTCTGCAACTGGCGACCGATCTAAATATGCTACCGTGGTCACAGCGTAATTATGCGCCGGTCATTCGCAGTATTGCCAATACCAATGCCTTGGTTTCGGTATTCCAGAACGGGCAAAAAATCTATGAACGTACTGTTCCCGCAGGCGAGTTTGAATTTAATGATCTTACGGTGGGAAGTAGTGGTGACTTGACTGTACAAATTACTGAAAACGGCGGAGAAAAACGCAGTTTTATCATGCCTTTACAAAGTAATATGAACCTGATTCGCGCAGGGCAACTAAACTATAGTGTTGCATCTGGTCGCTATCAACTTGGAAATCAACTGTCAGATACCTATGTAGGGCAGCTTAGTAGTGAATATGGGGTTAATAACTATCTAAGTTTGTATACCGGAGCAAATATCAGTGATCGTTATCAAAACTATCTACTTGGTTTTGGACATGGTAACCGTCTGGGTGGCTTTCGGTTAGATCTGGAACATTCCAAGGCCAATCTGGCCCAGCATAACCAGATCGGTCAAAAGTACAAACTGGACTATCAATATAACCTTACGGCATCCCAGCTTTCCCTGTATGCCTCGGCGCAATATCAGGACCCGAAATTTCTGACCTTGAACAGCATAATGTCGTTGCAGAATTACGATGAGCTGGATCAGGACCAGCTGGATAATTTCTTTTTATCCTATAATTTAAAACAGCAAATGAGTTTGAGTCTGAATAAAAGTTTTGCTCGGTCAGAACTGGGCGCAGTGTCAGTGAACCTTTTAAAAAGCAATTACTGGAACAGTGACCAGGATATTATCCAGTATGGTTTTTCTTATAATAATCGCTGGAAAAAACTGAGTTATTCACTCGGATATTCGCGCAATGATAAAAAGAACTATCTGGGACAAACAGAAAAAGAGCAGCGCTTTAATCTGAGCCTGTCACTGCCGTTGTCATGGGCCGAACATCGGACCAATATTCAATCGAATGTACAGCATGCCGATACTGCTGGACGTCCGACCAATGCATCTCTAGGTTTTTCTGGCGTTGCCGGTGAATATAATCAAATTGGCTATGCGATCAATACCAGCCACAACTGGAATGATTTTACCGAGCGTAACTCTTCCATTTCAGCCAATCTGAACTATAACCTGCCTTCTATACAGTTAGGGGCGGTTGTTGGAAAAAGCAATACACAAAGCCAGTATGGATTTAATGCCCGAGGTGCCTTGGTTGCCCATCCACACGGCATTACCGCGACCAATCAAATCTCCGATACCTATACCATCATTCATGCCAAGGGTGCCAAAGGTGCTAGCGTCATGAATGCATGGGGTACAAAGCTGGATTATTGGGGTAATGCAATTTATGCCAATCTCACTCCGTATGCCAGTAATCGCATTGCGATTGATATCAAGGATCTAGAGCTGGATGTCAATATTAAAGCAAACCAGTCCGAAGTAATACCACGACGCTTTAGCTCGACTTTGGTTAAATTTGATGTCGAAAAAACCTCAAATATTTTACTCGAGGTGACTGTCCCTGATGGTAATAAACAGATTCCGATTGGGGTACAGGCCATAACCGAAGGTGGACAGGTTGCAGGAATGTTTGGTCAGTCTAATCAGCTATTTATTGAAAATGCTGGACTGCTCAAAGAGCAACTGTGGGTACAGTGGGGTACGCAAGAACAGCAACGCTGTGTTATCGAACTACCGCATAAACAAATGTCTGAGCAAAAGCAGCCTAAAAGCGTGCAGCTGCTTGCTGTGGAGTGTAAGTAATGAAGTTTAAAACTATCTTTTTTTTAGTATGGATTACTTTTCAAACGATATCTGCTTATGCTGTTGAATCTTATTCGTGTAATTATAATCCTAATAATAATTTAGTTGCAGGAAGTAGCTATGGAACCCTTTTTAGTATGAGTAATAGTCAGGGGATAGCGAGTTTCGCTCGAGTGTTGAAGAGTCCGGAATTGAATAAATGTGATGATGCAGCACCAGGACCAGTATCTGTGGGGGATTTAAATATGAGGGAATTAAGGTTTAGATTTAATGAAAGTGCGAATATTGATTTTAGCTGGTCTGTCACTTCAGAGGGAAAAACTTATTATGGATTGAAAGGAACCGGCTCAGAGTTTTTAAATAAATATGGTTATATTTATTTTAAGATAGCACGTGAAGATGGAGCAAACTCTTCACCGGTCCAATCTTCAACCCATATATTTCAAGGACTTTCAGCCCTTAATCAGGGCATTCAGGTGGATTCAATTCACATTGGCTTTTTTCATTCATCAGGGGCACCGATCTCTGGTCCTAAAGAAGAAATTAATAATATTTCAATCGATTTAGGGCTATTAATGTCATCCCTTTTTGTTAATTGGTCTAATCCAGATGGATATATAGTCCTATCTGGTAGTCAAAAAGCGTATATCACTTTAAATATCAAACCATCGCTGGCCGAGAGTTGTTCGGTGAACAGTCAAACCGTGCAGCTACCGGAGGTCCCCGCTGGAAATTTAAAATCAGCAGGTGAGGAGATCGGTGGGGTCAGTTTTAATGTCACTGTCCGTTGTGGTTCTGCTGATGCTGGTAAGCAGCTGATGTATACCATGATGGATAACAATGCACCATTGAATGTGCGTTCAGATGTGCTGACCAATACCGTGCCTGAAACCAAAAATGTAGGTGTTGCTGTTTATGATGACAATGGTGCAAGGGTCATCACTCATAATACGACGGGAGTATTGGGAATATTGCCGGGCGGAGTCAATCCCTCAGTATCGAAAAGGTTTCTGGCCCGTTACCACAAGCTGGATAATTTACCGGTTAAACCGGGGGTGTTAAATGCACAAGCAACCATACTGGTTAATTATAAATAAACTGGATAAGACGGCCTAAGCCGCTATAACCCGCAACCCGTTTTAAATCAAAGGCATCACAGGATGCCTTTTTCATTACTAAAGAACGTATCTCTTTTAGCCGCTCTTAAAAACACCGATGTAGTCTATTGACTACAAAAACTTCATATTGTCCCTACCATTAAATCTTGTTTGAATGACAGTATCCGCGGTTTGAACCTAAGATAATTTTATTGATGAAGCTATCAATAAATCAAGGTGATTGAATGTTAAATCGAGGTTCAGGCTGGATACTCGCCGTTGTATTTTTACTGTCAAGTATTGCAGCATGGACTGAACTTTTGAGCATTTCAGCTGCGATTTTGCTAGTGGTATTGATGATAATGGCGGTGTTAGCGATACAGTATGAACCGCAATCCTGTGACAGGCTCAGGGTGTTTTAACTAAAATAGAAGCTGAAAATGATTGCTCGGAGTGACGTTTGATTGTTGCGAGTAATAGAGGAAGAGATTAATGGATCTAATAAAATTCCTGAAAAGTTTTTGTAATATCGATACATGTTTATGTCTGGCAACAGCTTTATTGATCTTCCTGAGCGTTTATTTTTATATTCTTGTTGCCTATGACTGATTCTAGCCCAAATCTTTTTGTATGTAACCTCAGCTATTCCTGCCTCATATTAAATATATTTTTTTAGAATATCCTTCTATTTCATAATGATAGTTTTATTTTAGTCTTCCTGCTTGTTGAAAATTTTAATGAGATATGGAAAAGCATAAAAAAGCCCCCAAAATATTGCTATGGGGGGCAGTTTATAGGGCTTGGTGAACCCTATAAAACCAGTAATGTTACTGATATGCTTAAGATGAAGAGTGACTTTAATCTGAAATATACATACAGGCGGGTACAAGTTGATATTTCAGGGCTAAGAGATAAAAAAGACAAATAACGACAATAGCAATAACCAGCCATGAAATAATATTCGCCAGATTTAAAACAAAGCGGGCGAGGTAATCCTGATGTTCGATATTTTTGTTCATAAACTAGGCTTGTGTGCTAACAATCTATGTTAGAAAGAATTATGAACTGCTTTATTTTTATTCGATATCAGATAAACCTGATTTAAAAGTAGTGTTAAAATGACGGAGATATAGTAGATCGACTATAACCTTGAATTGTGGGATGTAGTAGGCTTGGTATTATAATATATAAATAGTTACTCATCGATTTATGTCGGGTTGACGGGACTTATTTTAAGGAACGATATGCGAAACGCTTTAATTGTAGATGACCATCCAGTTGCCCGTATGGCAGTTCGAATGCTTCTTGAAAAAGAAGGTATGACCGTTATTGCAGAAGCTGGCGATGGACTGGAAGCAATGTCACTGATAAAGCAACTCGTTCCTGATTTAGTGGTAATTGATATTGATATTCCATCCATGAATGGAATCGATGTGGTGCAACGCTTACGCAAGAATGACTATAAAGGTGGCATGCTGGTGTTGAGTGGTAAAGATGACGATCATTACATCAAGCGCTGCGCCAGTGCCGGTGCCGATGGTTTTATTAGTAAAAAAAATCAGCTTACAGAACTGCATGATGCAATCCGCGTGCTGAGAAGTGGCTATGGTTATTTTCCACGTAGTCTTGCGCGTTATGAAGCCGCAACCAACAACTCGATTGGTGACAAAGAGAGAATTGCGGGACTTTCAGCCAAAGAGTTACAAGTCTTAAATTTTTTGGCCAAAGGTGAGAAAGTCATTGATATTGCAACGCTGATGCATATCAGTGACAAGACAGTCAGTACTTATAAACGCCGTTTGATGGAAAAGCTGGAATTAAAAAATATGATGGAACTATATGACTTTGTTCAAAGAAATAATTTAGGTTAAGTATGCTTATGCCTAAGCGCTGGTTCTTCGGTTGCATTCTGTCTTATTTGATGGTGGGCAGTACATGGGCACAAAATCCTCAATCCATGAATATTTTCAGTCGGGAACCACTGCCTCAGGTTAAATTTGAATTATCAGACAGTGACTGGCACTGGTTAGGTAGAAAAAGAGAAATTTCGGTTGCAGTTTATGCCCCTGAAAAACCCCCTTTTGATTTGGTGACGGAATCTGGTGTATGGGAGGGTATTGCTGCTGATTACAGCCTTTTGGTTGCGTATTCATTAGGTTTACGGATCAAGGTGTTACGTTATGCAGATAGAACTGCTGCGCTAAAAGGCCTTGAACAAGGGCAGGTCGATATGTTTATCGACTATGGTAATAAAAATTTTAAACAAGCGGATCATCTGATCACGAGTCAGCCATTTAATCCCTCTTATATTGCTTTTGTAAGCCGTAATATGCCTTTGGCCTCGGCCTTAACAGACAGCACAGATGTAAAAATAGCAATGCCGCAAGGTTATTTGAGCGATGACTGGGTAAAAACATATTATCCCAAAGCAAAAATAACCCGTTATGCATTTGCCCCAGTTGCCTTATCCTCTGTGGCCTTTGGTGAAAATGATTATTTCATTGGGAATCTTACCGAAACCAGTTTTCTGATTGAGCGTAATTACGCCAATTTACTGTCCATTACCGATGTGGTGTCGACAGACCAGATTACGGGGCCTCATTTCGTATTTCGAGAACAAGATCAGCCGCTTCAGCACGTTGTAAATACCGTTTTAAAGGCAGTGACACTGGTTCAGCATAAAGCCATTACCAGTCAGTGGAGTCAGGCCGAAGCATTATGGAAATCTCAGCCTTCATTTACTTTAACGGCGAAAGAGCAGCGTTGGTTAGAGCAGAACCCTGAAATACGGGTGGTGATTAATCCTTTATATGCACCCTTTACCATGTTTGATGAAAATGGGCAGTTTTATGGTGTTGGGGCAGATCTATTACGCTTGATTCACTTAAGAACCGGTTTAAATTTCAAAGTGATCGAAGCGACATCCGTTGCAGATATGTTTGAACTGGTGAAACAGAAAAAGGCTGATTTTATTGCTGCGATGAGTTATAGCGATGAGCGGGACAAGCAGTTAATCTTTACACGGCCTTATGTGCATCCACCCTTTGTATTGATTGTAAATAATAGTGCCACAGCCCCAACGTCACTCTCTGAAATTAAAACCTTAGCCATCACTTCTGATAATTCTTTATGGCAGTGGTTAAAAAAAGAATATCCGCAAATTGAATTGGTCAAAGCTGATAATGCCAGTTTGGCCATGCAATGGGTGAAAGAGAATAAAGTTGATGGGGCGGTTCATAACCTGATGGGTGCCAACTACATGATTGATCGCTTTTTTCGGGGCGAACTTAAGATTGCGTCAAGAATAGGCGATGTTCCTTCACAGATGGGCTTTGCTGTACGCCGTGACGAACCGCAACTCTATAGCATATTGAATAAAGCTCTGGCAGACATCTCACCTCGAGATATCTCGATCATTGCCAATAAATGGCAAGGAACGCCGGATGTCAAATTAGATACTTGGACCGTTTATCGTAAAGAGTTTTATTGGTTAGCAGGCATTTTTGTGGCTTTGGTCCTGACCTCTCTATTCTGGAATTATTACTTACGCCAAGAGATTGCCCGACGCAAGAAGACCCAAACACAACTACAAGAACAAATCGTGTTTAGAGAAACATTATTTAATAGTATGCTTGTGCCAGTTTATGTAATTGATCGTGAGGGAAATATCCTTAACCACAATCAGGCATGGACCGATTTTTTTAAGCTGGATGTGACTGATCTGGATAAACAGGCGCTCACTTCATCCACACATCCGTTATATACGATTTATTCCAATTTAAAGGAAATCCTGAATCATCCTCAAGGGCATTCATTCCATAGGCATCGATATACCATAAGTAATGGTGAAGAAGCACGGGTGATTATGCATCAGGCCGTTCCTTATGAGGATATTCATGGCGCAGTCAATGGACTGATCTGCAGCTGGCAAGATATTACCGAGCATGAGTATCTTCTGAGCGAGTTATCTTCAGCCAGAGAGAAAGCGGAACAGACGAACCGTACCAAAAGTACGTTCCTCGCGACAATGAGTCATGAAATCCGTACACCGATCAGTGCCATTATTGGTTTGTTAGAATTGACGGTGACCAATAAAAGCTTTTCCCAAACGGACAGAGAGGCCATCCAGGTTGCTTATGAGTCAGCCCAATCCCTTATGGGACTGGTTGGTGAAATTCTGGATATGGCTAAAATTGAATCTGGTGAGCTTGAACTGGCGCCTAAATGGACGCCTTTTAACGAATTGATTACACCGATCGTGCGCGTATTTGACGGCTTGGCACGTCAGAAAAATCTAACCCTTTATAGCCATATCGATATCTTACATCCCGATGAAATCTTTGTTGATTCCCTACGCTTGCATCAGGTTCTTTCCAATTTTATTAGCAATGCAATCAAATTTACCGAGCAAGGTTCGGTTGACGTGCAGGTGAAATTTCTGAGAAAGAACGAGCACACGGCGGTATTGGAAATGCAGGTTTCCGATACCGGTATTGGAATTGCTGAGAAAGATCAGGAAAAAATATTTGCACCCTACAAACAGTCTGAGGCGGGTAAGCTGCAAACCGGGACTGGCTTAGGGTTAGCGATCTGTTCTCAACTGGTGAAGATGATGGGCGGGGTCATTATCTTGCATAGTGAGTTAGGCAAGGGCACTCATATTACGGTACATATTCCGGTTGAGCATCGTCAGCGAATGCATGAATCGGTTGAGCCGATTGCCGAGGTGATTAAGCAAATTCAGCCATTACATATTCTGGCGGTCGACGATCATCCTGCCAACCGATTGTTGTTGAAGTCTCAGCTTGAACGTTTAGGTCATAAGGTTGTAGAAGCAGAGAATGGAGACCAAGCCTTAAAGCAATGGCAGGAAGATGACTTTGATCTGGTCATTACCGATTGCAATATGCCGATCATGGATGGGATCACCTTAACCCGGCATTTACGCCAAGATCAAACAAGAGCGGTTACAATTTTTGGCCTGACGGCAAATGCTCAACCTGAAGAGAAAGCCCGTTGTCTAGCAGCAGGAATGGATGATTGTTTATTTAAACCCTTACGTTTAACGCAGTTAGAAAGTCTGCTCAATAAGGTCGCCCGTCAGAGTCATCACCCTCTTGAAAATGCATCTTCATTAGAACAGCTTATTGACTTAGATGCATTACAACAACTGGTTCAAGCTGATCAGCAACTATTAGAAAAGTTATTAACCACAACCCGCGATGAAAATATAAAAGATCTTGATCAGGTCAAACAAGCGGTTAAAACGCAGGATACACTGGCTCTAGGCCATTCTTTTCATCGACTGGCAGGTGCAGCTCAAATTATTGGTGCTTTGGAGATTGAAAAGCTTTGTCGTGAATTGCAACAAGCCTGTGAACAGCAAGTCGACTTTCATGAGATTCAGAAATTAACCGACCATCTGATTCAGGTGGTCATGACCTTGAATCAAGCGGTTGATACTTATATTGCAAAAGAAAAATAATTTTTAAATGAGACAACTGGTTTAATGATAAGTAAGTTGCATCACTGCCAGATTTTTATCTTGATCTAAATATTCGAGCTGGGCTTGGGAAAGGATCTCCCTGATTGCTACGGCATCACCATTGTGAAAGCAATCTGGTTTTACCATCTTATGGATTGTAATGACCTGACAACTTGTTTCTTCAATGATTAAACCGGAAAAAGTAATTTCTCCGCTTGAGCTTGCAAAAGCTGGTGTTGCAATCAAATAGCCTAAGGCCAATAAAACTTTTCTCATAATGAAACTTCCTATACACAATCAATAAACACGTTAAATCCAGATCAGAGCATAGTGAAAATAGGATGATGTTTTTATCGGGCTTGTATGAATTTATTGTTGGATTGGATCATCTTTTTGAAGTCTTAGGCTTGGATAGGTGTAGGAAATAGATGACATGTCGATATGCAAAATAATTTTTAATTTTTCTGTATTTTATATTTTATAGCTTGTGGAACTTTAAAAAAAAGAAAACTTCAAAGTGTTTTTAACGGTGGAGCGATATATAAGGCTTAGAAAATTATAGATATTTAAATGTAACTCAAGATTTGATTTTTAGTTGTCTGATGTAGTTTAACCCTTACAGACTTATCAGGATTTTTGTTCAATTTTTAAGTTTTTTGATGATGCTACTTCTCCTCAGAATTATAAATAATGAGGTGGTGAGAAGGAATGGTGCAACATCCAAGTTCCTTAATATTTACGAAGGTATATTAATACTATTCAGAAACTAAGCATGGTAATTCCAAAATTGAGCTATGAAAAGATGGATTTGTAAACAGTGTGGTTTATATCAAAAATGGCTTTGTTGCACAAAGATTTGAAAGGCAAAGCGCCCCTAATTGAGCCAAATTTAAGGCGTAACTTGGGTAAGTGGTCGACCTAATTCCGTAAATCTGTTGAGGACTGCTACACGTGCATGAACCTCATTGACTTGGCTATCAAAGCTCCTTGCACTGAGTTTATCTCTTAATAATTTGATGCAGTGCATTTTAGTCTCAACCAAACTTCGGCGATGATAGCCTGACCATTTTTTCCATAGTGTCCTACCTAAACGTTTAATTGTTCGAAGTAATTCATTTCGCTCTAGCGAGCTACTCTTTGTATCTTTCCATGGTTTCGCATTTTTTCTAGGTGGAATCACCGCATGTGCTTGCCGATCTGCAATGACCTGACGGCATTGCTTGGTGTCATAAGCTCCATCGGTATAAACAGAGTCAATCTGCTCATCTTGTGGAATCTGATTAAGTAAATCACCAAGCACCTGTGAATCACAGACATTATTGGTTGTGAGCTGAATAGCGCGTATTTGTAGGGTTTTGGCATCTATACCAATATGTAGTTTACGCCATTGGCGACGATATTCAGCTCCATGTTTCTTGCGTTTCCATTCGCCCTCACCTAGAAACTTCATCCCTGTAGAGTCTACGAGTAGATGCAGCCCATCGCTACTTTTTTGGTAGCTGATTGCAATATCAATATGCTTTTGTCTTCTACAAAGCGTACTGTAATCTGGTGCGGTCCAATTTAATCCGCAAAGTTTAATCAGACTTTGCACAAAGCCAGTGACCATACGTAAAGATAGACGGAATAAGGATTTAATCATTAAGCAGCATTGGATGGCTGCGTCGGAGTAGGTTTGATTTCGCCCTTGTTTGCCTTTTGATGGAGCATACCATTGCGTAGCAGGATCAAACCAAAGGGCAATATTTCCGCGATTAATGAGTGCTCGGTTATATGCGGGCCAATTGGTTGTGCGGTAGATTTTGTGTGTAGGCTTCT
>NZ_AMZS01000036.1:0-426 GCF_000314615.1 Acinetobacter sp. WC-323
AGAGTTTGGTCTGCATCTATCCATAGTGCAGACCTTTTTTTGGTGACAGTTTTTTCTTAGTGATTTTCGATCTGGATGTAGTGATTTCACGTTTGCAGAATATATCTTGGCGGTGATCCATCTAATATTCGTGATTATAAAGAGAGCTAATTCACAGGTTCTACAGATTATGTAGCGACTAACTATATCAAAGTCTATTTGCAGTTGATGGTTGGCGCTTAGTTTATATTTACGCTTAGGTTTCAGTTAAAAAATCAATATTCTGTTGAATCCGTGATTGAATCATCTGTAGGGTAGATTCTCGAATTTGATGGGGATACAGGCGCTGCGCAATTTGACTAAATTGAAGTGCAATTTCACGCATGGTCAAGATGATCTCATCGACTTCTAGAGTAGTCAGATTAGCTTCTGAAGTACCGAGTTTAT